>NZ_BOPD01000011.1:0-227580 GCF_016863575.1 Micromonospora sediminimaris
GGTAACGGCGGCTGCACGGTCAGCGTGAACCGCGCCGAGGACTGGAACGACCGGTTCAACACGACCTTCTCGGTCAGTGGCAGCAACAACTGGACCGTCACCATCCGTACCAACGGCGGCCAGAGCCTGCAGAACAGCTGGAACGCCTCGATCAGCGGCAACAGCGGCACGATCACCGCACGTCCGAACGGTAACGGCAACAACTTCGGCATCACGCTCTGGAAGAACGGTAACAACACCACGCCATCCGCGACCTGCTCAAGCGGCTGACCTGGACCGGGTGGGGTGTCGATCGAGGTCGACGCCCCACCGCCGGCATCGGCACTCGACGGGCCGACCCCTGGGTCGGCCCGTCGTCGTTGCGCCCAGCTGCGGTTCGTATTGACAACCATCGACGCTAGGGTGAGGCTGATGTGAGAGCGCTCTCTCTCAATCGCAATCCGCGACCACCACCAGTCCGGCCAGGGAAGCTCCGAAGTCTACGGCGGCGGCGTCGGAAGGCCCCTGACCCCTCCCCGACAGGAGCCATGAGATGGAAAGCGCCGCACCCCATCCCGCCAGCCGTAGCCTGCTGCGCCTCGGCACCGCGATCGGCGCCCTGCTGGTGCTGCTCGGCAGCTACGTCGTGGCCAGCACCGCGCCGGCCGACGCCGCCCCGGGTGTCAACGCCATCCGGGTGGCCGAATTCCCGGCCGACTGCACGTACAGCCACCGGCTTCCGGACGACCCCATCGTCTTCCCCGGGCTGCCCGGTGCCTCGCACATGCACAGCTTCTTCGGCAGCACGGTGACCAACGCCCACACCACGCTGCCCGACCTGGTCGGCTCCGCCACCACCTGCAACCCGCGAGTCGATGTCTCGTCGTACTGGGTGCCGACCCTCTACCGCGACGACGTGCCGGTGGAACCGTCCATCGCCACCTTCTACTATCTCGGCGAAGGGGTGCGTCCCGACGTCGTCGCGCAGACGCAGCCGTTCCCGCTGGGCCTGCGCCTCGTCGCCGGAAACGCCCGGGCCGCCGGACCGGGCGACAGCATCGCCCGCTGGTCGTGCCTGCACGCCGGGCACGTGCCGCCGTCGAAGGACTTCGTCAACTGCCCGGCCGGCACCATGCTGGAGTCGTACCTCGACTTTCCGCAGTGCTGGAACGGCCGGGACCTCGACTCACCGGATCACAAGAGCCACCTGACCTACCCGGTGAACCAGGCCTGCCCGGCCAGCCACCCGGTGCACGTGCCGAAGCTGCGGCAGGTCCTGCGGTACCCGGTCAACGGTGACCCGTCGCGGCTGCGGTTGGCCTCCGGGCCGGGCTACACGATGCACGGCGACTTCTTCAACGCCTGGCCGGTCGAGGAGTTGGCGCGCCGCGTCCGCGACTGTATCCGTCCGGTCATCAAGTGCGGGCACGACGGCAGGCCGCTCTGAGTCCACAGGTGACACCCGGCGGCGGGCCCGGTCGTACCGGCCCGCCGCCGGGCGGACGCGAAGGAGGCCGCGTGCGACCTCGGCTCGCCGCGCTGCTCGCCGCGCTGCTGCTCGCCACCGGGTGCGCCACCGGAACACCACCGGCCACGGGAACACCACCCGCCGGACAGTTCAGCGCCACCGACATCGCCTGGCTTCAACTATCGGTGGCCATGGCCGAACGGCTGCTGCCGATCCTCGACCTGGTGCCGGACCGGACCACCGACCCGGCCTGGCGGCGGCTCGCCACCCGGATCGAGACCAGCGAACGTATCCACCTGACCCGGGCCCGGCGGCTGTTGGCCGACTTCGGCGCACCGGTGGCCAATCCGCACGAGGGTCACGACATGCCCGGCATGCTCACCGACGAGGAACTTACCGCGCTGCGCTCGGCCACCGGGCGGACGTTTCACCGCCTGGCTGCCGGGCACCTGCGGGCGCATCTGACGCAGTCGGTGCGGATCGCCAGCGCCGAACAGCAGGGCGGGTCCGACCCGGCAGCCACCGGGCTGGCCGCGACCGTGGTCCGGGCCGGCACCGCCGACCTCGCTCGGCTGGACCACCTGGACCGGGCACCGACGCTTCCCCCGGTGCCTGCTGCACGACAGTGACGGCGACTCCCGCCGTCGACCACTTGCGGCTGCCGCAGCCGGCGTGACCGGCTGCCACCAACGCCGTAGCCGCCGCCCCACTACCGCGTACGTGGTAGCCGGCCAGTCGTCCGTGAGCAGGAGTCGCCGGGCCGCGCCGGCCGGTTAGGGTGCGCCCATGAGCGAGCGGTGCGGGCGGATCCTCAGGCGCGCCGCGGTCGGGGACTGGGCGATCGCGGTGGGCGTGACAGCCTTGCTACTGATCGCCGGACTGTCCGCAACGCGCCCCGCCACCGGGGCGGACCTGTTCGGTTACGCGTGGCTGGTGACCGGCGGCCTGGTGTTGGCGGCGCGTCGACGAGCTTCGGTCGCGGTGCTGATCGTCACCGGCGTGTGTGCGGTGGGCCACCAGGCCACCGGCATCGAGCTGCCCGCCGTCGCGTTCCTGTTCGCGGTCTACGCGGCCGTACGCGCGGGACACCGCGTGGTCACGGTCGTGGCGGCCGTCGCGATGCTGGTCTCCCTTCCGCTCGCGGCTCTGGTCCTACCACCGGGACTACCCGTCGGCGAGGCACTCGCGCGGGCCCGCGACGCCCTCGAAGTGGCCTGGCTGATCGCCGCCGGGGCTGCGGGTGAGGCGCTTCGGCAGGCCGAGCGGCGTGCGGAGGAGGCCGAGCGCACCCGGGAGGAGACGGCACTGCGCCGCGCCGACGAGGAGCGGCTGCACATCGCGCGGGAACTGCATGATTCCCTCACCCACCAGATCTCGATCATCAAGGTGCAGGCCGAGGTCGCCGTGCACCTGGCCAGCCGGCGCGGCGAGCCGGTGCCGGAGGCGCTCTCGGCCATCCGCGAGGCCAGCCGCGAGGCGACCCGGGAACTGCGCGCGACCCTGGAGACGCTGCGCGCCGACGGCACCGCCGGATCGCCCGGGCTCGACCAGCTCCCGGAACTGGTGCGACGGGCCCGGATGGCCGGCCTGGACGCGACGTTGACGATCGACGGAGAACGGACCGACGTGCCGGTCGCGGTGGGCCGCACCGCCTACCGCATCGTGCAGGAATCCCTCACCAACATCGCCCGTCACGCCTCCGCCGCCACGGCCTCGGTACGGATCGACTACCGGCCGGGCACCCTCGCGATCCGGGTGGACGACAACGGCGACGGCGCGCCGGGCCGGGCGGCGGCACCGGGCGTCGGACTGCTCGGCATGCGGGAACGCGTCGTCGCTCTGGGTGGGCTGTTGCGGGCCGAGACACGCGACGAGGGCGGGTTCACCGTCCACGCCGAACTTCCGGTGGGCGCGGCATGATTCGCGTCCTGCTGGTCGACGACCAACCGCTGCTGCGCAGCGGATTCCGTGCGCTGCTCGACATCGAGGACGACATCGAGGTGGTGGCCGAGGCCGCCGACGGCCAGCAGGCACTGACCCTGGCGCGGAAGCACCTGCCCGACATCGCGCTCGTCGACATCCAGATGCCGGTCATGGACGGCATCGAGACCACCCGGCACATCGCAGCGGATCCGACGCTGGCCGGCGTGCACGTGGTCATCCTGACCAATTACGGTCTGGACGAACATGTCTTCCACGCGCTTCGCGCCGGTGCCGCCGGCTTCCTGGTCAAGGACATCGAGCCGGCGGATCTCGTGTACGCCGTCCGGGTGGCCGCCCGTGGCGACGCCCTGCTCGCGCCGTCGATCACCCGCAAGCTGATCGACCGGTACGTCACCGAGCCGCAGCGGAGACCGACCGGTGCGCGACTGAAGGAGTTGACCAATCGCGAGCGGGAGACGGTCGTCCTCCTGGCGCAGGGCCTGTCCAACGACCAGATCGCCGAACGCCTGGTGATCAGCCCGCTGACCGCCAAGACCCACATCAACCGGGCGATGACCAAGCTTCATGCCCGTGACCGAGCCCAGCTCGTGGTCATCGCCTACGAGTCCGGCCTGGTGTCGCCCCGGGACCGCTGACCTCGACGACAGCCCGGACACACCAGCCGGTCACGGTTCAAGCAGTTGATGCTCCACGGCCGTCAGGACCAGCCGGAGCAGGTGCTCGTCCAGCGGCTCCTGCCAGGCTGACATGAACACCGTGACGACGGCGTACCCGACCGCCATCATCACGTACGCGTTGTCCGCGGTGACGGTGGTGCCATCGGCGAAACCAGCTGTCATCGTGCTGTCGTACCGCCAGCTCAGCTCGCCGATTATCGGTGCGCTGGCGGCCCGGACCTCGACGTCGAGCAAGTCGTCGAGGATGAACGACGGGCAGGCTCGCCGGGCGTCCCGGGCAGCGGTCAGCACGGCTTCGCCCACCGGGGCGTCGTACGCGTAGACGGTGACGGTCAGGTCGCTGTAGGGGAAGTCACCGTCCGCCGGTTCACTTGTGTAGGTCCGTTTGCCGGTCGCGCGCAGGCTGGGCTCGCCTACCGTCAGGAACCGTTCCCGGACCAGGGGCTCACACTCTGGGACGGACACGGTCACCGGCCCGGACGCGATGCCCTGCCCCGCCGGCGCGGACTCGACGACGCGCCAGCTGAACGGGATCACCTGCACGCTGGCCTGGGCGGCCCGGTCGGCCTGTTCGGCGGTGAGCACCCGTTGTGCCACCTCGTACCGTCTGTCGAAATCCGCCAGCCGGCGCTGGCCGGCGTTGATGGCGACGCCACCGGGTACGCCGACATTGACGACCACGATCGCGACGGCGGCGACCAGGACCGCCGTCGCGGTCGGCGCGGCTGTCGCACTCACCCAGGCCGGTGTGGCGCGGCCCCGCGTCGCGCTTTCGGCGATCATCGGCCGGCGTCGAGCGGCGCTGAGCGGTATCAGCAGCGCCGCCAGCAGCAGCACGGCGTGACCGAGCCAGAGCGGGGCGACCGCGACGTCCATGGCGAACATGTCCGGTTCGGTCGGCCGATCCGTCAGCCGGCCGTACCCGTAGTGCGCCGCCGTGGCGGTGCCGGTGGTCGCGGTCGCGGCGAGCACTCCCCGCGCCCAGCCGTACGGCCAGGCGGTGCTCAGCGTCACGACGACCAGGACCACCGCGCCGGCGGCGGCACAGAGCCACCACCGCTGCTGCTGCGCCCGCAACTGGTCGGTCAGGCCGGCACCCTCCGCGGTCACCAGGATCGCCGCGGTGCCGCCGAGTGCTGCCGCGACGAGCGCCACCAGCCACGACCGCCGTCCTCCGGGCAGGCGTCGCGGCGACAGCAGCGCGTAGACCGGCAGCAGCCCGAGGGCGAGCGCCGGCCACGGCTGGTTGGCCAGCCCATAGGTGAGCAGATACCGCAGGTCGTCGAGGTCGTGCAGGACCGCGGCCACCAGACCGACGGTCCAGAGCGCGGCGACGGCGGTCAGTCCGGCCGCGCACCCGGCCAGGCCGGCGTGGACCGGCCGCCCCCGGCGGGCCGCCAGCTCGGCCAGGTGGGCTGCGAGCGCGACCACCCCGGCGGCGACCAGCGTGAGCAGCAGCACGGAGAGTGCCGTCCGCCCCGGATCACCGGGCTGCGTCGGCGGGTAGCGCAGTGGCCTGGCCTGGAACACGACAGGCATGAACGCGGCCCCGGCGGCGACTCCGGCGCAGGTGCCGAGCACCGGACGCCACCATCCCTGCTGCGGCAGCCGGGCCCGCCGCAGCAGGGATGGAAACAGCAACCCGAGCACGGCGACACCGGCCGCCACCGGGACAACCCCGTTGCCCCACCCGTACCACTGTGGATCGCCGAAGTAGACCAGCACGAGGGTGGCGTACATGGCGGCGACCGCGACGAAGCCGACCGCCAGTGCCTGCGCGAACCCGCCCTCGTAGCCGGACGCCGGTTGCCGCAGGGTGCGTATCCGGTCCGTGGGTTCGGGATGGCGGGCCAGCAACCGGCGGGCCCGGCCGATCTTTCGCTGCCGCGCTGCCGGCACCGTCCGGGCGAACGACGCCGTCAGGGCGGCCTCGGCGCCCACGCTCGCGGCGTAGCGGTCGGCCTCGTACTCGCGCAGCCGTAGCAGCGCGGCCGCGAGCAGCGTCACGACCACCGCCAGCAGCGCGACCCCGAGCTGTGCCGCGACCCGCCGTGGTGTCACCCCGAACAGGTTCAGAAAGGGAACGCCGGCCAGCGCCACGGCGGGCGGAGCCAACCATGCCGGACCTCGGATCGTCGAGACCAGACTGACGTCGCGGGCCAGCACATGCGCGATCTCGTGGGAGACGACCGCGTCGAACCGGTCACCGGCGTCGAGGGCCAGCCGCGCCGGGACCACCACGGTGGGTCGCCGGCCGGGCAGGGCGGTGGTGAAGGCGTGGCGCACCGCCGGCCCGGCCACCCACAACCGAGGGGTACGCCCACCCGACAGCCCCTGCCGCTGGCACAGCTCGGCGAAGCGTTGCTGGGCCGGCGGGACGTCGAGCCGACCGAGGCGACCCAACCGGCGCAGATCCCACCACGGTACGACCACCGCGAGAGCCAGCGTTCCGGCGAGTAGGACCAGTGCGGCTGACCCGACCACAAATCCGTGGACGCGCAGCTGCTCTGCCGCGCAGTCGCCGAACGCGTCGAGGGAGCCCTGGTGCAGCGCCTCGCAGCGCGTCGTCGTCAGGTCGTAGGGGATCAGCAGGGACAGGGTGCCGCGGAAGAACAGATTGCCGGCCGCCACTCCCAGACTGGTGAGGGCGACCGCGATCAGCCCGTACAGCCACCACAGCGGCCGGGGTCGTTGCTGGTCAGGGGTGAGTGTCATCCGGCGGCGCCGTGTCGAGGTGAACCGCGCCGACCAGGGCGTCGGCGAGCAGGTCGGCGGCGGCCTGGTCGAGCCCGAGCGTCATCGCGTGGCCCCGGGCCACCGAACGCAACCTGGCCACCTGGGCGGCGGTAAGGACGACCTGACCGTCGACCGCCGGCAGCGCGGCGCGGTCCAGCTCGCTCGCAGACGGTCTGCGCCGGCCTCGTACCCGCCACCGCCGCCACCGCGACCGGACGGTGCTGGCACCGAGACGCAGCACGTCCAGGATCGATGCGGCCACCACCTCGATGACGATCGCGCTGACCAAGGCGTCCTCGATGCCGAAACCGACCCCGCCGCCCGGTGCCCGGCGTTGCGCCAACCCGGCCCGCCAGACGGTCGCCACCTGATCGAAGATGCCCGACTCCTCCGGAGCGATCCGCCCGCTCACCTCCCGGGCCAACCGGATCACGGCCTCGGAGCCGTTGACAGTCGCCGGTGGATGGGTGGGTTCGATCGTCAACGCCGGCTCCCCGAGACACCTCATGCACGGACGGCAGGTCCGCCACAGACTACCGTGCGCTATGGGCCCGGTAGGGCCCCGTAACCCGCCCGAACGGCGCGCCTGGGGGCCGCCGAACTCGCCGCCTGTCGGACCGACGTGGCACGATCGCTCAGGTGACCAGCAGATCCACCACCGAACAGCGTCTCGACGACCTGGCCCGGCTGCGTCGGGTGCGCGACCGCATCGACCGTGAGTACGCCAAGCCGCTGGACGTCGAGGCCCTCGCCCGTGGGGTCAACATGTCGGCCGGGCACCTGAGCCGCCAGTTCCGGCTGGCCTACGGCGAGTCCCCGTACGGCTATCTGATGACCCGGCGCATCGAGCGGGCCATGGCGCTGCTGCGCCGTGGCGACCTGAGCGTCACCGATGTCTGTTTCGCGGTCGGCTGTTCGTCGCTGGGCACCTTCAGCACCCGCTTCACCGAACTGGTCGGCGTGCCGCCCAGCGTCTACCGGCGCGACGCGGCCCGTGCGACGAAGGGGATGCCCTCCTGCGTGGTGAAACAGGTGACCAGACCGGTCAGGAATCGAGAAGCAG
Organism: Micromonospora sediminimaris; assembly: GCF_016863575.1. Taxonomy (NCBI): domain Bacteria; kingdom Bacillati; phylum Actinomycetota; class Actinomycetes; order Micromonosporales; family Micromonosporaceae; genus Micromonospora; species Micromonospora sediminimaris. The sequence goes on from NZ_BOPD01000011.1 coordinate 7,868, forward strand.
CGGCCCGCGCGTCGCAGCTAGCGTGACCGGCATGGACATCACCATTCACGCCAGCTTCCTGCCGCACAACGACCCGGACGCCGCCCTGGCCTTCTACCGGGATCTGCTCGGTTTCGAGGTCCGCAACGACGTCGGTTACCAGGGCATGCGCTGGATCACCGTCGGCCCACCCGGTCAGCCCGGCACCTCGATCGTGCTGCATCCACCGGCCGCCGACCCCGGCGTGACCGACGAGGAGCGCCGTACCATCACCGAGATGATGGCCAAGGGCACCTACTCCTCGATCTTGTTGGCCACGCCCGACCTCGACAGCGTTTTCGAGCGGTTGCAGGCCAGCGACACCGAGATCGTGCAGGAGCCGACCGACCAGCCGTACGGGGTTCGTGACTGCGCCGTCCGGGACGCCGCCGGCAACATGATCCGTATCCAGGAAGTGCGATGAGCAGGGACAACCGGTCGGCACCACCCGCCGCCGACAGCCACGATCTGATCCGGGTGCAGGGCGCCCGGGAGAACAATCTCAAGGACGTCACCGTCGAGCTGCCGAAGCGCCGGCTGACGGTGTTCACCGGCGTCTCCGGTTCAGGCAAGAGTTCGCTGGTGTTCAGCACCATCGCGGCGGAGTCGCAGCGGCTGATCAACGAGACCTACAGCGCGTTCATCCAGGGCTTCATGCCGACCCTGGCCCGGCCGGAGGTCGACGTCCTCGACGGGCTGACCACCGCGATCATCGTCGACCAGGAGCGGATGGCCGCCAACCCGCGGTCGACCGTCGGCACCGCCACCGACGCCAACGCCATGCTGCGGATCCTGTTCAGCCGGCTCGGCAAGCCGCACATCGGGTCGCCTCAGGCGTACTCCTTCAACGTCGCCTCTATCAGCGGTGCCGGCGCGGTGACCATCGAACGTGGCGGCACCACCACGAAGGAGCGGCGGAGCTTCAGCATCACCGGTGGCATGTGCCCGCGCTGCGAAGGCACCGGGCGGGTGACGGACATCGACCTGACCGCGTTGTACGACGACAGCAAGTCGCTCAACGAAAGCGCGATCACCGTGCCCGGTTACAGCATGGACGGGTGGTACGGCCGGATCTACCGGGGTAGCGGCTTCTTCGACCCGGACAAACCAATCCGCAAGTACACCAAGAAGGAGCTGCACGACCTGCTCCACAAGGAGCCGACCAAGATCAAGGTCGACGGGATCAACCTGACGTACTCGGGTCTGATCCCGCAGATCCAGAAGTCGTTCCTGTCCAAGGACGTCGAGGCGATGCAGCCGCACGTCCGCGCCTTCGTGGAACGGGCGGTCACCTTCACGACCTGCCCCGACTGTGGCGGCACCCGGCTGAGCGAGGCGGCCCGCTCCTCGAAGATCAAGGGCGTCAACATCGCCGACGCCTGCGCCATGCAGATCAGCGATCTCGCCGAGTGGGTGCGCGGGCTCCGCGAACCCTCCGTGGCGCCGCTGCTGGCGTCGTTGCAGCACACCCTCGACTCCTTCGTCGAGATCGGGCTCGGTTACCTCAGCCTGGACCGGCCGTCCGGGACGCTCTCCGGCGGCGAGGCCCAACGCACCAAGATGATCCGCCACCTCGGGTCGTCGCTGACCGACGTCACCTACGTCTTCGACGAGCCCACCATCGGGCTGCACCCGCATGACATCCAGCAGATGAACCGCCTGCTGCTGCGGCTGCGCGACAAGGGCAACACCGTGCTCGTCGTGGAGCACAAGCCGGAGACGATCGCCATCGCCGACCACGTCGTCGACCTCGGCCCCGGGGCCGGCACGGCGGGCGGCACCGTCTGTTTCGAGGGCACCGTCGAGGGGCTGCGGGCCAGCGGTACGCTCACCGGCCGCCACCTGGACGACCGGGCCACCCTCAAGAAGTCGGTGCGTACGCCCACCGGGCACCTGCCGATCCGTAAGGCCTCGACGCACAACCTGCGCGACGTCGACGTCGACATCCCGCTCGGGGTGCTGGTCGTGGTCACCGGCGTCGCCGGTTCGGGCAAGAGTTCGCTGGTGCACGGGTCGATCCCGCCCGGTGCCGGGGTGGTGTCGATCGACCAGGGCGCGATCCGTGGCTCGCGGCGCAGCAACCCGGCGACGTACACCGGGCTGCTCGACCCGATCCGTAAGGCGTTCGCGAAGGCCAACGGCGTGAAGCCGGCGCTGTTCAGCGCCAACTCCGAAGGCGCCTGCCCCAACTGCAACGGCGCCGGCGTCATCTACACCGACCTGGCGATGATGGCCGGCGTCGCCACGGTGTGCGAGGAGTGCGAGGGCAAGCGGTTCCAGGCATCCGTCCTGGAATACCGCTTCGGCGGTCGGGACATCGCCGAGGTGCTCGCGATGCCGGTGAGCGAGGCGGAGGAGTTCTTCGGGTCCGGCGAGGCGCGTACGCCGGCCGCGCACCGCATCCTCAACCGGCTCGCCGAGGTCGGCCTCGGTTACCTCAGCCTCGGTCAGCCGCTCACCACTCTCTCCGGCGGTGAGCGGCAGCGGCTCAAGTTGGCCACCCACATGGCCGAGCAGGGCGGGGTCTACGTGCTCGACGAGCCGACCACCGGGTTGCACCTCGCCGACGTCGAGCACCTGCTCGGTCTGCTCGACCGGCTCGTCGACTCCGGCAAGTCGGTAATCGTCATCGAACACCACCAGGCGGTCATGGCCCACGCCGACTGGATCATCGACCTGGGGCCGGGCGCAGGTCACGACGGTGGCCGGATCGTCTTCGAGGGCACCCCCGCCGATCTTGTCGCTGCCCGGTCCACCCTCACCGGCGAACACCTCGCCGCCTACGTGGGCGGCTGAGCCCGCTCATCCACCAGCGGTACCACGCTCACCCCACGGTGATGATCATCACCGTGGGGTGAAACCTACCCTCTCCGGAGGGTAGGTTCGGTGCTGGTCGTCGAGGTGCGGCTACGGCCCCTCGCGGTCTCCTTCTTGAGCGGTTTCTTCCGGGCGACGATGCCCGGAAACGGTCCGGAAACGTCCGACCGGCACTGGTATGTGCAGATCAGTCGCTCCCTGCCCGGGGGAGCGGCATCGTGTGTGCGCCGGACGCGTGCACCCTGAGTGGAAACGGCTGTATGTCTTCGATGCTGTCCGCGGTCGCCCGGCCGCGTCTGTCCCGCCCGTCCTGGTTGTCGCCGAAGGTGTTGCGGACCGAGGTCCTCGCCGGGCTGGTGGTGGCCCTGGCCCTGATCCCGGAGGCGATCAGCTTCTCGATCCTGGCCGGGGTGGATCCACGGGTCGGACTGTTCGCCTCGTTCACCATGGCCGTGGTCATCTCGATCTGCGGTGGCCGCCCGGCGATGATCAGCGCGGCTACCGGCGCGATCGCCCTGGTCGTCGCGCCGCTGGCCAAGGAGCACGGCCTGGACTACCTGATCGCGGCGGTGATCCTGGGCGGGGCGATCCAGGTGCTGCTGGCCGCTCTCGGGGTGGCGAAGCTGATGCGGTTCATCCCGCGCAGCGTGATGGTCGGGTTCGTCAACGCCCTGGCCATCCTGATCTTCGCCGCGCAGGTGCCGTACCTGCTCGGGGTGCCGTGGCTGGTCTACCCCCTCGTCGCCCTCGCTCTGGTGATCATGGTCGGCCTGCCCCGACTCACCAGGGCCGTGCCGGCCCCGCTGGTCGCGATCGTCGTGCTGACCGTGATCACGGTGGTCGCCGCGGTGACCGTGCCGACCGTCGGGGACCAGGGCGAACTGCCGAACAGCCTGCCCACCCTCGGCCTGCCGCAGATCCCGTGGACGATGGAGACCCTGGCCCTGATCGCCCCCTACGCCGTCGGTATCGCGCTGGTCGGGCTGATGGAATCGTTGATGACCGCCAAGCTGGTCGACGACATCACCGACACGCACTCCAACAAGACCCGCGAGTCCTGGGGCCAGGGCGTGGCCAACATCGTCACTGGCTTCTTCGGTGGCATGGGCGGCTGCGCCATGATCGGCCAGACGATGATCAACGTGAAGGCGTCCGGCGCCCGGACCCGCCTGTCGACGTTCCTGTCCGGCGTCTTCCTGCTCATCCTGGTCGTGGCGCTCGGCGACGTGGTCGCCACCATCCCGATGGCCGCCCTCGTCGCCGTGATGGTCATCGTCGCGGTCTCCACCTTCGACTGGCACTCCGTCGCCCCCGCCACGCTCAAGCGCATGCCGCTGGGCGAGACCCTGGTCATGGTCACCACCGTCGCCACCACCCTGGTCACCCACAACCTGGCCATCGGCGTCGTCGCCGGTGTGCTCACCGCCATGGTGATCTTCGCCCGCCGGGTCGCCCACCTGGTCGAGGTCACCAGCGTGCTCGACCCCGACGGCGGCACCCGGATCTACTCGGTGCACGGCGAACTCTTCTTCGCCTCCAGTAACGACCTGGTCTACCAGTTCGACTACGCCGGCGACCCGGAGAAGGTGGTCATCGACATGAGTCGGGCGCACGTCTGGGACGCCTCCTCCGTGGCCGCCCTGGACGCCATCACCACCAAGTACGCCGACCGCGGCAAGACCGTCGAGATCGTCGAACTGAACAAGCCCAGCGCGGCGATCCACGGCAGCCTCGCCGGCACCCTCAGCGCGGGCCACTGATGACCCTCACCGGACGCGACGCCGGGCCGCGACACGCCAGCGGCCCGGCACCCGACCGACTCATGCAGATCGGCGAGGCCGCCGAACGGGTCGGCCTGAGCATCCGCACCATCCGTCACTACGAACAGGTCGGGCTCATCGTCCCGTCGGCGCGTACCGACGGCGGCTTCCGCCTCTACACCGAACCCGATCTGGACCGCCTCGGGGTGGTCAAACGGATGAAACCCCTCGGGTTCACCCTCGACGAGATGCGCGACCTGCTCGGCATCCTCGACGCGCTGCCCGCTGCCGACGATGACGAACGTCGCGCCCTGCTCGACCGGCTCGCCATGTTCCACACCCTCGCCACCACGCGGGTCGACGCACTCCGCGAACAGCTGGCCACCGCCGAAGGCTTCGCCGACACCCTGCGGCAGCGGATCGACAAGCACACTCGCCCGGACTAGGTGTACTGCCCAGGACGTTTCGGCCACTCGCCCACGGCGGACCCGCGCGTCAGCCTGCTGAGGTTCACTGCTGATGCCGTCCCGGCCACCTGTTGTCCATGCGATGTCAACCTGAACTCTTCTCGGCGCCGGTACCTTGCGGTCTCCGTGAGTCGTGCCGGGCCTGCCGGCGGGTGCCGCGGTGCGCCAACGAATTCAGACACAGGTTCAGACGGGTATGCGGGGGAAGGCGGTTCTTCGGGTGTGGCTCGGGGCTGACAAGAAGGAGTTCGAGGCCTTCCTCGATTCCGCTGACGTTTACTGGCGCAAGAACCTCGGCTCCACGACGTCCCAGAACTACCTCGTCGTCGAGGTGTTCCACCAGGACATCAGGGTGGCGATGCGTAACCTGTCGGTCGCCAACGCGATCCGCCGCATCGTCCCGGCTCAACTGGTCGTGGTGACCGGGGTGGAGCAGATGTGGCACGACGCGCTGTGGACCGAGTTCGACGTGAAGCTGGTCGAGCGGATCGCGGCCGCCTACGGCGCCAGCCAGGTCATCGACCTGTACCGCCTCGTGGAGGGGCCGGCCAACTCCGCCACGCCGAGTGCCGTGCCGGTGGAGCTGTTCGGACGGCCGCTGCCCCCCGGTGCGCCGATCAGTGAGGAAACCCTCGCCGAGTTCGTCAGCGCCACCTACTGCCGGGTGACCAAGCGCCCCCGGCCGCCGGAGAACCCCGCCGCCGACCCGCGCTACCGGCGACGGCAGGCGCTGGCCCGGGCCATCTCCTCGGCCTACGACGCCCTGCTCGGCAGCGGCTCGGTGGTCGCGCTGGTCACCAGCCACGTCGACTACGACCACTGGGGGCTCGCGGTGGACTCCGCCCGACGGGCCGGGGTACCCGTGGTGCACACCCAGCAGACCGGCTGTCTCAAGGCGTACGCGCTGTTCCCCGAGAACGACACTGGCGAGCACACCTTCCGTGGTGAACTCACTCACCAGATCGGCGCCTTCTTCGAACAGCGGGTGTGGACACGACGCAACGAGGTGCGGCGTAACGCCGAACTCGTCGCCTGGCGGTCAAAGGTCAACCTGGGCCGGCCCAGCTGGTGGCGGGGCGGCGCCAGCGCGTCCGTCGACATCACCAACAGCAGTGAGCGGGCCCGGCTGCGGACGCACTTCGCGGCCCGCCTGGGGTTCGACCCGGCTCGTCCGGTGGTGGCGGTGTTCAACCACGCGGTGTCCGACGCGCCGGGCACGAACCACCAGTCCTTCCCGACGCTGGCCGACTGGTTCGCCGAGACCGCCCAGTTCGCCAGTACCGCCACCGAGGTGCAGTGGCTGTTCCAGGACCATCCGAGCCAGTTCCGCTACGACAGCACCGACTTCTTCGACTCGGTCGCCCGACGGTACGCCCGACACCGGCACATGGTGTTCCAGCCCAGTAAGGACCTGAGCAAGAACGGTCTGTGGAGCCTCGTCGACCTGGGCGTGACCGTGCGCGGCAGCGTCAGCAACGAGCTGCCCGCGTACGGCATCCCGGTGATCCAGGCCGGCTGGTCCGAGTGGAGCGAGTGTGGTCTGTCCACGGTGGTGAACGACCCGGAGACCTACTGGAAGGCACTCGACGCCGCGATCAGCGCCATGCTCAACGGCGAGGAGATCATCTCCGCCGAGCAGGTCGAGCGCGCCCGCCTGTGGTTGTGGTTCTACCGCAGCGCCACCGACCTGTTCACCCCTCAGGTGCCGCACTGGGAGGTGTGGCCCGCCGACTACCTGCTGCGCGCGGTGCGGACCTCGTTCCGACACATCGAGAGCGACGCGGACCCGGTCTTCGAGGCCGTCGAGCGCATGTGGACCCGGCGTGAGCCGGTGCTGACCCGGACCGACCTCCAGATGCCGGGAGGTGTCCGGTAGTGGCGATCGGCGCCTGGTTCGCCACCGAGTTCGACGAGCCGATCCCGGCCCGGGAGCTTCCCGCGACGTTCATTTCGGGTGGGGATCCCGAGGTGTTGCTCGCCGACCAGGTCGCCCGGGGCGTGGCGATCGTGGGCCGGGTCCAGGGCGGGTCCGGCGCGGTCGTGCTCAAGGTACGCACCGACGGCCGCCCGGTTCGCGTCCGGGTCGACCTGCACATCGACGGTGCCTCACAGACCGCCTGGTCGCGGGCGGCGGCACCGGCTCGGGGGATGCGCGAGCTGCCGCGACTGGTCATGGTCCGGGCCCAGGGCGCGGACCGGGCCGCCGCTGTCATCAGCCGCCAACGGGGGCGGTTGCGGATGGTGGAGGCCCACGCCTGGGTGGAGTTCGACCTGTGGGCCGACGAGGTGGGGGACGACGGCCTCCTGATCATCGAGGTGGTGGACGGCACGCTGCCGTCGTGGGCGTCGACCGCGCTCAGCCCGCTGGCGGCGATCGGCGTACGGATCAACCAGGTCGAGATCGTCGCGATCGACGCGGCCGAGCAGCGCGGTGATGCCACTCGACTCGCCGGTGCCGCCGCCCAGCTCGCCGGGCTGGTCAGCGCCGGAGGTCTGGTCGGGGCGCGAGGTCGCGGACAGGGACACCCCCGGTCGCGGTTCATCGTGGTCAACGCCGCCGACCCCACCGTACGGTGCCGGCTGCGGATCGCGGCCGCCACCGCCCCACCGGCAGCGGTGCGACAGCCGAGCCAGAAGTGGCTGCGCCGCCAGCAGGGCCAGACCGTGCTGAAGGCGTTCCGGGTGGCGCAGCGTGGGGCGGGATACGCGCTGTTCGAGGCGTCGCCGTTCACCCGGCCGCCGCACCCGGACCGGCTGGTGGTCCGGGGCGTCCATCTGGTCGACGGCACCGAGTGCCGGGTGAGCGCCACCCCGCAGGGCGAGGAGACCCTCGACGTGGTGGTCGAGCGTACGGCGCCCGGTCCGGTGCTGGTCGGGCTCGCCGAGCACGACAACCCGGCGGTACGGCGGCGGGTCGCCGAGACCGTCTGCCAGCTCGTCGAGTTGGAGTGTCATCGGTGACCGAGCACAACCACCATGACCTGACCCTCACTGCTGATCCAGCGGCAAACCGGCGGGCGCTCGAACAGATCCTGGCCTCCGGTACCGGGGGCACCCTGCGGCTGCCGGCGGGCGCCTTCACCCTGGACCGGGGAGTGGTGCTCGGCTCGGGCTGGACGCTGACCGGGGCCGCGCCGGGCAACGGGCCGGTGACCACGTGGCTGACGTCGTCCTCGTCGGCCGGCGAACCCATCGTCCACGTGCTGGGCTCCCGGGTGACCGTCCAGGACATCGGCTTCCGCCCGCCGCCGTGCGCGCCGGGGGAGCACGGCGGCGACCGGGGCACCGCCATCACCATCGGGAACTACCTCTACCCGGCCGGGGCGGAGTGGATCGAGGACATCCAGATCCGGCGCGTCGAGGTCGAGCGCCGCGACGAGCGCGCCGCCAACTGCGTCGCCGTCATGGGCGCGGTGCGCGACGTCACCATCAGCGACGTCTCCATCGTCGGTGGCTGCACCGGCATCGCCGTGCACTGGGGCGCGGTCGGCGACGGGGTCGACTCGATCGTCGGGCCCTCGTACCATCCGCACCACCTCGAACTCCGTGACCTGCGCGTGTCCGACGCTTTCGAGGGGTTCTACCTCAGCTCGGTGCACGACGTGACGGTGGACCGGGTCCACCTGTCCGATGTCGAGATCGGCTTCCGGCTCCTGCCCGGCGACAACACCGACCGGTTCCACTCCGCCGGTGACAACCCGGTCGGCGCGCGTATCCGCGTCTCGGGTGCCCACGTGGCCTGGAACGGTCCGCTGTACGCGGTCCGGATCGCGGGCTGGGGACGCAGCGAGATCGACCACTCGTTCCGGGTACTCGAATACCGGGACGTGGTGGTCCGGGACTGCACGTTCGTGCCGCTGCCGCTCGCCACGGCCGGGCCCGGCGAGGCGCGGCGTCCTCGGTCGCCCATCGTCGTCGAGCAGGCATCCGGTGTGATCCTGGACGGGATCCGCGTCGACCTGCGGGCGGACCCGGCCGGCCCGCTGCCCGATGACGGGGCGACCGTCGGTCGCCGCCAGCCGGCCGGGTTCCGGTGGCCGGAGGTCGATCAGCGCAACTTCTCGGCCAGGTAATCCTCCCAGGTGCGGGTGCCGACGGTGACGCCGTCGACGGTGAGGTTGTGGCCGTGGCGGTACGCCCTGCCGACCGCCCCGGGCACCGGGACCGGCAGGAAGGGCCGGTTCCCGCCGCGGGCGGCGAGGTAGCTGCGGATCAGTTCGGCCAGCGGGTAGACCTGCGGTCCCGCCAGTTCGGGCACGAGACCGGACGAAACGCCCTGGACCAGGTCGACCAGCCGGTCGGCGACGTCGCGGGAGTCGACCGGCTGGAACCGGATCACCCTCGGGTCGGGCACGATCGGCAGGGCTGCCAGCTTCCGCACGACGGTGTAGACCAGGTCGTGGAACTGCGCGGCCCGCAGCGTCGTCCACGGCACGTCGGATTCGCTTACCGCCCGCTCCGCGCCGTGCTTGGCCTCGAAGTAGCCGATCGGCACCCGGCCGGCACCGATGACCGAGATGTAGACGACGTGCCGTACCCCGGCTCGGGCGGCGGCCCGCATCAGGCTGGCGGTGGCCCGGTCGTCGCCCTTCGGGCCGCCGGCCAGGTGCAGCAGCGTGTGGACACCGTCGACAGCAGGCTCGATGCCCTCGTCCCTGAGCAGGTCGCCCGTGACGTACTCGACGCCGTCGACACCTCGGTGGGTCTTGCGGCTGAGTACCCGTACGGTGTGTCCCGCCGCGCTCAGGCGCGGCAGGACGTGCCCGCCGAGTGTGCCGGTGCCGCCGGTGACCAGGACGGGAGCGTTCGTCGCGGCGTCGTTCATGGCTTCTCCGTTCGGATGGGTACAGGTCTTCGACCCCGCCCAGCCGCCGAACGTGACACCCGCTCGGAGGTCTCACACCGGAATCGCCGTGCCCTCGCGGGCGCGGCGCCCGCGCGCCGCCGGGCGCGCTCCGGTGGTACCGCCGCGCCGCCGGATGATCCATTCCGCCAGCACCACGTTGATCAGCCAGGCGGCGGTCATCGTTCCGGTCCGGCCGAAGGTCGTGAGTGGACCGACAGCGGCGAGCCAGGCCATCTGGGTGAAGAACTGGGTACCTGCGCCCATTCCGATGGCGTAGCCGCGGATCATCCAGGCGCGGTGCCGGGCGAAGTCGCGGCGTCGGACCGCTACGAAGCCGAGGACGATCGCGCCCGCCATGGCGACGCTGACCACCACGCGGACGGCGACCAGCGTGTCACTGTCGAGTGGCCCCCGGGCCGGGACCAGGGTCAGCCACAGGCCACTCACCGCGGTGAGCAGCCCGAAGGGAATCAGCACCCGACCGGCGATCCGGTGCCAACCACGGTGCGGCCGACGCGACCGGGGCGTGAACTGGAAGGCGCCGAGGACGCTGAACACGGTCACCGCGACGATGTGGGCCACCAGCGGCAGCGGGGGTGAGGCGATCCGGTCGCCGTCGGGCAGCACCTGGGCGCCGCCGGCCAGTTCGGCCAGGCGGAGGCCGCCGGCCACCACCGGCACCACGCCGAGCACCAGCAGACCGGCGGGAATGAGCCAGGTCGACCTGGCGGAGGCTGTCACAGCTGTGGCATCCCTTCTCGCGGCGACCAGCCCTCCGCCCACTGCCCGTTGCCCGCCCGACACTGGCCGGACGCGGTTTGCGGGTCAGTCGGGAAGGAACCGGCCGCTCCTGTTTCATCGATCCTGGCAACGCGGCGGACCGTACTCATCGCCGTGCGGGCCGGCGTCGTCTCGGCCGATGGACGGGGAAGCTGGTCGTACTTTGGGCCGGGCCGCCGGCCGTGTTCAATCGTGGGGTGGCCATCCGCGTGATCGTCGCCGACGACCAGGAGATCGTCCGTACCGGCCTGACGATGATCCTCAACGCCCAGCCGGACATCGAGGTGGTGGGCGAGGTGGGCGACGGTCACCGAGCCGTCGGACTCGCCCGGCGACTACGCCCGGACGTGTGTCTGTTCGACATCCGGATGCCCGGCGTGGACGGCATCGAGGCCACCCGTCGCCTCGCTGGCCCGGCCGTGCCCGACCCCTTGGCGGTGGTCGTGATCACCACCTTCGACCTCGACGAGTACGTCTACGCCGCGCTCCGCGCCGGAGCGCGTGGTTTCCTGCTCAAGGACGCCGGCGCGGCGCTGCTCACCCAGGCCGTACGGGCTGCCGCCGCCGGAGACGCGCTCATCGCGCCGAACATCACCACCCGGCTGCTCCGAGCCTTCGCCGACGCGGGTCCGGCCGCGCCGCCGCAGCAGCCGGTCGACGCGCTGACGCTGCGGGAGGAGGAGGTGTTGGTGGCTGTCGCGCGGGGTCGCACCAACACCGAGATCGCCGAGGAGTTGCACATCAGCCTCAGCACCGTGAAGACCCACATCGCCAGCCTGATGGTCAAGCTCGGTGTCCGTAACCGGGTGGAGATCGCGATGTGGGCGTACCGGACCGACCGCGTCCGCAACGGTCCGGAGCGCCCGGCGTAGCGCCGCGCCCGGTCCGACGCACGAAGCACCGCAGGGACGCGGCGGGTCTTCATGTGGCGTTCACGGTGCTTGTAGCGCGATGACATTTATTGATCGCGATTTCTGCGAGAATCCTGATGTCGCCTGCCGCGCCCCCAAGCCGGGTTCCCCCACCCGCCGTCGCAGGAGACAGTCAGGAGTCGTCCCGTGGCTCACCTACGCAAGGTGGCGATCGTCTCGGTGGTCGCTGTCGCCCTGTCGGTGGTACTCGTGCCGCCGGCCGCCCATGCCACACCCCCCAACATCCCCTCGTACAGCACGGCGGTGAGCCGGCTGAACTCGCTCACCGTCGCGGCCGAGTCCCACCAGTCCAGCTACAACCGCGACCTCTTCCCGCACTGGATCACCATCACCGGCGCCTGCAACACCCGGGAGCAGGTGCTCAAGCGGGACGGCAGCAACGTCGTGGTGAACTCCAGCTGTTATCCGACCTCCGGGTCCTGGTACAGCCCGTACGACGGGGTGACCCGCACGAACCCCGCCGAGATCTCCATCGACCACGTGGTGCCGCTGGCCGAGGCGTGGCGTTCGGGCGCCTGGGCCTGGAGCACCTCGCATCGCCAGACCTACGCCAACGACCTGGGCGGGCCGGAACTGTGGGCGGTCACCGGCACCGTCAACTCGTCCAAGGGCGACAAGGACCCGGCCGCCTGGAAGCCGCCGCGCGCGGCCTTCCACTGCACCTACGCCCGGGCCTGGATCCAGGTGAAGTGGTACTACGGCCTCACCGTGAACAGCGCGGAGAAGTCGGCGCTGAGCACGATGCTCAACACCTGCTGAGATCCCGCCCGCCAGGGCGGCACCGGTGACCGGGGGCGTGACGTCGACGGACGTCACGCCCCCGTTGCCGTCGTCGTACCGCGTCGGGCAGCCCACCGTACGCGACGAGGGCTTGACACGCGAAGGCATGCAACGTGCAATATGCTGCATGTCTCTCGACACGTTCGACCGCTACCCGTTGCTCTTCGGTCCCAGCCCGGTCCATCCGCTGGACCGGCTGAGTCGCCATCTGGGCGGCGCCCGGATCTGGGCCAAGCGGGAAGACTGCAACAGCGGCCTGGCCTTCGGCGGAAACAAGACCCGCAAGCTGGAGTACCTGCTGCCCGACGCCCTGGCCCTTGGCGCGGACACCCTGGTCAGCATCGGTGGCGTGCAGTCCAATCACACCCGTCAGGTGGCCGCCGTCGCGGCCCGGGCCGGCCTGAAGGCCGTCCTGGTGCAGGAGAGCTGGGTGGACTGGCCGGACCCGGTCAACGACAAGGTCGGCAACATTCTGCTGTCGCGCGTGATGGGGGCCGAGGTGCGCCTCGCGCCGGACGGCTTCGGCATCGGCATCAAGGAGAGCTGGCAGCGGGCGCTGGAGGAGGTCCGGGCCGGCGGTGGCGTGCCGTACGCGATCCCCGCCGGGGCGTCCGACCACCCGCTGGGCGGGCTCGGCTTCGCCAACTGGGCCTACGAGGTCCAGCAACAGGAACGGGAGCTGGGGATCTTCTTCGACACCATCGTCGTGTGCAGCGTCACCGGCAGCACCCAGGCGGGGATGATCGCCGGTTTCGCCGGCCAGGACCGGCCCCGGCGGGTGCTCGGCATCGACGCCTCGGCGAAGCTCGACGAGACCCGGGCCCAGGTGGAGAAGATCGCCCGTGACACCGCTGGACTCATTGGCCTCGGGCGGGATCTGCGCGACGACGAGATCACCGTGCTGGCGGGCTGGGCAGGGGAGCGGTACGGCCTTCCGGTCCAGTCCACCCTGGACGCGATCCGGCTCACCGGTGAGCTGGAAGGCATGATCATCGACCCGGTGTACGAGGGCAAGTCGATGGCGGCGCTGATCGACCTCGTCCGTGCCCGGGACATCCCCGCCGACGCCAACGTTCTCTACGCCCACCTGGGTGGCCAACCCGCGCTGAATGCCTATCACACGCTCTTCGCCTGACCGGACCGCAAGCGCCGGCAGGGGCGCCACCCGGCACCCCTGCCGGTTAGGGTTTTCATGTCCGACAAGATGGAGGGGGCGTCGATGACGGGCAGTGCCCGGCCCGGTGGGGCCGCAGAGGTGTTCGAACAGGCCGCGCCGAACTACGACCGCACCGGAGTCTCCTTCTTCGGTCCGTTCGGTGCCGAGCTCGTCCGGCGCGCCGCCATCCGGCCGGGTGAGCGTGTTCTCGACGTCGGTTGCGGTCGCGGCGCGGTGCTTTTCCCGGCGGCGCACGCCACCGGGCCGACCGGGCACGTCACCGGGATCGACCTGGCTCCGGCCATGGTCGCCCTCACCGCCGAGGACGTCACCCGCGCTGGTCTGACCCACGTCGACGTCCGGGTCGACGACGCGCAGCAGCCCGACTTCCCGCCACGCAGCTTCGACGCCGTCCTGGCCGGGCTGGTCGTCTTCCTGCTCCCGCAGCCGCAACAGGCACTGCGGGCGTACGCTCGGCTGTTGCGGTCGTCCGGCCGCCTGGTGATCAGCACCTTCGGTGCCCAGGATCCGGCCTTCGTCGCCGCCACCGACGCCCTGGCGGCGCATCTGCCGACCGACCAGGCCCGGCCGGCGCGGCCGGCCGGCCCGTTCGCCGACGAGCAGGCGATCACCGCCACCATGGACGGTGCCGGCCTCACCGTCACCTCGATCGTCGCGCACCGGATCGAGAGCCGGTTCGACGACGTCGACCACTGGGTGCGGTGGATGTGGTCACACGGCGGACGGGCGTTGCTGCAACACCTACCGGCGGACCGCCTGCCCGCCGCGACCGCCGACGCCGCGCAGGCGCTGGACGCCGCCCGCGATGCTGGCGGCGGCTTGTCGCTGACCACCGAGATCCGGATCACCGTGGCGGTACCCGCCGACCGGACGGGTGACCTGCCCCCGCCGTCGCACGTCTGATGCCTCAGCCGCCGCGGCGATGGCGGTCCGGCTGCCGAAGCCGTCGGTGCCGCCCGGTGGGTCAGCCGTCGGTGAGGCGGTCGGCGCGAGCGTTGAGGTAACGCTGCTGCGCCAGGTTGGCGGCCCGCGCGGCGGCTGTCCGGTACTCGGCGCGGGCCGCCGCCGGGTCGCCGCGCCGCTCCAGCAAATGCGCGCGTACGGCGGGCAGCCTCGGATCCCGGGCCAGCCGACCGTCTGCGGCCACCCGGTCGACAAGCGTCAGTCCCGCGTCGGGACCGTCCGTCATGGCCACCGCGACGGCGTGGTTCAGCGCGACCAGGGGGTTGCTGTCCATCTCCGTCAGCACCTCGTACAGCGCCGCGATCTGCGGCCAGTCGGTCTCGTCCGGGCTCGGCGCCTCGTCGTGCAGGGCAGCGATGGCGGCCTGGACCTGGTACGGCCCGGGGCGTCCCCGGCGCAGCGCCTCGACCACAAGCGCTGTGCCCTCGGTGATCTGATCGGCCCGCCAGCGGGAACGGTCCTGCTCGGCCATCGGCACCAGTTCGCCGTGCGGCCCGGTGCGTGCCGGCGCGCGGGCGTCGGTGAGCAGCAGCAACGCCAGCAGCCCGGTCACCTCCGCGGCGTCGGGCAGCATCCGACGCAGCAGCCGGGTCAGCCGGATCGCCTCGGCACACAGGTCAGCGCGGAGCAGTCCGGGCCCGGAGGTGCTCGCGTACCCCTCGTTGAAGATCAGGTAGAGCACCCGGAGCACGGCCGTGAGGCGCGTCGGAACCTCGGCCGGGTCGGGCATCGCGAAGGGCAGGCCACTGTCGCGGATCCGCTGCTTGCCCCGGCTGATCCGCCGGGTCATGGTCTGCTCCGGCACCAGGAACGCCCGGGCCACCTCCGCCGTGCTCAGCCCGCCGACCGCCCGGAGGGTCAACGCGATCTGCGCGGGCGGGGGGAGCGACGGATGGCAGCACAGGAACAGCAGGATCAGGGTGTCGTCGGAATCCGCGATCCGTTCACCCGGCGGTGGTAGCCGCCATTCGGCCAGCACCCGCCGGCCGACGAGGTCCTCCCGTTGGCGTCGCGCCTGCTCGGCCCGGAGCAGGTCGGTGAGTCGCCGCGACGCCACCGTGATCAGCCAGGCCCGAGGGTTGGCCGGTACGCCGTCGCGGGGCCAGGCGGTGGCCGCGGCGATCAGCGCCTCCTGGGTGGCGTCCTCGGCGGTGTCGAAGTGCCCGTAGCGGCGCACGAGCGCGCCGAGGACCTGCGGCGCCAGCCGGCGTAGCAGGTCCTCGACGGTCGGCTCACCCATCAGACGAGATCGTCGACGCCCTCGGCGATCGGGCGGACATCGACGTACTCGCCCGGGTTGTCGGGGTTCACCAGCATGGCGGCGATCTCGGCGGCCCGGTCGAAGCTGGCGCACTCGACCACCGTGTACCCGGCGAGGACCTCCTGCGTCTCCGGGTACGGACCGTCGGTGACCATCGCAGCGCCGTCGCGCATCTGGACCCGGCGGGCGTGCACCGGCGCGGTCAGCCCCTGAGCGTCCACCAGCTCACCGGAGTCGGCAAGATCCTGGTGCACCCTGCCCATGTGCTCGTGCATCGCGGCCACCTCTTCGGCCGACATCGCCGGTCGGTCGGAGCCGTGCCCGGCCATCGCGTCGTAGTCCCGCTGCGAGCCGTACAGCATGATCATGTATTTCACGGGGTCTCCCTCTCGCGTCCGCCACCATCGCCGGTGCCGGTTCACCGGGGACGTCGGAGCCGGGCGTCCGTTCCGGACACCGACCACCGCACCCTAGGTGTGTTTCATCCGACCGGCCCGAGAGACTCGGATGAAACACGCCGGCAGGCGGGCAACTGAACCGGACGGGGCGGTAAGGCGTACCTGACGGCAACGGGCGTGACGGTCGTACCGTCGGGGTACTGGACCGGCGACGTCGAGGCGGGAGGAGCACGGTGGCGGCAGGTGGGCGAGGGCGACGCCGGGGCAGGCTCGCCGGCCTGGCGGTAGCGCTGGTGGCGGCGGCCGCCTGCATGGTGGAGCCGGTCGGTGGACCGGCGGACCCGGGCGGGCAGCGGCAGCCGGCCGAGCCGACGGCCGAGGTGACCCGTGCCGACGGCACCGACACGGTGGAGGAGTTCCGGCAGGACGTGGCCGACGCGCAGCGGCTCGCCGAGGTGTACTGGGCCGACCAGTTCGAGGCGTCGGAGCAGTCCTTCCGGCCGATCCGGCAGGTCATTCCGTACCAGCGCGACGGTGAGGTTTCCTGCGGCGGGCAGGAGGTGCCCCGCAACAACGCGGTCTACTGCACCATCGACGACTACATCGCGTACGACATCAACTGGTCCTTCGGCGCCTTCCGGCAGATCGGTGACGCGTTCGTGTTCTATCTGCTCGGCCACGAGTACGCGCACGGCATCCAGACCCGGCTGGGCATCCGGTACAACTTCACCATCCAGCAGGAGTTGCAGGCCGACTGCATGGCCGGGGCGTTCCTCGGCGACTCGGTACGGGCCGGCCGGCTCACCCTGGAGGAAGGCGACCTCGACGAGTTCAACGAGGGACTGCTGGCCGTCGGCGACGACCCCGGCCAACCATGGTTCGCCGAGGGCTCCCACGGCACCCCCGAGCAGCGGACCGAGGCGTTCTTCCGCGGCTACGAACGATCCCTGGCCGCCTGCGACCTCGGTTGAGAAAGGTCACTGCGCCGGGCGCGGAAGCACCGTCGGCTGACAGGATTCACCGGTTACCCGAGCCCGAGGAGGATCCGGTGAGCAGCAACCGTCCAGCCGCCGTGCTCTTCGACATGGACGGCACCCTGGTCGACAGCGAGCGGTTGTGGGACGTCGCGTTGGCCGAACTCGCCCGGCACTACGGCGGCGACCTCTCCGCCGACGCCCGCCGGGCGATCGTCGGCACGGGCATGGCCGACTCGATGCGCATCCTGCACGACGACCTGGGGCAGCCGCACCGGGATCCGCAGACCAGCGCGGAGTGGATCAACGCGCGGATCCTGGAGCTGTTCCGCACCGGGCTGCAGTGGCGGCCGGGGGCGCTGGCGCTGCTCGGCGCGGTCCGGCAGGCGCGGATCCCGACGGCCCTGGTCACCTCCAGCGGGCGGGCACTTGTCGAGATCGCCCTGGACACCCTCGGCCGGGACAGCTTCGACGTGGTGGTCTGCGGTGACGAGGTCGACTCGACCAAGCCGCACCCGGAGCCCTACCTGACGGCCGCCCGGCTGCTCGGAGTGCCCATCGACAGGTGCGTGGCGATCGAGGACTCGGCGACCGGGGTGGCCAGCGCGGTCGCCGCCGGGGCCGCGGTGCTGGCCGTACCCGCCGAGGTGCCGCTGGCGCCGGCCGACGGCGTACACCAGTTGGAGAGCCTGCTGCTGGCGGATCTGGACCTGCTGGCGGGGCTGCTGCGCCGAACCCCCGCCTGACACCGTCCGGCTGATCTGCTGGACGCGCAGCGCAAGGCCCCTGCCACCGGATCGGTGACAGGGGCCGTTGCTTCGGCGGTGCCTCAGTCGTGGGCGATGGCGCCCAGCACGTTGATCCGGGCGGCCCGGATCGCCGGCAGCGCCGCCGCGATCACCCCGATGATCGCGGCCAGGCCGAGGAAGACACCCATCTGGCCCCACGGCAGCACCAGCTTGGTGATTCCCTCGTCGCGCAGGGCCTCCACCACCGCGGCACCCAGGCCGGCACCGACCACGACGCCGAGCAGCGCGCCGAACACCGAGATCACCACCGCCTCCACGGTGATCATCCCCATGGTCTGCGACCGGCGCAGGCCGATGGCACGCAACAGACCCAGCTCCCGGGTCCGCTCCAGCACCGACAGGGCGAGGGTGTTGATGATGCCGAGCACCGCGATCACGATGGCCAGCGCCAGCAGGATCTGGATCATCTGGAGCAGCCCGTCGAGCTGCCCGGCCTGCTGCTCGATGAACGCGTCCCGGTCGGCCACCGACACCTCCGGACTGTCCGTCAGCAGCGCCTCCACCTGGGGCAGCACGTCGGCCGCCCGTACTCCGGGCTCCAGCTGGATGTAGCCCTGGATGGGCTGCGGGATGGCGAAGTCACGCGCCGCCTCGGCGGGCAACGTCACGCCGCCGAACAGCGG
The DNA here is from genome assembly GCF_016863575.1 of Micromonospora sediminimaris. Lineage (NCBI taxonomy): Bacteria > Bacillati > Actinomycetota > Actinomycetes > Micromonosporales > Micromonosporaceae > Micromonospora > Micromonospora sediminimaris. The sequence continues at coordinate 26,473 of NZ_BOPD01000011.1, forward strand.
GGTGCTCTCGTAGATGCCGGTGACCGTGTAGGTGCGTTCCTCGCCACGGGCCAACTGCACCGGCACCGTCGAGCCGACCGACAGGCCACGCGACTCCGCCGCGTCAGAACTGATCAACATCTGGCCCGGCCCCAGCCGCCCGATGTCCCCGGCGGTGGCGGTCGCGCCGAACATCTCCACCAGCGCGCTCGGTTCGCTGCTGGCACCGACCCAGGTACGCTCGCCGCCGACCAGCGCCATGTCGCCGTACTCGCCGTCGACGAGGCGGACACCAGGGATCGCCTTCGCCTCGTCCAGGACCGCCGGGTCGAACGTCGGCGGGCGCGGACCCGACTGCGCCCCGGCGATCACCAGCTCGGCGCTGATGCTGTCCTGCGCCAGCCCGCTGATGCTGCTCTTGGCCGAGTCCAGGATCACCGTGATGCCGGTGACCAGGGCGATCCCCACCATCAACGCGGCGGCGGTGATCGCGGTGCGGCGCGGGTTGCGACCGGAGTTGAGCCGACCCAGCTTGCCCGGCACCCAGCCGGAGAAAACCGTGCCCAGCGCCGCCACCACCGGACGACTGATCAGCGGCGTCAGCAGGGCCACCCCGATGAACGAGAACAGCACGCCACCGAGAATTGTGGCCAGCGTGCTGCCACCGGCGTACCCGCCCAGGCCGAGGAAGAGCAGGGTGGCGCCGATCGCGGTGACCAGTGCGCCGCCGACGGTCACCTTTGTCAACGGCCGGTCCGGCGTGGCCACGTCCTGCATCGCCGCGATCGGTGGGATCCGCGCGGCCCGCAGCGCCGGCAGCAGCGCCGCCAGCACCGTGATCACCAGACCGACGCCGAACGCGCCGATCACCGCCGACGCCGGCACCGCGACCCCGGCCAGGGCCAGCCCACCGGCGAGGTTGCCGAACAGGTACGCCAGCAGCGCGCCGATGCCGATGCCAGCGGCCAGGCCGAACACCGAGGCGATCAACCCGACGGCGACCGCCTCCAGCACCACCGAGCCGATGATCTGCTTGCCGCTGGCGCCGACGGCCCGCAGCAACGCCAGTTCCCGGGTGCGCTGCGCCACGATGATCGAGAACGTGTTGAGGATCAGGAACGTCCCGACCAGCAGGGCCACCGCGGCGAAGCCGAGCAGGATGCGGTTGAAGAAGGACAGCCCCTCTTTCAGGCCGGCGGCGGCCTCGGCGGAGAGCTGCTCGCCGGTCTTGACCACATAGCCGTCGCCGACAGCCGTGGCCACCGCGTCGCGCAGCTGGTCGTCGGAGACGCCGTCGGCGGCGGTGACCACGATGTTGCTGAACACGTCCGACTCGCCGAGCATCAGCTGCTGCGCCACGGGGGTGGTGAACATGACCTCGTTGGCGCCGCCGAGGGAGTCGCGGTCACCGCTGTAGCCGAAGATGCCGACGATCGTGAAATCCTGGCGCGGCTGGAGGGTGAGCACCCCCACCCGGTCGCCGAGCGCCACCCGGCCGGCGTCCGCCAACCCCTTGTTGATCACGATCTCGTCGTCGGCCTGCGGTGCCCGGCCCTCCCGCAACCGCACCAGGTCGCTCTCACCGGTCCAGTTGCCGCCCAACTGCGGCGGCCCGAAGGAGGTGACGGCCTTGCCGTTGCTGCCGATCAACCGGGCCCCGTCGACGGCGACCACCCCGGTGGCCTCGGCCACCCCGTCCACCGCACGCACCGTCTCCAACGTGGCGGCCGGGAACGGGCTGGCGAGCTGCTCACCCTCCATCTCGCCGAGTTCCAGCTTCGGCTTGGCGGCCACGTTGACGTCGACCTCGGCGTACGCGTCGGCGAACAGCGAGTCGAAGGAGCGGCCCAGGGTGTCGGTGAGGACGAAGGCGCCGGAGACGAACATCACGCCGAGCACCACGGCCAGGCCGGACAGGATCAGCCGGACCTTGCGGGCCAGCAGACTCTTCAAGGTTGCCCGGAACATCAGCCGGCCACCTCGGCGGGCGTGTCCAGCTTCTTCATCGTGTCCAGCACCGTGTCCGCGGTCGGCTCGATCAACTCCGAGACGATCTGGCCGTCGGCGAGGAACACCACCCGGTCGGCGTACGCGGCGGCCGTCGGATCGTGGGTGACCATGACGATGGTCTGCCCGTGCTGGCGTACCGAGTTGCGCAGGAAGTTCAACACCTCCGCGCCGGAACGCGAGTCGAGGTTGCCGGTCGGCTCGTCCGCGAAGATCACCTCGGGGCGGGCGACCAGGGCCCGGGCGCACGCCACCCGCTGCTGCTGGCCGCCGGACAACTGCGCCGGCCGGTGACCCAGCCGGTCCCGCAGACCCACCGTGTCGATCACGACGTCGAACCAGGCCGGGTCCGGCTTGCGCCCGGCGATCGAGAGCGGGAGCAGGATGTTCTCCTTGGCGGTCAACGTCGGCAGCAGGTTGAACTGCTGGAAGATGAAGCCGACCTTGTCGCGGCGTAGCTTCGTCAGACCCGCGTCACCGAGCCCGGTGACGGTGGTGTCGCCGATCGCCACCGTGCCCCGGGTGACCGAGTCCAACCCGGCCAGGCAGTGCATCAACGTCGACTTGCCGGAACCCGACGGGCCCATGATCGCTGTGAACCGTCCGCGCTCGAACTCCGCGCTGACCCCCCGCAGGGCGATGACCTGCGCCTCGCCGCTGCCGTACACCTTCCACACGTCGCTCGCCCGGGCTGCGGCCGATGCCGGCTGGCCTGTGGTAGCGGTCACGTCACGTACCTCTCCGTCGCGGTCTGCTCGCACCGCCCCCGCTGGTCCGGTGCGAGTCCATCATCTGTGCTGCCCACCGCCGATCCGTCCGACTCCGGGCGGAGCCGAAGCGGATTTCCGGCTGCGGGTACCCCCCAACCGAAGTCAGGGTTGTCCCCGACTCCGGCAGCTGTCGCTCATCTGCCGTCGGTGGTCATGGTCATCCTGGACGTTGCCGTCGCGTGAGGGTCAACCGATTTCCGCCGCAGGTCGTCACGGTAGGTGACGGATGCAACGACGGCGTTAACCCCCAGGTCGGACCAGGCCCGACTCGTACGCCAGCACCACCGCCTGCACCCGGTCGCGTAGCCCGAGCTTGGTCAGCACATGTCCGACGTGCGTCTTGATGGTGGTCTCGCTCACCGACAGCGCCCGGGCGATCTCGGCGTTCGACAGGCCGCGGGCGACCTGCACGAGCACCTCCCGCTCCCGTTCGGTGAGCGCGCCCAACGCCTTCGGCGGCGTCGCGGACGGATCCGGCAGCACGTCGGCGAAGCGGTCCAGCAGCCGACGCAGGATCCGCGGCGCCACCACCGCGTCGCCGGCGGCCACCGTGTGGATCGCGGTGACCAGATCCTCCGCCGGCACGTCCTTGGCCAGGAACCCGCTCGCCCCGGCCCGCAGCGCACCCACCACGTACTCGTCGAGGTCGAAGGTGGTCAGAATGAGCACCCGCACCGGCAGCCGGGCATCCACGATCGCCCGGGTGGCGCTCACCCCGTCCATCCTCGGCATCCGAATGTCCATCAGCACCACGTCCGGCAGCAACCGACGGGACAGCTCCACCGCCTCCACCCCGTCGCCGGCCTCCGCGACGATGTCCAGGTCGGTCTCCGCGCCGAGGACCATCCGGAAGCCGGTACGCAGCAGCGGCTGGTCGTCGGCGAGCAGGATCCGCACCGGCCGGGCCTGCCCCGTCGAATCGGCCATCTGATCCTCCCTGTCGACTGCACCGCTCACCAGGCCCACCTCACCGCCGGCTCGTCTCGGGCAGCGGCTCGACCGGAATCCGGGCGTACACCCGGTAGCCGCCGCCGCTGCGCGCGCCGGTGCGCAGGACCCCACCGTAGAGGCCGACCCGTTCCCGCATCCCGACCAGGCCGTGTCCGATCCGATCGGTGTCCGGTGACGGCCCGCGACCGGTGTCGGTGACCTCGACCTCCACCGCATCGCCACCGAAACCCACCCGCACCTGCGCGGTCGCCGACCCGGCATGCTTGAGGGCGTTCGTCAGCGCCTCCTGCACGATCCGGTACACGGTCAGCGCCACCCCCTCCTCCAACTGCCCCGGCGTTCCTGCCACGGTCAACGTCACCGGCAGCCCGGCCTCCCGGACCTGATCGGCGAGCGTCGCGATACCGGCCAGACCCGGCTGCGGCGCCAGCTCCGCCGCCGGCTCGGCCTCGGTACGCAGCACGTCCAGCAGCCGGCGCAGCTCCCGCAGCGTCGCCCGGCTGGTCTCCTCGATCGTGGCCATCGCCTCGTCGGCGCTGTCCGGGTCACGGCGCAGCACCCGCCGCACCCCGGTCGCCAACACCCCCATCACGCTGACGTGGTGGGCCACCACGTCGTGCAACTCCCGGGCGATCCGGCGCCGCTCGTCCGCGACCGCCTGTTCGGCAAGCGCCCGCTGGTTGGCCTCGGCGACCCGGGCCCGTTCCCGCAGTGCCTCGGTCGAGGAGCGCCGCGCGTGCACCGTGCGCCCCACCGAGAACGACACGATCCCCACCAGGATGCTGTTGGCGATCAGGAACGCCGAACTGACCTGCGGAACACCCTCCGGCGGCACCAGGGCGTTCACCACGGCCACCGGAAGCCACAACCCCACCGCCGCCACCAGCGCCGGCCGCACCGGACGGTAGGCCGCCATCGTGTAGGTGAGCACCACGAAGGTGAGACTCTGCGTGTTCGGCGCCACCTCGATGACGAAGGACGGCAGCAGCGTCGCCAACGCGGCGAGCAGCGCCGGCCACGGCGCTACCCGGCGCAGCACGACCGGTGCCGCGCACACCACGCTCCACCCCAGCGTCGCCGGCAGTGGTCGCGGCCAGAGCTCCCGGGGAGCCAGCAGGGTGAACACGACCTCCGCCAGGACCAGGCCGACGGCCAGCAGCGCGTCACCGGCCGCCGGATTGCGACGCAGCCACTGCCTCAGCGCGTTACCCACGCCCCGACGCTAGCCGCCCGCGCCGCTGAAAGATCGTCTTGTGTGGTGACTCGTCCCTCATCCCCGGGAAGGAGAACGGCTACTCGTCGGCGCCGGGCGGCGCGGGGGTGGACCGGGCGTCGCGCAGCGGATCGGGCGTCGCCGTCGGCTCCGGGAAGGGCGGCGGCGTCCCCCCGTAGCTGGGGCAACGGGCCTGGTGGCTGCACCAGTCGCACAGCCGGCTCGGCCGGGGCCGGAAATCGCGGGCGGCGGTGGCCTGCTCGATCGCCCGCCACAACGCCACCACCGTCCGCTCGAAGCGCACCAGCTCCTCGGCCTCGGGGGCGTAGTCGCACACCTCGGCATCCTTGAGGTAGAGCAGGCGCAGCACCCGGGGCACCACGCCCCGGGTGCGCCACAGGACCAGGGCGTAGAACTTCAACTGGAACAGGGCCCGCGCCTCGAACGCCTCCCGTGGGGCGCCGCCGGTCTTGTAGTCCACCACCCGCAGCGCACCGTCAGGAGCCACGTCGAGCCGGTCGAGATAGCCGCGAATCAGCAGCTCGTCGTCGACCACGGCGGAGATCAGGCTTTCCCGCTCCGCCGGCTCCAGCCGACGCGGGTCCTCCACCGCGAAGTAGCCGCCCAGCAGGGCCGACGCCGAACTGAGGAACTCCGCCACGGCGGCCGGGTCGTCATCGGGGAACAGCCCGGCCAACTCCGGCTGCTCGGTGACCAGGCGGTCCCACTGGCCGGGGACGAGATCACCGGCGGCCTCCGGCGTGCGGGCGGCCGGCGCCAGGTCGAACAACCGCTCCAACACCGCGTGCACCAGCGTGCCGCGAGCCTGCTCCACGCTGGGCCGCTCGGGCAGCCGGTCGATGCTGCGGAACCGGTAGAGCAGCGGGCACGTCTTGAAATCCGCCGCCCGCGACGGTGACAGCGAGGCCCGCACCGTCGCCGGCAGCTCGGTCGGGGTCGGGGCCTGCTGAGTGATCACCGGATCCGCCGTCATGCCCCGGAAGGTTAGGCCACCGGTATGACAGGCCGACCGCCGCCGCTCCGGTACGTGATCTCCCGCCGCGTAGCATCAGCCCGATGGAACAGCGCAGGCGACCACGGGCCGGCCAGCGCCCCGGCATGCGGGTGGGCCGGATTCTCGGGGTGCCGCTCTACCTGAACGGCTCGATCCTGCTGCTCGCCCTCCTGATCACGGTCCTGTACGGCGAACTGGCCGGCCAACGACTGCAACTGTCCCCGCTCGGCGGCTACCTCGTCGGCGCCGGTTTCGTCCTCGCGCTGCTCGGCTCGGTGCTGGCCCACGAACTCGGCCACGCCCTCACCGCCCGTCGCTTCGGCATCGGGGTGCGCGGAATCACCCTGGAACTGCTCGGCGGCTACACCGAGATGGACCGCGACGCACCCTCGCCACGGGTGGACCTGCTGGTGTCGCTGGCCGGGCCGGCCGTCTCCGCCGTACTCGGCGCGGCCGCCGTCGCCGCGACGCTGGCCCTGCCCGACCGTACCGTGGCCGACCAGCTCGCCTTTCAACTCGCGGCGAGCAACGTCATCGTCGCGCTGTTCAACATCCTGCCCGGGTTGCCGCTGGACGGCGGTCGGGCGCTGCGGGCGGTGGTCTGGGCGTTGACCCGGGACCGGCACCGGGCCACCGAGGTCGCCGGTTGGGCCGGACGGATCCTCGCCGTCGGCACCGCGTTGCTGGTGGCCGCGCTCTACGCGATCGACGTGCTGAGCCTGCTGGCCCTGCCGCTGACGGCACTTGTCGCCCTCACGCTCTGGCACGGCGCCGGACAGTCGATCCGGATGTCCCGCATCGGCCGGCGGCTTCCGCTTGTCGATCTGGCCACCCTCGCCCGTCCGGTGCACACCGTGCCCACCGGCACCCCGCTGGCCGAGGCGCAGCGCCGTGCCGCACAGACGCACCCGACCACCGAGCCGCAGCACCCGGCCGCGTTGCTGGTCACCGACTCCACCGGCCGGCCGGTGGCCCTGGTCGACCCGGCCGCCGCCGCGGCGGTGCCGGAGGCCCGCCGCCCCTGGCTGGCCGTGGACGCGGTCGCCCGCACCCTCGCCGACCTGCCGGCCATGCCGGTGGACACGGACGGCGAACGGGTGCTGGAGACCGTGCAGACCCACCCGGGCGCACAGTACGTCGTGACGGCAGGCGAAGATGTCGTCGGCGTTCTGCACATCGCGGATCTGGCTCAACTGCTCGAACCTCACCGGAAGATGAACACGTGACCGTCACCCACTCCGCCAACCCGGCCAGCGACCTGCCCGAGCAGAAGGTGGAGCCGCCCGCCGTGCGGCGTGGGCCGTTCCAACCCGGCGACCGGGTGCAGCTGACCGACCCCAAGGGGCGGATGCACACGGTGACCCTGGAGCCGGGCAAGGAGTTCCACACCCACCGCGGCATCCTGGCGCACGATGCGCTGATCGGCCTGCCCGACGGCAGCGTGGTCACCACCTCCGGCGGCGGCACCGCATTCCTGGCGTTGCGCCCGCTGCTGTCGGACTACGTGCTTTCCATGCCCCGGGGCGCCCAGGTGATCTATCCCAAGGACGCCGCGCAGATCGTCGCCATGGGTGACATCTTCCCCGGGGCCAAGGTCCTCGAGGCCGGCGCCGGCTCCGGAGCGCTGAGCTGCTCGTTGCTGCGCGCGGTCGGCACCGCCGGAGAACTGCACTCCTACGAGCTCCGCGAGGACTTCGCCCAGATCGCCCGACGGAACGTCGAGTCGTTCTTCCACGGCTCGCACCCCGCCTGGCACCTGCACGTCGGTGATGTCGCCGAGTGCCGCGAGACCGGTTTCGACCGGATCATCCTGGACATGCTCACCCCCTGGGAGAACCTCGACATGGTCGAGCGCGCGCTGCTGCCCGGCGGCGTGTTCATCGGCTACGTGGCCACCACCCCGCAGCTGTCCGAGCTGGTGGAGGCCCTGCGCGAGCGCGGCGGCTGGACCGAGCCGCGGGCCTGGGAGTCACTGGTCCGGGACTGGCACGCCGAAGGGCTGGCGGTCCGCCCCGACCACCGGATGATCGCCCACACCGCCTTCCTCGTCTCCGCGCGTAAGCTCGCCCCGGGAGTCACCGCCCCGCCCCGGCGTCGCAAACCCAGCAAGGGCACCGAGGCGTACGCGCAACGCCGCCAGGCGCTACGCGAGGTGGAGGCGGCCCGGCAGGCGGCCGTACCGCCACACGAGGCGTCCGCCGAGCAGACACGACCCGACGTGGCGCAGGAGACGGACAGGCCGTGACGGCGGAGGTGATCCGATGAGTGAGCGTCAGCGAGCGAATCATCAACTCAGCGCCTCAGTGCCTCATGCTGGTCCGCAGCGCAATGTCGGCCCGCAGCGCAGCGGAGGGCCGGCATGAGCCGGCCCGGCTTCGGCGGTGGCGACCTGCCCGCGGTCTTCCCCGACTGGTCTCCGTACACCGACCTGGAATCCGCGGCGCGCGCCTACCTGCGTGACCCCGACGTCGCCCTGGAAGCGCTCGGCGGCGTCCTGCGCGGGGCGTCGGTGCTCGGCTTCACCCTGGAACGCTTCGTCAACGAGGTGAACGGCGTGTGGCAGGAGGTCGTCGTCTGCGACGGCAGCCGCCTGGTGCTCTGGCACGGCGAGGACGTGCCACCGGGGGAGGGGCCGCCCGGCTCGATGACCTCCTCGCTGCGGGTGGTGCCGGTCTCCTCGGTCACCGAGGTCGGCTGCCGACGCCGGCTGTTCCGCCACGACAACGGGGAGATCCGGGTCGACAGCATCGACGTCTACCTGCTGCTGACCTCGCTCGACGAGTCGCCGCCGGGCGAGGAGAGCGCAGGCGGCCCGCGGCACGACGCACTGCGCTTCGGCAAGACGCTCGACGACGGCGGCGCCGGACAGATCGCCCGGTTGGAGGAGTTTGCCCGGCTGGTCGCCTCGGTGGTCGGTCGCCCGTTGCTGTAGCCCGACCGGGTGATTCCGGGATCAGCGGGTCAGTCTTCGGCCTCCGGTCCGGCGACCTCGACGCCGTCGCTGCCGCGTACGACGTGAATGCACTCGCCCGGGCACTCCTTCGCCGAGTCGATCACCTCAAGGCGCAGGTGCTCCGGCACGTCCACCCGGCCGCCCGGTGCCTGCACCAGCTCACCGTCGGGACCCTTGACGTAAGCCAACCCGTCGACGTCGAACTCGAAGACCTCCGGCGCGTACTGCACGCACAGCCCGTCGCCCGTGCACAGATCCTGGTCGACCCAGACCTGCAGCTGGTCGGTCGCGACCTCGGCCACCGGTGCACCCCCCATGTTCTCCCGTCCCACCCCTCGACGGTACCCGAATGCCCGTATGCGCCCGTCGACCCACCCTTGGCGATCAAGCTTCGGTGACGGGCGCGTTGCGGAGGACCGAATCGGGCTCATAGCGGCTAGTGTTAGGTCAGAACGTTCAAGCCCCCCGGGGAGGTGGGACGTGGCACGCAGCGACGACGCGGACTCGCGCGCCGCACGGTGGGAGAAGGAGGCCCACGATCTCTCCACGCAGGTCGCGTTCCTTCAAGAGGAACTCGCTCTGGTGCGGCGCAAGTTGACCGAGAGCCCCCGACACGTCCGGCAGCTCGAAGAGCGGCTGGCCGCCACCCAGGCGCAGTTGGCGCGGCTGACCGAGAACAACGAACGGCTCGTGAGCACCCTCAAGGAAGCTCGCGCGCAGATCGTGACGCTCAAGGAGGAGATCGACCGGCTCGCTCAACCCCCAAGTGGCTACGGCGTCTTCCTGGCCAAGCACGACGACGGCACGGTTGACGTCTTCACCGGCGGACGGAAACTGCGCGTGGCCGTCTCGCCCTCGCTCGACGTCGACGAGCTTCGGCGCGGCCAGGAGGTCCTGCTCAACGACGCGCTCAACATCGTCGACGCGTTCGGCTACGAGCGGGTCGGCGAGGTAGTCATGCTCAAGGAGATCCTCGCTGGTCCCGAAGGCGCGCCGGGCGATCGGGCGCTGGTGGTCTCGCATTCCGACGAGGAACGCATCGTGCACCTGGCCGAGACCCTGATCGGCAGTCCGATCCGGGCCGGCGACTCGCTCATGATCGAACCTCGCTCGGCGTACGCGTACGAGCGGATTCCCAAGAGCGAGGTCGAGGAACTCGTGCTGGAGGAGGTGCCGGACGTCGACTACACCGACATCGGCGGCCTGCACTCCCAGATCGAGCAGATCCGCGACGCGGTGGAGTTGCCGTTCCTGCACGCGGACCTGTTCCGGGAGCACCAGCTGCGCCCGCCGAAGGGCATCCTGCTGTACGGCCCGCCCGGCTGCGGAAAGACCCTGATCGCCAAGGCGGTCGCCAACTCGCTCGCCAAGAAGATCGCCGAGCGGCGGGGCGAGGAGAAGCACACCAGCTTCTTCCTCAACATCAAGGGCCCCGAGCTGCTCAACAAGTACGTCGGCGAGACCGAGCGGCACATCCGTCTGATCTTCCAGCGGGCTCGGGAGAAGGCCGGCGAAGGCACGCCGGTCATCGTCTTCTTCGACGAGATGGACTCGGTCTTCCGCACCCGTGGCTCCGGTGTCTCCTCCGACGTGGAGAACACCATCGTGCCGCAGCTGCTCAGCGAGATCGACGGCGTCGAAGGGCTGGAGAACGTCATAGTCATCGGCGCCTCCAACCGGGAAGACATGATCGACCCGGCGATCCTGCGTCCTGGACGACTCGACGTGAAGATCAAGATCGAGCGTCCGGACGCCGAGGCGGCCAAGGACATCTTCTCCAAGTACATCCTCCCCGGCCTGCCGCTGCACGCTGACGACCTGGCCGAACACGGCAGCGACCCCCAGGCCACCGTCGCCGCCATGATCGACGCGGTGGTGCTGCGGATGTACTCGGAGACGGAGGAGAACCGCTTCCTGGAGGTCACCTACGCCAACGGTGACAAGGAAGTCCTGTACTTCAAGGACTTCAACTCCGGCGCGATGATCCAGAACATCGTCGACCGGGGCAAGAAGATGGCCATCAAGGAGTTCCTCACCTCCGGACGCAAGGGACTGCGCCTGCAGCACCTGCTCGACGCCTGCGTCGACGAGTTCCGCGAGAACGAGGACCTGCCCAACACCACGAACCCGGACGACTGGGCCCGTATCTCCGGCAAGAAGGGCGAGCGGATCGTCTACATCCGCACGCTCGTCTCCGGCGGCAAGGGCACCGAGGCCGGACGCTCCATCGAGACCGCCAGCAACACCGGTCAGTATCTCTGACCGGCCGGCGCCACCGGGGCCCGCGACGCACCGCGTCGCGGGCCCCGTCGTACTCCCGGACCGTGTCGCACAAGGCCCGCCATCCCGGTCCCGGGGCGGACCCGCCCCACCGCCACGCCCCCGGTTGGCGAAGTGGCGACTACGCTCGACATGACGGGGACCGGTCGGGCAAACGAAGCGGGTAGGTCGATGAGCGTTAGACGAATCATGGGCACCGAGGTCGAGTACGGCATCTCCGTGCCCGGCCAGGCCGGCGCCAACCCGATGGTCACCTCCTCCCAGGTGGTCAACGCCTACGGCGCCCGACCGGAACTGAACCGCGGTGGCCGGGCCCGGTGGGACTACGAAGAGGAGTCACCGCTGCGGGACGCCCGGGGTTTCACCTACTCCGGCGCGGCCTACGACCCGGCCGAGGCGCTCGCCGACGAGGACCTCGGCCTGGCCAACGTGATCCTGACAAACGGGGCACGGCTCTACGTCGACCACGCCCACCCGGAGTACTCCACCCCCGAGGTGACCAACCCCCGCGACGTCGTCCGCTGGGACAAGGCGGGGGAGCGGGTGATGGCGGAGGCGGCGCGGCGGGCCGCCACGATCCCCGGCACGGCACCGATCCACCTCTACAAGAACAACACCGACAACAAGGGCGCCAGCTACGGCGCGCACGAGAACTACCTCATGCGCCGGCAGACGCCGTTCGCCGACATCGTGGCGTACCTGACGCCGTTCTTCGTGACCCGGCAGGTCGTCTGCGGCGCCGGCCGCGTCGGCATCGGCCAGGACGGTGGTCAGAGCGGCTTCCAGATCTCGCAGCGGGCCGACTTCTTCGAGGTCGAGGTCGGCCTCGAGACCACGCTCAAGCGGCCGATCATCAACACTCGCGACGAGCCGCACGCCGACGCGGACAAGTACCGCCGGCTGCACGTCATCATCGGAGACGCGAACCTCTCGGAGATCTCCACCTACCTCAAGGTGGGCACCACCGCGTTGATCCTCACGATGATCGAGGAGAAGGCGCTCGGCCCCGACCTCGGCATCGCCGACCCGGTCGGCGAACTGCGCGCGGTCAGTCACGACCCGTCGCTGTCGCACCTGATGCGGCTGCGCGACGGACGCCGGCTGACCGCCATGGACGTGCAGTGGGCCTACCTGGAGCGGGTGCGCGCGTTCGTCGACGACCGCTACGGCAACGACGTCGACGAGCAGACCGCCGACGTGTTGGACCGGTGGGAGGACGTGCTCGACCGGCTCGGGCGCGATGTGATGCTCTGCGCCGACGAACTCGACTGGGTGGCGAAGCTGCGGCTGCTGGAGGGCTACCGGGAGCGGGAGAAGCTCGGCTGGGGCTCGCACAAGCTCCAACTGGTCGACCTGCAGTATTCCGACGTACGCCCGGAGAAGGGCCTCTACCACCGGCTGGTCTCCCGCGGGTCGATGAAGACGCTGCTCAGCGACGAGGAGAGCCGTACGGCGATGACGGAGCCGCCCGAGGACACCCGGGCCTACTTCCGGGGGCGCTGCCTGGCCCAGTACGCCTCCGAAGTGGTCGCCGCCAGCTGGGATTCAGTGATCTTCGATGTCGGTCGCGAGTCGTTGGTGCGGGTGCCGATGATGGAGCCGGAGCGCGGCACCAGGCGGCATGTCGGTGAGTTGTTCGACCGCTGTGCCAGCGCCAAGGATCTGCTGGAGACCCTGACCGGCGGCTGACCCACCGGCTCGCGTCCGTCAGCTGTTCGTTCCCCGCGCGCCGGTACCGGCGCGCGGGGAACGTTTCGTCGCTCCCGCGAGGTAAGTTCATCGCAGGGAGATCGTGGAGGAGGCAACGATGGCCACTCGTGACAGCGGCGGTCAGTCGCAGTCGGGCAAGTCCCGTCAGGGCGAAGAGGTCGAGGACGTCACCGTCGAGGCGAATCCGGAGGTCGCCGAGCGGCACGCCGAGATCACCGAGGACGTCGACGACCTGCTCGACGAGATCGACTCCGTCCTCGAAGAAAACGCCGAAGAGTTCGTGAGAGGTTACGTACAGAAAGGAGGTCAGTGAACATATAGGTAGAAGTCGGACATGGTGGATTTTTCGGATGACCGGCAAGGTCAACGCCGATGCCGTGACTGCGGAGAGTGGAAGTCGCTGGCGGAGTTTTGTACGAGTAGCAAGCGTCCCAGCGGTCGTGGCAGCTACTGCAAGCCTTGCTTCAATGTCAGGTCGAAGGCGAGCTATGCCAAGCGAGTGAAGCTCCAGTTTGGCCGAGAGGTGAAGCCAGCTCGGGAGGTGGCCGACGGACATCGCTTCTGCGCGGACTGTGGCAGCGTCAAGCCACTGTTTGATTTCCCGCGTAACCGTGCTGACAGTTCGGGCTACGCCACCTACTGCAAGCCTTGCCACAACACCCGCACCAACGAGACCAAGCAGCGGCTCTACGGCGGCAATCGCGAGTATCACCTGCGGCGGCGGTACGGCATCGGGCAACAGGAGTTCGACGAGCTGCTGGCCGAGCAGGGCGGTGTCTGCGCGGTCTGCGGTGACCCCGATCCGGAACATGTGGACCACGATCATCGCACCGGGTGGGTGCGCGGGATACTCTGCTTCAACTGCAACGGTGGTCTTGGCCAGTTCCGTGACAGTCCGACGAGGCTGGCCAGGGCCATCACGTACCTGAGAGGAACCACGTGGCAGCGGGTTTTGATCCATCCGGGCGTCTTCCAGATGTGTTCACCAACGCGGGGACGTCCTCCTTCACGGCATTCCTGAGCAAGGTGGCCCCCGAGATGCTGCCGGGCCGTCGGGCGCTGCCCCCGGGCATGGCCGCCGATCTGGCCCCGCACGCCACCACGATCGTGGCCATCGCCGCGTCCGGTGGCGTCGTGATGGCCGGTGACCGGCGGGCCACCATGGGCAACCTGATCGCCCAGCGGGACATCGAGAAGGTGCACCCCGCCGACGCGTACTCGTTGGTGGGCATCGCCGGCACCGCCGGGATCGGTATCGAGCTGATGCGGCTGTTCCAGGTTGAGCTGGAGCACTACGAGAAGATCGAGGGCGCGATGCTCTCCCTCGACGGCAAGGCGAACCGGCTCGCCTCGATGATTCGCGGCAATCTGGGCGCGGCGATGCAGGGGCTGGCGGTGATTCCGCTCTTCGCCGGTATCGACCTGGCGGCCAGCGATCCGGCGCGGGCCGGGCGGATCTTCAGTTTCGACGTCACCGGCGGCCCGTACGAGGAGACTGGCTACGACGCGATCGGCTCGGGTTCGCTGTTCGCCAAGTCGGCGTTGAAGAAGCGGTACCGGACCGGGCTGTCCGTGGACGACGCGGTGCGGTTGGCGGTCGAGGCGCTCTACGACGCCGCAGACGACGACACCGCGACCGGCGGTCCCGACCTGACGCGGCGGATCTACCCGGTGGTGATGACCGCGACGGCGGAGGGCACGCACCGGCTGACCGACGCGGAGACCTCGGCGATCGCGGAGAGCGTCGTCGCCGGCCGGATGGAGAATCCGGGCGGCTGAGCCGCCCGTGCCCGCAGCTGATCCCGTTTCCCGAGTACCGCCCGAAGGAGAGCCGCCGCCGTGGCCATGCAGTTCTACGCCTCGCCCGAACAGATCATGCGCGACCGTTCCGAGTTGGCCCGCAAGGGCATCGCTCGGGGACGCAGCTCGGTGGTCGTCAGTTACACCGGCGGGGTGCTCTTCGTTGCCGAGAATCTCTCCAGCACGCTGCACAAGGTCAGCGAGATCTACGACCGGATCGGTTTCGCCGCCGTGGGGCGGTACAACGAGTTCGAGAACCTGCGCCGGGCGGGTGTGCGGATGGCCGACCTGAACGGTCTGAGCTACGACCGCCGGGACGTGACCGGTCTGGCACTGGCCAACTCGTACGCGCAGATTCTCGGTGCCATCTTCACCGAGCAGTCGAAGCCGTTCGAGGTGGAGATCTGCGTGGCGGAGGTGGGTGCCACGCCGGAGGAGGACTCGCTGTACCGGTGCACCTATGACGGGTCGGTGACCGACGAGCCGGGCCGGATGGCGATGGGCGGTCAGGCCGAGGCGATCTCCGGGGTGCTGAAGTCGAACCATCGGCCGGACATGTCGCTCGCCGACGCGGTCAAGGTGGCGGTGCAGGCGCTGGGCAGCGTCGGCGGCGAGGGCGGTGCCGCCCGTACGATCGCCGGCGACCAGTTGGAGGTCGCGATCCTGGACCGTAGCCGGGTGGGTCGTACCTTCCGGCGGATCACCGGTGCCGCGTTGACCGCTCTGCTGGACGGCGATGCGGCCGGCGGGTCGGCAGCGGAGGGTGGCCGGGCGCAGACCCCGACCACGCCGACCGAGGAGGGGCACAAGCCGACCACCTCGGCTGGCTCCGCTGATCTGGAGGACAAGCCGGGCGACAACTCCGGCACCTGATCTTCACCCCGAACGATGGTGGCGCCCGAGCGGTTTCGACCGTGTCGGGCGCTGTCTCGTTCGGGGTCGACGGTCGACGGTCGACGGTCGACGTTCGGCGTACGGTGGACGGTTTCGGGGCGGGTCAGCGGCGGGCGAGCAGTGGCCGGGCGGCTGCCCACCACGCGGCGGCGACCGCGTTGAAGACACCCATCCCGGGTGGGACCGGCACGTTCGACGGGGCGACGCGGGCGGTCATCAGGTCGGCGAGGGCGCCGTCGCCGACGGTGCGCTCGGCCTGGAGGCGGCGTCGACGGGCGCGGATCCAGTTCCGGTGACGCCACAGCCACGCCCAGCCGCGGGTCTTCTGGCGTCCCCAGCCGCCCACCAGCGCGGTGGCGAGCATGGCGAGTTCGGTGAGCAGCAGCATCGGTGCCAGCAGTGCCAGGGTCCGGCCCTGGTACGCGGTGAGCAGGGTGAGCAGGCGGTTGCGTTCGACCAGGTAGAGCTTGAGGTCGTTGCGGGAGAACTCGTAGTGGTGCAGGACGACGGCGTCGGGCACGTACTCCAGCCGTAGGCCGCGCTGCCACAGCCGCAGGCTGAGTTCGGTGTCCTCGTGGTAGGCGAAGTACGCGTCGGGGAAGCCGTCGAGTTCTTCCCAGCGGTGGCGGCTGATGACGAAGCAGCAGCCGCTCAGCGAGGGTACGGCGGTGCGCTCCGCGTGGGCGCTGGCCGGTTCGCCGTTGCCGCCGGCCCAGGACAGGCCGGTGAAGTGCAGCGGGTTGCCCGAGGTGTTGATCAGGTCGGGGTCGTGGGCGAGCCGGATGGAGGCCATGGCGGCGCCGATCCCCGGCTCGGCGGCCACCGCGACGACCTGGGCGAGGGCGTCGGGGGCCACGATGGCGTCGGAGTTGACGAAGGCCAGCCACTCGCCGGTGGCCTCGGCGGCACCGACGTTGCAGCCGCCGGAGTAGCCGGTGTTCACCTCCGGCCGGATGACTCGTACGCCGGGCAGGCCCTTGACCACGTCGATGCCGTGGCCGGTGCAGCCGTTGTCGACCACGACCAACTCGACGTCGACGCCGGTGCTGGCCAGTACGGCCCGTGCGGCGTCAACCAGCCAGGGCTCGGCGCCGTAGGCGAGCATCACGGCGGTGACGCGGGGCGGTCTCATGGGGTTCCTCCGCTGGTGGTGGCGGGCATCGGCGCGGCGACCGGTGGGGCAGGTGGGGTGGCCCGGCGACGGCGCAGCAGGGTGATCATGACGGCGGCGGCCACCACGGAACCGACGGTGTAGCCGAGTTCGACGCGCAGCGCGACGGGAAGTGGGGGCAGGGTCGCGAGGACCAGCGCGGCGACGCCGATGGTCCAGGCCAGGGCCTGGGCGCGGTGCCGGTCGCGGGCCAGCAGGGCCTGACCGAGCACCATCGCCCACAGGTACGCCAGGGTGGCCACCGAGAGCCAGGCGAAGTCGCCGTGGCCGAGGACGTCGGAGGTGTCGAAGAGAGCTCGCACGAGCGCCGGGCCGAACAGGGCGGCGAGGGTGCCGCCGAGGGCCCCGAGGGCGGTGACGACGGCCAGGGATCGGCGGAGCAGGGCACGGAAGGCCGGTTCGTCGCCGGTGGCGGCGGCGGTGGACAGGCCGGGGAGCAGCGCGGCCTGCATCGAGCCGAAGACGAACAGTGGTATGCGGACCAGCACCAGCGCGGAGAGCAGCGCGCCGGCGGTGGCGACCTCGGCCGGGTCGAGCAGCCGTACGTTGATCACTCCGACGTTGACGACCACCTGGGCGAGCAGGCTGGAGACGGTGAGCAGCGCGAGTCCGCGTAGCAGCGGCGGCCAGGGGACCGTCGGTCCACCGCCGGCCGTCCGGGCGACCGGCGCGACGGTCAGCGCGACGGCGGCCAGCGGTGCCGCGACCAGGACCAGCGCGTAGGCGACGGGGGAGTCCACGCCGGCGACCGCGAGGGCGGCGACCAGGCCGATGCGCAGTCCGCCGTCGAGGCCGAGTTGGGTGCCGTACCAGCCGAAGCGGCGCAGGCCGGAGAGCACACCTCGGCTGGTGTGTGCGACGGCGAGTGCGGCGAGTGCGCCACCGAGGGCGGGCACCATCGCCGGGTCGCCGTCGAAGAGCCGATCGGTGAGGAAGTCTGCGCCACCGACGGTGAGCACCAGGAGCAGGCCG
The DNA here is from genome assembly GCF_016863575.1 of Micromonospora sediminimaris. Classification (NCBI taxonomy): domain Bacteria; kingdom Bacillati; phylum Actinomycetota; class Actinomycetes; order Micromonosporales; family Micromonosporaceae; genus Micromonospora; species Micromonospora sediminimaris. The sequence goes on from NZ_BOPD01000011.1 coordinate 44,188, forward strand.
AGCACGGCGGCGGCGACGGCGGCACCGCGGGCCAGCACCGGCCCGGGTGGCAGGTCGCGGGTGCGCCGGGCCGCGACGAGGCGGGCGACTTCCTGCTCGACGGGGAAGAACACGCCGATGCCGAGGGTGAACACGACGGACCAGAGCACCGACAGTGAGGAGTAGTCGGCGGCGTCGAGGTTGTGTCCGGCCACGGCGAGGTGGACGTACGAGGCCAGTCCGACCACGGCGAGGCCGATGCCGACGCCGACCGTGCCGGGTGGGACGAAGCGGAGCAGGCGGCGGATCACCGGCGGATGAGGGCGAGCGTGAGGACGGCCAGGGCCCGGCCGAGGTAGATCATCGCCCGGGTGGGGGAGTGGCTGGGGGTGCCGGCCATCCGACGGCGCATGGCGACCGGGACCTGCTGGATCCGGTAGCCGCGCCGGGCGGCGTGCACAAGCGTCTCGACGGTGTCGCCTAGGTACTCGACGGGGTACCAGTGGGCGAACATCTCGATCATCCGTCGGTTTGCGGCCCGGAAGCCGCTTGTGGTGTCGGTCAGTGTGGTGCCGGCCAGGCCGGACAGCACCAGCGACAGCACGGCCATCGCCCAGCGGCGGGGGCCGCGCACGGTGTATTCGCCCTCGCCGGCGAACCGGGCCCCGATGACCAGGTCGTGGTCGCCGAGCAGGTCGACAAGCTTCGGCACGTACCGGGGGTCGTGTTGCCCGTCGGCGTCGACCTGCACGGCGGCGTCGTAGTCGTGGTCGTGGGCGTAGCGGTAGCCGAGCCGCATGGCGCCACCGACGCCGAGGTTGTAGGGCAGCCGGGCGACGCGGGCACCGGCGGTGATGGCGACGGCGGCGGTGTGGTCGGTGGAGCCGTCGTCGACGACGAGCACGTCCGCTGCGGGTAGTTCGCCGCGGATCTCGCCGACGACGTCGCCGATGGAGGCGGCCTCGTTGAACGCCGGAATGATGATGAGGAGTCGTTCGCCGTCAACCATCGCGGGAGACCACTTCCGTCCGGTCCAGGCGTCGGGTCCACTCCGCCCGTTCCGTCCGTTCGGCTTCGACTTCGGCGCGGAGCAGGGCGAACTCCTCGGCGAGGGTGCGGGTCTCCTCCTCCAGCGCGCTGACCTCCCAGCTGAGATGGATGCAGACCAGCAGGAGGAAGACGATGCCGAGGAAGAGCACCAGGCTGACGCCGGAGGCGACGCCGAGCAGGTCGGCGACGCCGTCGAGCAGCCGGGGGAACAGCGACAGCGGGATCACCACGAACAGCAGGCCGAGCCAGAGCATGCCGTACTTCTCGCGTAGTTGGCGGCGGCGCAGCAGCTCGACGATCGTGGCCAGCAGAAGCAGGCCGGTCAGGCCGGTGACCAGGGTGAGCTTCATACGACCCTCCGCGGGAAGCGTGGGGCGGTGGGGATGAACGCGTCGAACAGAGCGGCGTGCCAGTCCGGCAGCGGCGGCAGCCCGGCCTCGGCCCACCGGCCGTGCGCCAGCACACTGTACGTCGGCCTGGGGGCGGGTCGCACGAACCGGGAGCTGGTGGTGGGGCGGATCCGGTCCGGGTCGAGGCCGTGCCGGGCGAACACGGCGCGGGCCAGGTCGAACCAGGTGGTCTCGCCGGCGCAGGTGCCGTGGTAGATCCCGGGTGCGGCGTGTCCGCTGTGGGCGGCCTCGGCGAGCCTGACCAGGTGGCGGGCGAGGGCGTGGGACCAGGTTGGCTGGCCGTGCTGGTCGTCGACGACGTCGAGGGTGTCGCGTCGGTCGGCCAGGTCGAGCATGGTGGTGACGAAGTTGCGGCCGTGGGTGCCGTAGAGCCAGGCGGTACGCACCACGTATCCGGTGTCGGGCAGCAGCCGGGTGACGGCCTGTTCCCCGATGAGCTTGCCGCGACCGTACGCGTTGAGCGGGGCGGTCGGCGCGTCCTCGGGGTAGGGGGTGGTGGCGGTGCCGTCGAAGACGTAGTCGGTGGACAGTTGCAGCAGGCGGGCGCCGTGCGCGGCGCACGCGGTGGCGAGGTGGACGACGGCGTCGCCGTTGACGGCGGTGGCCGCCGACTCGTGCGCCTCGGCGCCGTCGACGTCGGTCCAGGCGGCGGTGTTGACCACCACGTCGTGCCCGTCGACGGCGGCGTGCACGGCGACGCTGTCGGTGATGTCCAGTTCGGTGCGGGTGACCGCGGTGAGACGGTGTTCCGGTCGCGCGGCGAGGACGTCGACCAGGTCGCGTCCGAGCATCCCGCCGGCCCCGGTCACCAGGAATCTCACGCGTTCGCTGCTTTCAGTGGCTCCCACCAGTCGCGGTTGTCCCGGTACCAGCGGACGGTCTCGGCGAGACCGGTGTCGAGGGTGATGCTGGGGGCGTACCCGAGCTCTTTGCTGATCTTGGTGATGTCGAGGGCGTAGCGGCGGTCGTGTCCCTTGCGGTCGGCGACGGGTGTCACGCGGTCCCAGCCGGCGCCGCAGGCGTCGAGGAGCCGGGCGGTCAGTTCCTTGTTTGTCAGTTCGGTGCCGCCACCGATGTGGTAGATCTCGCCGGCGCGACCTTTGTCCTGCACGAGGGCGATGCCGCGGCAGTGGTCGTGCACGTGCAGCCAGTCGCGTACGTTGCCGCCGTCGCCGTAGAGCGGGACGCGGTGTCCGTCGAGGAGGTTGGTGACGAACAGCGGGATGACTTTCTCCGGGTACTGGTAGGGCCCGTAGTTGTTGGAGCAGCGGGTCACCACCACGTCGAGGCCGTGGGTGCGGTGGTAGGACAGGGCGAGCAGGTCGGAGCCGGCCTTCGACGCCGAGTAGGGGGAGTTGGGGGCCAGCGGCCAGTCCTCGGTCCAGGCGCCGTCGGCGATGGAGCCGTAGACCTCGTCGGTGGAGACGTGCACGAACCGGGCGACGCCGTGGCGCAGCGCGGCGTCGAGCAGGTTCTGGGTACCGAGGACGTTTGTGGTGACGAAGGGCGCGGCGCCGGCGATCGAACGGTCGACATGGGACTCGGCGGCGAAGTGCACGACGACGTCCTGCCCGGCGACAGCCCGGTCGACGACGTCGTGGTCACGGATGTCGCCCTGCACGAAGCGCAACCGGGGGTCGTCGGCCACCGGCGCGAGGTTGGCCACGTTGCCGGAGTAGGTGAGCGCGTCGAGCACGGTGACCTGGGGCGGTTTCCACGCCGGCACGCCCGCCGCGCCGCCACCGGGGACGCCGAGCAGCGTCCGGACGTATTCCGAACCGATGAAGCCGGCGCCGCCGGTGACCAGGATCCTCACGGGTCCGAAAGTCTACGCGAAACGGCCACATCGACAGTGCAGGCGAGGCGGGGCTGCGCGTCCGATTGCCGGTAGGCTGCCGCGGGTGCGTGGAATCCTGCTCGCCGGTGGCACCGGGTCCCGGCTGTGGCCGATCACCCGGGCGGTGTCGAAACAGCTGATGCCGGTCTTCGACAAGCCGATGATCTACTACCCGCTCTCCACCCTGGTGATGGCCGGGATACACGAGATCCTGGTGATCACCACGCCGGAGGAGCAGGGCCAGTTCCAGCGGCTGCTCGGCGACGGCGCTCAGTTCGGGCTCCGGTTGGAGTACGTCGCCCAGCCTCGCCCGGAGGGCATCGCGCAGGCGTTCCTGCTCGGCGCGGACTTCATCGGCGACGAGTCGGTGGCGCTGATCCTCGGCGACAACATCTTCCACGGGGTGGGCCTGGGCCGGCAGCTGGCGGCGGCGGGCGAGCCGGTGGGCGGCCGGATCTTCGCCTACCCGGTGGCCAATCCGCAGGCGTACGGCGTGGTGCACTTCGACGCCGAGGGTCGGGTGCTGTCGATCGAGGAGAAACCGCAGCGCCCGATGTCCCGGTACGCGGTGCCCGGCCTGTACTTCTACGACAACCGGGTGGTGGAGATCGCCCGGGGGCTCACCCCCAGCGCCCGGGGCGAGTTGGAGATCACGGCGGTGAACGAGGCGTACCGGCGGTGGGGTGAGCTGTCGGTCACCGTGCTGGACCGGGGGACCGCCTGGCTGGACACCGGCACGTTCGCCTCGCTGGTGCAGGCCGCGGAGTTCGTCCGGGTGATCGAGGAACGACAGGGCATGAAGATCGGCTGTGTCGAGGAGGCCGTCTGGCGGGCCGGGCTGATCGACGACGCGCAGTTGCGTGCCCTGGCCGAGCCGTTGACCCGCAGCGGCTATGGCGACTACCTGCTCGATCTGCTCGCCGGTGGGGGGCGGCAGGAACCGACCGGTGAGTTCCGTGGGGCGGGTGCGGTCCGATGAAGCTGCGGCCGTTGAGCGTCGAGGGTGCCTGGGAGATCACCCCGCGGCAGCACGGCGACCCGCGCGGGCTGTTCCTGGAGTGGTACCGCTTCGACCGGTTGGTCGAGGCGGTTGGGCATCCGCTGCGGCTGGCCCAGGGCAACCTGTCCATCTCGGCCCGTGACGTGGTGCGCGGTATCCACTTCGCCGACGTGCCACCGGGGCAGGCGAAGTACGTCACCTGTGTGCGGGGGGCCGTGCTGGACGTGATCGTCGACCTGCGGCTCGGCTCGCCCACCTTCGGCCGGTGGGAGGGGGTGCGCCTGGACGACGTCGACCGGCGCGCGGTCTACCTGGCCGAGGGGCTCGGCCACGGGTTCTGCGCGTTGACCGACGACGCCACCCTGACCTACCTCTGCTCGACCACGTACAACCCGTCGGCCGAGCACACCGTGCACCCGCTGGACCGGGAGTTGGGCATCGACTGGCCGACCACCGGGGCGCAGCTGTCCGCCCGCGACGCCGCCGCGCCCACCCTGGCGCAGGCTCGGGCGGCCGGGCTGCTGCCGGAGTACGACACGTGCCGTCGGTATGTCGAGACTCTCTCCGCCATGGCCGGTTCCACCGACGGCTGAGGCCGGCACGTCCCCGACAGTGACGAACAGGGCCTCCGTACGGCTAATGTCTCATCATGGAACGGCGAATCTTCGGTCTGGAGACCGAGTACGGCGTCACCTGTACCTACCGCGGACAGCGGCGGCTGTCCCCTGACGAGGTGGCCCGGTACCTCTTCCGCCGGGTCGTGTCCTGGGGCCGGTCGAGCAACGTTTTCCTGCGCAACGGCGCTCGGCTCTACCTGGATGTCGGCTCACACCCCGAGTACGCCACCCCGGAGTGCGACTCGGTGGTCGACCTGGTCGCCCACGACCGGGCCGGCGAGCGGATCCTGGAGGGGCTGCTCATCGACGCGGAGAAGCGGCTGCACGACGAGGGCATCGCCGGGGAGATCTATCTGTTCAAGAACAACACCGACTCGGCCGGCAACTCGTACGGCTGCCACGAGAACTACCTGGTGTCCCGGCACGGTGAGTTCGGCCGGCTCGCCGACGTGCTGATCCCGTTCCTGGTCACCCGGCAGCTGATCTGCGGTGCCGGCAAGGTGTTGCAGACGCCGCGCGGCGCGGTCTACTGCCTGTCGCAGCGGGCCGAGCACATCTGGGAGGGCGTCTCCTCGGCGACCACCCGCAGCCGCCCGATCATCAACACCCGCGACGAGCCGCACGCCGACGCGGAACGGTACCGCCGGCTGCACGTCATCGTCGGCGACTCCAACATGAACGAGGTCACCACGCTGCTCAAGGTCGGCACCGCCGACATCGTGCTGCGGATGATCGAGGGTGGCGTGGTGATGCGCGACCTCACCCTGGAGAATCCGATCCGGGCGATCCGGGAGGTGTCGCACGACATCACCGGCCGGCGGAAGGTGCGGCTGGCCTCGGGCAAGGAGATCAGCGCCCTGGAGATCCAGCAGGAGTACCTCGCCAAGGCCACCGAGTTCGTCGAGCGCCGGGGCGGCGACCAGACCGCCAAGCGGGTGGTGGAGCTGTGGGGTCGGGTGCTGCGGGCGGTGGAGACCGGTGACCTGGAACCGGTCTCCCGGGAGATCGACTGGGTGACGAAGCTGCGGCTGATCGAGCGTTACCAGCGCAAGCACGACCTGCCGCTGTCGCACCCCCGGGTGGCGCAGATGGATCTGGCGTACCACGACCTGCGTCGGGGGCGGGGCCTCTACGCGCTGCTGGAGCGGCGCGGCGACGTGGACCGGGTGGCCACCGATCCGGAGATCTTCGAGGCCAAGGAGACGCCGCCGCAGACCACCCGGGCCCGGCTGCGCGGTGAGTTCATCCGGCACGCCCAGGAGAAGCGGCGGGACTTCACCGTCGACTGGGTGCACCTGAAGCTCAACGACCAGGCGCAGCGGACCGTGCTCTGCAAGGACCCGTTCCGGGCGTACGACGAGCGGGTGGAGCGGCTGATCGCCAGCATGTGACCGGTCGACCGGGGCCGTGCCGACCGGCCGGCCCCGGGTAGGCTGGTGGGGTCATGATTCCTCCGGAACCTCCTTCCCCGGGCGCTCAGCGGCAGGGCTGGCTCGAACGCCGCCGCGACAAGATCCGCGCCGAGATCGAGCGTAACCGCCGCGGCGAGTACACCGTGCCCACCTGGGTGCTGGCCGTCGCCCTGGCGCTGATCGTGGGCGCCTGGGCCGCCTTGATCATCTTCGCCTGAGGCGCAGGCAGGGGCCCCGGCAGCAGCGCTTGCCCCTGGTCAGCGCCCGGCCGATGCCGGGGGTGGCTCCGCCGCCAGCCGGGCGGCGTGTCGACCGGCCGCGGCGGCGGCCAGGAAGTAGGCGTGGTCGGCGTCCAGCCCGCGCCCCATCGTCGACAGCGGTACCGGGCTGCGTCGCAGCGCCGCGTCCAGCCCGGTGGTGTCCACCCGCACCAGGGTGTGCCGTTCGGCGAGCGGTTCCAGCGCGGCGTCGACCTCGGCGGCCAGCAGCGGCTCCAGGTCCGCCGGTACCACCAGCTCCGCACGGGCCAGCGCCACCCGGCCGTACGCGGTGAGGCTGTGGTGCGACACGCCACGGTGCCGGGGTCGCGGGTCGGCGGCGGAGATTCGCAGCGAGCCGACCGGGCGGCCGCCGAGGGCGGCGACGGCGTTTACCGCCTCACCGACGGCCACCCCGGAGAAGCCCCAGCGGGTGCCGGTGCCGAGATTGCCCGGGCCCTGCGCCACCACCACCACGTCGGCGTCGAGCACGTGTCGGGCGGCGAGCAGCCCGCTGTGCAGCGTCGAGGCCTCCAGGTCGCCGCCGAACGCCTGCCCGACGCTTATCGTGCCGACCAACTCGTCGCTCAGCCCGGCGAGGGTGCGGGAGAACCAGGCGGGCAACGCCCCGCCGTCGGTGAGCAGGTACGCCACCCGCGCCTGCGGCGCGTCCACCCGAACGCCGGCCAGGATTGCCGGCAGCGCGGAGTGCAGATCGGCGGTGACCACCGGCAGACCGGCCAGGTCGTCGGCCGCGGCCAGCACCTCCCGGTGCGGTGACGCCTCCTCGTCGACACCGAGCAGGATCGGCTGCAACGGGGTGTAGCGGGCCTTGACCAGATGACCCGCGTCGCGGGAGTCGAGGGCCTGCGGCGGGTCCGGCGGCAGCCGCTCCGGCAGCGCGACGACCAGGGCGTACCCGCCGGTGCCCAGGCCCATCAGCAGCGCCCCGGCGTTGAGCAGCACCCGATCGCCCGGCTCGGGCTCACCGACCAGTGCCGGATATGCCAGCGCCCGCATCGAGCCGCCGCCGTCCACCTCGACGTCCAGCTCCACCGCCCCGGCCCACCGCCGACGCACCCCGACCACCGCACCTGCCCGCCACCGCACCACCCCCGCACGCTAACCCCCACCCCACCCCGCACCCACCCCACCCCGCGATCTTGCACTTTCTGCCCCCGCGTAGCACCTCAAAAGACGCATATCGCCGACCACAAGTGCAAGATCGACGAGAGGGGGAACGGGGAGTGAAGGTGGGGGGCGTGGGGTGCCTGCGTGGGAGGTCAGGGCTGCTAGCGTCTACGGGGTGTCGCGCAGCCGCACCGAACGCCTGGTCAACCTGGTGATCTGCCTGCTGTCCACGCGGCGGTTCCTGACCGCCGCGCAGATCGCCGCGACCGTACCCGGCTATGAGCACGATCCGGACGACGCCCGTGAGCACGAGGCTTTCCAGCGCAAGTTCGAGCGGGACAAGGCCGAGTTGCGGGAGCTGGGCGTACCGCTGGAGACCGGGACGGCGAGCGCCTTCGACGCCGAGCCCGGGTACCGGATCGCCCGCCGGGAGTACGCGCTGCCCGACATTCCCCTCCAGCCGGACGAGGCCGCCGCGGTCGGCATCGCCGCGCGGCTGTGGCAGCACGCCGGCCTGGCCGCCGCTGCCTCGTCGGGGCTGGCGAAGCTGCGCGCCGCCGGTGTGGACGTGGACCCGCAGGCCACCCTCGGGCTGGAGCCGATGGTGACGGTCGATCCGGCGTTCGCGCCACTGACCGCGGCCGCCCGCGACCGGCGGGAGGTCCGCTTCGACTACCGGGTTCCGGACCGCGACGCACCCGCGCGGCGCCGGCTGCAACCGTGGGGTGTGGTGTGCTGGCGGGGCCGGTGGTACGTGGTCGGCCACGACCTGGATCGCGACGCCACCCGCTGTTTCCGGTTGTCGCGGGTGGTGGGTGTGGTACGGGCCACCGGCGAGCCCGGCGCCTACCAGCCCCCGACCGGAGTCGACCTGATCAGTCACGTGGCCCGCTGGTCCGGCCCGGTCGAGCGATCTGGCCGGGCGACCGTGCTGGTCACCCCCGGGCGCGCCGCCGGGTTGCGCCGCTGGGCGGTCGAGGTCACCGCCGGGTCGGACGCGGACCGGCTGGTCCTGCCGTACGGCGACGCCTGCTCGCTCGCCGGCCACCTCGTCGGCTACGGGCCGGACGTGCGGGTGGTCGACCCGCCCGAGGTCCGGGAGGCGGTCATCCAGCGGCTGAAGGAGATCGCCGCCCGACACGACACCCTGGCGGTGGTGCCATGAGCAGCCCGACCCGTCCGGCGGCGCGTGCTGGTTCCCGGGCCTCGGCGGACCGGCTGGCCCGGCTGCTGAACCTGGTGCCGTACCTGCTCGCCCGGCCCGGGATCGAGATCGCCGAGGCGGCCGGTGACCTGGGCGTCACCGAGCGGCAGTTGCGGGAGGACCTGGAGCTGCTCTGGGTCTGTGGGCTGCCCGGGTACGGCCCGGGTGACCTGATCGACATGGCCTTCGACGGTGACCGGGTGACAATCACCTACGACGCGGGCATCGACCGGCCGCTGCGGCTCACTCCGGACGAGGCGCTGGCGCTGGTGGTGGCGTTGCGCATGCTGGCCGAGACGCCCGGGGTGGCCAACCGGGAGGCGGTCGAGCGGGCCCTCGCGAAGATCGAGGACGCGGCCGGCGACCTGGTCGCCGCACCGGTGGAGGTGCGGCTGCCCGGGGACACCGGGCGGGTGGAGCAGTTGCGCGCCGCGGTGGAGGGTGGTCGCGCGCTGCGCATCACGTACTACACGGCGACCCGCGACGAGACCACCGAGCGGATCATCGACCCGCTGCGGGTGCTGATGGTCGGCGGCCGGACGTACGTGGAGGCGTGGTGCCGTCGCGCCGAGGCGGTGCGGCTGTTCCGGGCCGACCGGATCGACGCCGTCACCGAGCTGGCCGAGCCGGCCGTGGTGCCGCCGCAGGCCCGACCGCAGGATCTACGCGACGGGGCGTTCCGGCCCTCGCCCGACCTGCCGCTGATCACGTTGCGGATCGGCCGGGGTGAGCGGTGGATCACCGAGTACTACCCCTGCGAGCGGGTCGAGTCCGACGGCGAACGGTGGGTGGTGTCGCTGCGGGTCAGCGATCTCGGCTGGGCCCGTCGGTTCGTGCTGGGTCTCGGCCCGGACGTCGAGGTGGTCGCGCCGGCCGAGCTGGCCGGGCAGATCCACGAGTCGGCGGTGGCGGCCTTGGAGGCGTACGCCCGGCCGGTGCCGGCCGGCGCGGACCCGGCGGCGGCCGGCGACAGGCAGTAGGCTGGCCGGCGTGCTGAAGTGGATCGTGCTCGCGCTGGTGCTGGTGCCGTTGGTTCTGCTCGCCCTGGCGGTACGACCCGTGTTGGCGCGACTGCCCCGGCTGCGTCGGGCGGCGCTGGCGTTGCAGCGGCGTGCCGACGAGGCGACGGCGCTGCGTGAGGCGGCGGAGAGCCTTCAGCAGCGGGCGGAGGGGTTGCAGAGCCGGCTGGAGACGACCCAGCAGCGGCTCACCGTGATAAAAGCCCGCCGCGGCGACTGAAGCCGCCGGTCCACCGGCGGAGAACGCTCGGTGCGCGTTTCTGCCCGTACGGTGCGTCCTCCTGCACGCGGCGAGCCGACTTCGCGCAGAATGATCCAGCCGCCTGGTTGACGGGACACTCGCGGTTGGCCGAGACTTCACCCGCCGGGACGAACCACCACCGCCCCGGCGGGTGGCAACGGCCCTCGTCGCACGTACGATGGGCTGCGGAACACCCCCGTTGGCACAAGCGACTGGAGCTTCACATGGGTGCCCTCAAGCCGTGGCACATCGCCGTACTCGTGGTCGTGCTGATCCTGCTCTTCGGCGCGAAGCGGCTTCCCGACGCCGCCCGGTCCCTCGGTCGCTCGCTGCGGATCATCAAGGCCGAGACGAAGAGCCTTGCTGACGACGACCGCGACCTCGCCGGCAAGGCCGACGCGCAGGCCGGCTACCAGCCGTACCCGCCGCAGCAGGCGGCGCCACCGCAGCAGCAGCCCTACCAGGGCACCGTGCAGCAGCCGGTCGTCGACCCGGTGCAGCGCGTCCGCGAGAACTGATCCGCGGGTCCGGTAACCGTGGCCTTCGGACTCCGCAAGCGCGGACCGAGCAACTTCGAGCGGGCCGCCGACGGCTCGATGACCCTCGTCGAGCACATCCGCGAGCTACGCGATCGGCTGTTTCGCGCCTCGCTGGCGATCGTCGTCGGGCTGATCGGGGGCTACCTGCTCGCCCAGCCGGCGTTCGACCTGCTCAAACAGCCGTACTGCCGGCTGCCGGGAATGATGGTCGACGGCGAGTGCCAGCAGTTCCTGATGCTCGCCCCCGCCGACGGTTTCATCCTCAAGCTCAAGCTGGCGCTCTGGATCGGTCTGATCCTCGGTGCCCCGGTCTGGCTGTACCAGTTGTGGGCGTTCATCGCGCCGGGGCTGCACCGGCATGAGCGCAAGTGGGCGTACGTCTTCGTGACGATCGCGGCGCCGCTGTTCGCCGCCGGCGCGGTGCTCGCCTTCCTGGTCGTCGACAAGGGCCTGGCGTTCCTGCTCGAAGCCGGTGTCACCGGCACCGACTCGCAGCTGGAAGTCACCCGCTACATCAGCTTCGTCACCACCATGATCTTGCTCTTCGGGGTGGCGTTCGAGTTCCCTCTCACCCTGCTGATGCTCAACTTCACCGGCGTGGTGAGCGCCCGGCGGCTGCTCAGCTGGTGGCGGATCGTGGTCTTCATCTGCTTCGCGTTCGCGGCGGTGGCCACGCCCGACCCGGGGCCGTTCGGCATGACGTTGCTGGCGCTGTGCCTGTCGCTGCTCTACTTCATCGCGGTCGGGGTCGCGTTCCTCAACGACCGGCGGAAGGGACGCGGCAAGGAGCTCTACGCGGACACCGACGACGACGAGGCGTCGCCGCTGGAGTTCGACCGGGAGCCGGTGGAGGCGGGACAGCCGGTCGGCGGGGTCAGTCCGGTCGACGCCCCCGAGCCGGTGGCCCGGCCCCTGTCGATCGAGCGACGCTACGACGACGTGACCTGACCCGTGCCGCTTCGCGGCACCAGAGCGACAAGCCTTCCACGTCTGGAAGGCTTGTCGCTCTTTGTGTGGGGAGCGAACCGCGCGGCTACCTGACGGCCGTGCCGCCGTCAGCCGGACAGTCGGCAATCCGTCACCCCGTTGTTCACGGTCAGCGACTGGGTACGGGACTGAATACGATGAGTCGACGTTCTCGGCGAGAGAGAGGCTCCGTGCGCCGTCCGACGTTCCGCCGTCCACCCGCCGCCCGGCGGGGGCCCGACGCCTCGGCAGCGCGTTTGGGGGCCACCATCGCCCGTTTCGCCTTCACGGGAGCCGCCGCCGTCGGCGTCGGGTTCATCCTCGGTGCCCTGTCGAGCGACCCGGCCAGCGCGGACACCGCAGCTGTGCCGTCGGTCGGCGTCGACGAGCGCAAACTCGAACGGATCCGGTCCACCTCGCCCATCGATGATCTGATCAACGGCCTCGTCGAACGCCCGGAGGCCCGGCATCGCGGTGCGGGTCGGAGCGCGACGCCGGGTTCCCCGGACGCCGGTCGGCAGGATGACCGGCGGGGTGCGCGAAGGGGCACGGCGCGGAGCGGCCGACCGGCTGGGGACCGCCCGGCGGCGCCACCAGCGCGTGGCAGCCGAGGGCCTGCGCCCGATGGTCCGTCCGCCAGCCCGTCACCGGGCAACCGTTCACCGGCTGACCGATCGCTGACTGACCGCTCACCGGGTGACCGGCCGCTCACCGGCCGTGCACCGGGTGACCGTCCGATGGGCGACCAATCGTTGGGCGAGCGTTCGGCAGCGGACCCCGGGTCGGTCGGGCGCGCGCTCGCGGCACCGCCGGCCCGGTCGACCGTACCGGTCGTTGGCGACCGGACTCCGGTCCTGGCCGAGGGGACCGGCCTGCCGCTACTGCCGGAGGTGACCCGGGCCGCGACCGGCGTGGCAGCCTCGCCCACGGCGGCCCTGGCGTCCCTGCCCACGACGGGCGCGGACCCTCTGCTTGCTGCGGCCCTGCCCGCCACGGAAGCCGTCATCGGGCGAACCCAGGCTGTCGTACGGCCGGTGCTGGTCACGGTCGTCGCGGCGGTCTCGTCCGGCGTGGCAACGGTGACGACGCCGGTCACGCAGCTGACGGAACTGGTCACCCCCACGCTTCCGGTGCTGCCGGGACGGTCCGCCACCGGCCCGTACACAGTGGACAGATCGACGTCGTGGGCACCGACCAGCGACCCTGTCGCGGGTGTGACCCCGCCGGCCCGGCCGCTGGCGCCCGATCCGCCGCCCGCCGCAACACCACGGGGCGCACCACCGGGGGAGGTGACGTCGGCCGCGACCGTGGCCGGGGTGGCGGCCAAATGGCATCGGCCCTCGACCGGCACGTCAGGTGCTGGATCCGGGTCTACGCCGGCACCGACCGGTTTTCCGCAGCGCCCTCACCCGCCCGGTGGAGACGGTGTCGCCGGTGCCGATGGCGGTCCCGGGCCGCTGCGGGCGGTGATCCTCGACGGGTGCCAGGTGCCGGCGACGGCCAGCGCCCGGGCCGATGTCTGTTCGCCCCGCCGGCACGCGGGCCGTTTCCCCGGGGTGGCCGCCCGACCCGGCTGAGTCCGCCCTGACCCGCCCGCGCCGCCGGGAATCACCGGCTGGTCGCCCGGCGTGGTCGTACGGGTGCCCGGGGCCGTCCAGTCGACGTCCCACGGGCCGGGCCCAGTCCGTTCGCGTCTGGCCGACCTGCGCAGTCCCGTCCAGGGGACCGGGAGACGGCCGTGGCGCGTACCTCAGATCGGAGCTACGTGGTGATCCGCGTTGTGGTTGGCGAAAGTATGGGTCTGCTGCGCAGTGCGTTGTGCGCGGCACTGGCCGGTGAGGAGGACATCGAGGTCGTCGCCGAGGTGACGGGTATCGGTGAGTTGCCCGCGATGGTGCGCCGGCACCTGCCGGACGTGGTGCTTGTCGACCTGGCGTCGGGCGTTCCCGAGCCGGTGGCGGTGATCACCGAGATCACCGAGGCGGCACCCGCGACGGCGGTTCTGGCCTTGAGTGACCGGTGGGGCCGGTGCCTGGTGGAGGAGGCGCTGACGGCCGGAGCGAAAGGACTGGTCGGTAAGGACGAGCCGCTGCACGAGCTGGTCCGGGCCGTACGGGCGCTCGCGGCGGGGGAGCGGGTCATCGACGTGGCCGCCGCCGCGACGGCGCTGCGGCCGGCCACGGGCCCGCTGACGCCTCGGGAGGCCGAGGTGCTGCGGATGGCCGCCGAGGGACTGCCGCTCAAGGAAATCGCTCATCGGCTGTTCCTGGCGCACGGTACGGTGCGTAACCACCTGTCGGCGATCATGCGCAAGACCGGTGCCCGCAACCGGATGGAGGCGGTCCTGCTCGCACGCCGTGACGGCTGGATGTGACAGTGGCCGGGGCCGCCGCCCGGCGGCCCCGGCCGGCCGCCGTCCGCCGACGGGCGAAACCGGTCAGGGCGTGTTTGAATGCTGACGTTCGGTGATCCAGCTGACGATGCTCGGGGAGCCTACGGTGATCCGTACCCTGCTCGCTATCGATGGTGCCCTGGTCCGTGGCGCCCTGTCTCTCGTGCTCGCCGCGGAGGACGACATCAGTGTGGTGGCGGAGGTGGATCGCGGCGACGTGGTCACGTGGACGATCCGCACGCGGCGTCCGGACGTGGCAGTGGTCGACCTCGACCTCGTCGAGGGGCTGCCGGCGACCGACTCCTGTCCGCTGTTGGTGCTCGCCGCGCCGCGCCGGGCCGGGAGTCTGCATCGGATGCTCACCCCGTCCCGGACCGTCGGCGTCCTCGGCAGCGACGTCCCGCCGCAGCGGGTGGTGGACGGGATCCGCCGGCTGTCCCGTGGCGAGCCGGTGGTCGACGCGGATCTGGTGCTGGCGGCGCTGCACCGGGACAGCCCACTGACCCAGCGTGAGGCGCAGATTCTCAGCCTGACCGCAGGCGGCGCGCCGGTCTCGGAGGTGGCCGGCTCGCTCGGTCTCGCCCCTGGCACCGTCCGCAATCATCTCGGCCGGATCATCCGGAAGACGGGCGGGCGCACCAGAGTGGAGGCAGTCCAGGTGGCCCGGGACGCGGGCTGGATCTGACCAGGCTGCCGCGCCGGATCAGCCGAGATGCGGCAATCCGCCGGCAGCCGCGGCGCGCTCCGCGACGGCGGCACGCTCGGTGGTGACGACACGATCCGCGCCGACCGGACGGTCGCCGTCGGCGGCGCGATCCGCCTCGGCGGCCGGCGATGCCGACGCGTCGCCGTCCCAGTGGCCTACGAGTTCCCGGTAGGCCGGTGAGCGGGCGAGCAACTCGTGGTGGCTGCCCGCCACCGGTCCGTCCTCGTCGAACACCAACACCCGGCGGGCGCGGACGGCGGAACTGATCCGGTGGGCGATGACGACGAGGGTGCCCGGTCGTCGGGCGAACGCCGACTCGACGGTGGCCTCCAACGTCGGGTCCAGGTGACAGGTGGCTTCGTCCAGGATGACCAGCGGGGCGGGGGCGAGGTAGGCGCGCACGGCGGCGATCAGTTGCCGCTCGCCGGCGGAGAGCGTGGCCGGGGCGACGGTGGCGGCGAGACCGCCCAGCCGCCGGGCGAGAGCGCCGGCACCGAGCCTGGCCAGCGCGGTCTCGACGACAGTGTCGTCCGCGTCCGGGCAAAGGTAGCGGAGGTTGTCGGCCAGGGAGCCGGTGAAGACGTACGCCTCCTGTGGCACGAGCACCCGCAGCGCGGCCCGGTCGGCGGGGGCGACGGCGGCCACCGGCCGACCGGCGAGGTGGACCATGCCGCGTTCCGGCTCGACCAGGCCGGCGACCAGCGCGGCCAGGGTGGACTTGCCGGTTCCGCTGGGCCCCACCACCGCGAGATGCGCTCCCTCGGGCAGGTCCATCGAGAAGTCGTCCAGGATCGGCCGGGCACGGGGACCGTACCGGAAGGTCAGGCCGGCCAGCCGAACCGCCGGAGGGTCAGCCTCAGGTTCCGGGATGGGCGTGGCCGCGGAACCGCTGTGCGAAGGGGTGCGGCAGGTGGCCAGGATCCGCTCCAGGGTCACGGCGTAGCGCAGCCCTCCGCCTCCCAGACCCTGCACCAGTGCGTGCAGCGCGGGTTGCAGGCTGGTGGTGACGTACACCAGTGCGCCGAGCACCGCGCCGGTGCTCAGCCCGCGGCGCACCAGCCATGGCGCGGCGAGCAGCAGGACCACCACCGGCAGCCAGCCGCCCAGGCCGAGGCTGAGGCTGCGTAGCGCGGACATCCGGGCCAGCGTCCGCTCGGCGTCGGCGTGGTCGCTGACCCTGCGGTCGACCTCGGCCACCGTGCGTTCCTCGGCGCCGCAGGCGAGCACGTCGCGGTGGCCGGTGAGCGCGGTCGCCGCCGACCGGCCGAGCGCCTCACCGGCCTGTACCTGGGTGCGCTGGTGCGCCATCATCGCCGGGAGCGCGGCGGCGAAGACGACCAGCCCGGTGAGCAGCGGGGCCGCCACCAGCACCGCGACGGTCGGATCCAGTGCCAGCAGGCCGAGCAGGGCCGCCCCGGCGGTGAACAGGAAGCCGCGTACCACCATGACCAGGCCACCGAAGGTGTCCCGGACGATCTCCACGTGATGGGTCAGGCGGGCCACCGGGGCGCTGTCCGGATGACCACCGGCCCGAGTGGCGTCGTGCAACGCGCCGTGGACCACCAGCCGGGCCAGCTCGTCGCGGAACGGCTCCACCACGGCACCCAGGCTCCGGTAGACCCGGCCGGTCGCCACCGCGCCGAGCAGGATGGCCACGGCGAGTCCGCCCAGCCAGGCCAGGCCGGTGGCGAACCGGCCGGCCAGGAAACCCTGGTCGACGGCGCGGGCGACGAGCAGCCCGGCGAGCAGCGCCGGCAGGGACTCGACCACCGACCACGCGGCGAGCCGGCCGACCTCCCGGCGACGCGCCCGCAGCGCCCGCCACGTCGTCCGACCGACGTCGGGGCGGCTCATCGGGGGACACCGTCGCCCGCGAACACCGCCCGGTAGTCCGGGTCCGCCCAGAGCCGCCGGTGCGGTGCCAGGGCGCGCAGCCGACCGGCTTCGAGCCAGGCGACCAGGTCGGCCGCGGCGGCCGTCGTCACCCGGTGGGTGACCACCAGGCGGGTACGTCCCGAATCCCGGCCGGTCAGCGCGCGGGTGATCCGATGTTCGGTGGCGGTGTCCAGGCTGGACGTCGCGTCGTCGAGGATGAGTAACCGCTCGGCGTGGAACGCGCGAGCCAGCCCGAGTCGTTGTGCCTCACCGCCGGAGAGCGGTGCGTCCACGGTGCGGGTGCGGAATCCGTCGGGCAACCGGGCGACGACCCCGTCTACCTGCGCGGCCCGGGCCGCCGCCAGCACGGCGGCGGTGGCCGGCGCACCGGTCGACGGCGGCCGGGCCGCCCGTTCGGGCAGACCGAGGCCGATCGCGTCGTGCACCGTCTCGCCGACCAGCACCGGGCGGTCGAAGGCGTGACCCACCGCCCGCCGCAGCGCGGCCCGGTCGAGGCGGGTCAGCGGCACCCCGTCCAGCAGCACCGCACCGGTATCCGGGTCGTACAACCGACCGGCCACGGCGGCGAGGGCGGACTTGCCGGCGCCGGAACGCCCGACGACGGCCACCGTGCAGCCGGCGGGCACGTCCAGGTCGACCGCGTCCAGGACCGGCCGGTCGTCGGCGTGCACACCGACCCCGCGCAGCCGCAGGTGGCCGCCGCCGGGCGGCAGCGGCTCGTCGCCGTCGGGGCGGACCGGACACGACAGCGGCTCGGCGATCCTGCGGGCCGCGGCCCGGCTGCGGACCAGCCGGTTGAGGGTGGCCAGCACCGCACCCAGCCCGGCCCCGAGCGCGGCGTACTGCACCGCGGCGACAAGTTGCCCGGGGGTCAGCCAACCGACGCTCAGCGCGTACCCGCCGACGGCGACCACCGCGACCTGGAGCAGCGGCGCCACGGCCGCGACCCGGGCGTTGGCCCGGGCCAGCAACCGCCAGCCGAGCCGCCCGTGGTCGCGCAGTTGGGGCAGCGCCGCCAGCACCCGGTCGCACTCGGCGTCGGTGGTGCCGGCCGCGGCGATGGTGCGGGACCCGCCGAGCGCCTCCTGGAGCCGGCCGGCGATCGTCCCGAGCACCCGCTGGTACGCGGTGATCACTGCCGAGGCGTCGGTGACGAAGGTGGCCATGAGGACGGTCAGCACGGCCAGTCCGGCGAGGAGGGTGAGCCCGAGGACGGGTTCCAGCAGGAACAGTGCCACCACGCTGCCCAGCGGCGGCAGGACCGCGATCCCGCCAAGTGCCACGGCGGTGCCGGCCTGCCCGGTGTCGGCGGCCTGCCCGGCCAGCCGGCCGACCAGGTCACCGACCGGAAAGCGGCGCACGGCCCGGACGTCAAGCGCGAACAGGTGCCGCAGCAGCCGGCGGCGGAGCCGGGCGGTGGCCCGGGCGGCTCCGTACCCGCCGGCCAGGTCGCCGAGGACGTCGGTGACCAGCAGGATGACGACCAGGGCGCAGGCGACCACGGGCCACCGGGGGGAGGCGTCACCACCGACTGCGGCGTCCACGGCCAGCCCCAGTACCGCGGGCAGTGCCAGTTCGGCGGCGGCACCGGCCAGCGCCACCACCACAAGCGTGACGGTCCAGCCGCCACCGTCGCGGACCACCCGGAACAGCAGGCGGTCCTCGCCGGCCAGCGTTCGCATCGGTCCTCCCGGTCGTACGGCGTGGCCCTGGACGGTCAGGTCACCGTCCAGGGCCTCGCGTGGTGCGGTCCGATCAGTTGCAGGTCGTCACGGACAGCGAGCTGTCGCCGCAGAGCAGCAGGCTCGCCCGGCTACCACCGCCGGTACGGTCGGCCGGAGCCGCCTCCAGTCCCTGAAGGTCGAGGAGCGCCATGTCGTGTCACCTCCTATCGGGCGTCGGGGTCAGGGTCGCCCCCGCCGTCGCGGGGGAGTCGGGTGCGCCGGTGAGGGGCGCGAGGAAGGGCAGGGTCGTCGGGGCGTCGGGTCGGGCGGTGGCCAGGGCCAGCAGTACGCCCGCGGTGCCGGTGGCGAGGTCCATGGACAGCCGCAGCAGCTGCTCGCCGGGGAAGGCGGTGCCGTCCCGGTACGGCAGGGCGTGCCAGCCCAGCCGCCGGATCTGCCGGTCCAGCTCGCCGCGTAGCTCCGGATCGCCGGGTTGGGCGGCGAGGTAGGCGATGATGCCGGCCCGCCCGGCGAAGAGGCCGGACTGCGCGTAGAACGGCGACCGGGCGGCGCGACGCACCCCGGCGCTCGCCTCGGCGAACTGCTCGTCGCTGCGGTGGCGCAGGTACTGGTCGAGGACGAGCCCGATGCCGACGCTGCCCTGCCCCAGGTAGGGCATGGTCCGCCAGCCCTCGTTGACCTCCAGCGCACCGTCGGGGCGTACCACGCAGCGACGCAGATCCTGTCGTAGCGCGGTGGCGGCGTGGTCGAGCAGGTCCGGGTCGCCGGTCAGCTCGTACAGGCGCACCAGCAGCAGTGCCGCTCCGGTCCGGCCGCGTAGCAGCCCGGCGTAGGGGTGCCGCCCGCCGCTGACGTCGCCGCCGGGGTCGTCGGCGAGTCGTTCCACCAACTCTCCGGTGACCTGCCAGGCCGCCTCCCGCAGCGCCGGTTCCCCGGTACGCCCGCCCAGCTCGGCCAGGTTGAGGGCGATCCCCGCCAGCCCGCCGGCCAGGCTGTGGTCCAGCCCGGTGGTCGATTCGCGTAGGCAGATGTCGAGCACGTCGAGTGCGTCCTGCCGGCGACCGAGCACTTCCAGGGCGTACGCGACGCCGTGCAGGCCGTCGTAGAAGCCACAGCGGGTGCCCGACGGGGGTGAGGTGGCCTGGCGGACCAGCCACTGCTCGTGTTCCGGCCACCGGCCGGCGCCGCCCTGGTGCAACGCGTACAGCACGCCGGCCGCCCCGTGGGCGAGGTTGAGCCCGCCGCTGCGGAACTGTTCGATGTCACCGGGGAACAGCCGGTCGGTACGTGCGGGCGTGGCGCTGGTGAGGATGGCGCGGGCCAGCCGGTCCCGGTCGACGGGTGGGACGTCGGCGGTGGGTGGGACGCGGTCCCCGGACTCGGCGTCCGCAGCGGTGATCTCGGCCACTGCCGCGTCGAGGAAGTCTCTCGGCACCGGGAAGGTGTCGGCGATGATGTCGGCCAGGTGCGCCGCCTTCGCCGGGACGAGGCGGACCAGTTGGGTCAGCGGCAGGAACAGGGCCAGCCGCAGGCAGGCCAGGGCGTAGTGGTCGACGGCCACGCCGGTCCGTCCCCGGGGCGCGGCGAAGCCCTGGTTGCGCAGGCCCGGCCGGCGGTGCCCGTCGATCGGGGCGGCCACCTCGAAGTCGACGAGCGCGACCCGGTCGTCCGGGCGCAGCATGATGTTGAACAGGTGCAGGTCGCCGTAGACCAGGCCGCGTGCGTGGATCGCCCGGACGACCTCGTCGACCTGGCGGTGGACGTCTAGCGCCCAACTCGCGTACGCGGCGCGGTCCTCGTCGGTGGCGTCGGCGTCGATAAGCGGGTAGCGGTCGACCAGGACCTTGTTCAGTGGGCGGCCCTCGATGAACTCCAGGGCGAGGAACCGGTGGTCGCTCAGGGCGAACTCGTCATGCACCCGGGGCACCTGCGGCAGGTCGGCGAGTTGGCGCAGGACGGCGGCCTCCCGAGCCAGCCGGGTGACGGCGTCGGTGCCGTCGGCGTCCAGGCCGGCGTGCGGCCGAGCCTCCTTGAACACGAGCTGGGTGTCGGTGCGCCCGTCGCGTCCGACGTACAGGCCGCCGCCGTTGGAGAAGTGGATGACCTTCTCGATCCGGTAGGGGACCTCGTCGGTGCTTGTCGCGTTGCGGGCGGCCAGGTGGGGCGCGAGGAAGTCGGGCAGCGTCACCCAGGACGGCACGTGGAAGACCGGGTCGCGGCGGTCCGGGACGAGGGTGCCGGTGTCGTCCTCGACTGCCGGGACCACCTGGCCGTCGGGGGAGTGGCAGTACCGGGCGGCGAAGCCGCCGTAGCGGACGTACACCGGGCCGGCCGCGTACCGCAGGTCGCTGAGGATGTAGGGGCCGGCCTCGCCGGAGAGCAGCTCGTCGAGTTCCTTGCAGACCAGTTCGAGCTCGGCGTCGTCGCGCGGGTAGACGGTCACGAACTTGCCGCTGGCGGCGCGGGCGGCGTACTTGGAGTTGCGCAGCAGCAGGGTGCGGGGGCCGCGCAGGAACTTGAAGGACAGCCCCCGGGGGACGCAGTAGTCCCAGACGGCGTCCAGCACCCGGTCGGCGTTGGCGACCGTGGCCGACACGTGCACCTTCCAGCCCTGCTGCGGCAGTCGCTCGCCGTCCGGCGCGTGGATGAGCCAGTCGTCGAGTGACTCCCGTCGCCATCCCGTCGGCAGCGGCCGGCTGGCCGCGGCGAAGGTGGGCTGCGCGACGGCGCTGCCGAGGGAGTCGTAGAACAGCGGGTCGGCAGCGCAGTAGCTGTCGTAGCGCTCGTCCACTGTGTCGCCTCCCATCCGCCTGCCGGCTGCGGTCCTGTTGATGGATACGAGTCTGTCCGTTCGGCCTATGGCGTCCCTAGTGTTTTCAGTCATGGAGATGAATGCGTGCCGCACGACCGGTCGTGACAAATGACAGTTGCGGCGCAGACGATGGGACTGTCCGGTTTCCGTTGCCGGCACGGGCCGGTGCCGGGTCGGCACCGGCACGCCCGCACCGGTCCGGGCAGGTACGGTGCTCGCCGTGACCTCAGACGATCACCCTTCGGTGCCTGGTGGGCCCGTCGCCGTGCTGGCCAACCCGACCGCCGGCCGTGGCCGACACCGGGGGCTGCTGCCGGACCTGCTGGACGGGCTGGCGGCGGCCGACCGGCCGGTGCGGCTGTTGCGGGCCGGCAGCGCGGCCGAGGCCGAGGCGGCCTGCCGGGCCGCCGTCGCCGAAGGAGCCGGTGCCCTGATCGCGGTGGGTGGCGACGGCACTGTGCACCGGGCGATGCAGGCCGTCGCCGGCACCTCGGTGCCGTTCGGGCCGGTGCCGGCGGGCACCGGCAACGACTTCGCGGTGGAGACCGGGTTTCCGGCCGACCCCCGGGCCGCGGTCGACGTCATCGCGGCGGCCCTGCGCGAGGGGCGCAGTCGGCCGGTCGACCTGGCCCGGATGACCGGCGCCGACGGCACGGTCCGCTGGTACGGCGCGGTGCTGGCGGCCGGGTTCGACGCGATCGTCAACGAGCGGGCCAACCGGATGCGCTGGCCGCGTGGTCCACGCCGCTACGACCTGGCCATCCTGGTGGAGTTGGCCCGGCTACGTCCCCGCCGGTACACCCTCACCCTCGACGGCGAGCGGATCGAGGTCGACGCGGTCCTGGTGGCGGTCGGCAACGGAGCCAGCTACGGCGGCGGGATGCGCATCTGCCCCGACGCGGACCCGACCGACGGCCTGCTCGACGTGGTGGTCGGCGGCCGGTTCGACCGACGCACCCTGATCCGGGTCAAGCCGCGCATCTACGCCGGCACCCACGTCACCCATCCCCTGGTGCACACCTACCGCGCCCGTACCGTCACCCTCGCCGCGGAGGGCAGCATCACCACCTACGCCGACGGCGAGCGCTCCCTCCCTCTCCCCCTCACCGTCACCGTCACCCCGCACGCCCTCCACCTCCTCCGCTGACCACCCGTACCGGGGAAGCAGGGATGGTCAGGGGGTGTGCAGGAGGTTGAGGACGGAGCCGAGGGCGTTGGGGCGGCCGGGGTCGGCGGCGGGAAGGATCAGCGCGGCGCAGCCAGCGGCGACGGCACCGGCGTCGGCGGGAGTGTCGCCGACCATGAGTGACTCCTCCGGGTCGACGCCGAGCAGGCCGCAGGCCCGCCAGAAGATCGCCGGGTCGGGCTTGCAGCGGCCCACCTCGTACGACAGCACGTGGGCGTCGACCAGGTCGGCCAGTCCCCAGGCGTCGAAGAGGGGCCGGATGTCGAAACCGATGTTGCTGACCACGGCCACCCGGACGTCGGCGGCCCGCAGCGCTGCGAGGGTCGGCGCGGTGTCCGGGTAGGGCACCCACCCCTGCGGCGTGCGCACCCGTTCGTACAGTGCCTCGGCGAAGCCGTCGATGCCGGCGTCGACCGTGTCGGCCAGCCCGGTGTAGGCGCCACGGTGGGCGTGCTCGTAGAGATCCCGGTCGGCCCACAGCTCGGCCAGGTGGGGCGGCACCCGGGCCGGCAGCGGCCCACCGGCGCGGCCGGCGGTGAGCAGCCGGTCGGCCAGGGCGGTCGCCCGGACGCGGTCCAGAACCACCCCGCACGCCGACGCGGCGGCCAGCACCCACTGGCTGGGCTCCTCCACCTGCGCCAGGGTGCCGTGGAAGTCGAACAGGACCGCTCGCACCTGCCGACGGGACGGACCCCGACCGTCGACGTCGGGCACGGGGCTGGTCGGTTCGGCATGATCCGGCACGTCGTGCACCCTACCGACCCACTCCGACCGCCCCGGCGGTCGGCCTTGCCGGGTACTCGTCGTGGGCACGCACTAATCTTGGTGACATGTCGAGCCCCGCCGAGCGGTACGCCGCGGCGCGCCGCCGGGCCGCCCAGGCCTCACAGTTCCCGGCGCTTGAAGAGTTCACCGCTGACCTGGGGTTCGACCTCGACGACTTCCAGCGGGAATCGTGTCAGGCCCTGGAGCGGGGCAGCGGCGTGCTGGTCTGCGCCCCGACCGGGGCCGGCAAGACGGTGGTCGGCGAGTTCGCCGTACACCTGGCGTTGCGGGGTGCGCCCGGGCGGCCGACGCCGGTCGACGGGGCCCGGCGCAAGTGCTTCTACACGACGCCGATCAAGGCGCTGTCGAACCAGAAGTACCACGACCTGGTCGACCGCTACGGTGCGGAGCAGGTCGGGCTGCTCACCGGTGACAACGCCATCAACGGTGACGCCCCGGTGGTAGTGATGACCACCGAGGTGCTGCGCAACATGCTGTACGCCGGCTCGGCCACCCTCGAGGGCCTGGCGTACGTGGTGATGGACGAGGTCCACTACCTGGCCGACCGGTTCCGTGGCGGGGTGTGGGAGGAGGTCATCATCCACCTGCCCGCCTCGGTGACCCTGGTGTCGCTGTCGGCGACGGTCTCCAACGCCGAGGAGTTCGCCGACTGGCTGATCACGGTTCGGGGCGAGACCACCGTGGTGGTCAGCGAGCACCGGCCGGTGCCGCTGTGGCAGCACATGCTGGTCGGCAAGCGGATGTTCGACCTGTTCCACGACGCCGCGGCGGCCCGCAAGCACGACGTGCACCCGGAGCTGCTGCGCTACACCCGGGACACGATGCGCCGGCTGGATCTCGGTGAGGGACGCTCCGGCGGCTTCGGCGCCGGCCGGCGCGGCCCCCGCTGGCGTGGGCCGCTGCGCCCGGACATCGTCGACCGGCTGGACCGCGAGGGGCTGCTGCCGGCGATCCTGTTCATCTTCAGCCGGGCCGGCTGCGACGCGGCGGTGCAGCAGTGCCTCGCCGCCGGGCTGCGGCTCACCTCACCCGAGGAGCGGGCGGAGATCCGCCGCGTGGTGGAGTCCCGGGTGACCGCGATCCCCGGCGAAGACCTGTCGGTGCTCGGCTACTGGGAGTGGCTCGACGGGCTGGAGCGCGGGCTGGCCGCGCACCACGCCGGGATGCTGCCGGCGTTCAAGGAGGTCGTGGAGGAGCTGTTCGTCCGTGGGCTGGTCAAGGCGGTCTTCGCCACCGAGACCCTCGCTCTGGGCATCAACATGCCGGCCCGCTGCGTGGTGCTGGAACGCCTGGTCAAGTACAACGGCGAGGCGCACGTCGACCTGACCCCGGGGGAGTACACCCAGCTCACCGGGCGGGCCGGTCGTCGCGGCATCGACGTGGAGGGGCACGCCGTGGTGGTGTGGTCCCCGGAGACCGACCCCCGGCATGTGGCGGGGCTGGCCTCCACCCGGACATATCCGCTGCGGTCCAGCTTCCGGCCGTCGTACAACATGGCGGTGAACCTGGTCGGCAGCGTCGGTGCGGAGTCGGCGCGGGCGCTGCTGGAGTCGTCGTTCGCGCAGTTCCAGGCGGACCGCTCGGTGGTCGGCCTGGCCCGGCAGGTGCAACGCAACACCGAGACCCTCGAGGCGTACGGCGTCGAGGCAGAGTGCCACCACGGCGACTTCGACGAGTACTTCGCCCTGCGGGTCGCCATCGCCGACCGGGAGCGGGCCATCGCCCGCCAGGGGCAGAGCCAGCGACGCGCGGCGGCGGTGGCGGCCCTGGAGCGGCTGCGGGTGGGTGACGTGATCCGGGTGCCGTCCGGGCGGCGGGCCGGCCTGGCCGTGGTGCTCGATCCGGCGGCCGGTGGCTTCAGCGAGCCGCGCCCGTTGGTGCTCACCCAGGATCGCTGGGCCGGCCGGATCAGCCCCGGTGACTTCACCACCCCGGCCGAGGTGCTGGCCCGGATCCGGGTGCCGAAGCATTTCAACCATCGCAATCCGGCGGCCCGGCGTGACCTGGCGGCGCAGGTGAGCGGCACCGGACTGGACCGACACTCCCGCCGGGGGGCCCGGGGCCGGCAGTCCGGGGAGGATCACCAGCTCAGCCAGCTGCGTACCGAGCTGCGCCGGCATCCCTGCCACGCCTGCCCGGAGCGGGAGGAGCACGCCCGCTGGGCCGAGCGTCGTCGCCGGCTGGAGCGCGACACCGAGGAGCTGCGGCAGCGGGTCGCCGGTCGGACGGGGTCGTTGGCGCGTACCTTCGACCGGATCGTCGCGCTGCTCACCGGGCGCGGCTACCTCGCCGCCGACGGCGCCGTCACCGACGCCGGCCGGATGCTCGGGCGGATCTGGACGGAGGCGGACCTGCTCGTGGCGGAATGCCTCCGGCGCGGCGTCTGGGACGGGCTGTCGCCCGCCGAGCTGGCCGCCGCGGTCTCGGTGGTGGTCTTCGAGGCCCGCCGCGACGTCGACGAACGAGCCTCGCTGCCCCGCGGCGCGGTGGCCGAGGCGGTCGACGCGACCTTGAAGCTGTGGAGCGAGATCGAGGCTGAGGAGGCGTCGCGCGGGCTGGCCGTAACCCGCGAGCCGGATCTCGGTTTCGCCTGGCCGGTCTACCGCTGGGCCCGGGGTGAGGCGCTGGCGAAGGTGCTGGCCAGCGGGCACGAGCTTGACGGCGAGATGCCCGCCGGGGACTTTGTCCGATGGGCCCGTCAGGTGGTGGATCTGCTCGGCCAGCTCGCCGACTCCGGTGGTGCCTCGACCGAGCTGCGGGCCACCGCACGGCAGGCGATCAGCGCCGTCAACCGGGGTGTGCTGGCGTACCATTCACCGGCCTGAATCTGTCCGGCGGGCGCCGGGCGACCGTCGGAATCGACGCATCGCTGTGTTACCGCAGCGGCACCCCGAGAATTGCCCGGGGGGCCTGTTGTGCCTGGTGAGAGCGTCCCGGATCATGTCATCGGCGCGTGCGCTACGCGCCGGTAACAGCTCTGGGGGGAGCCCACGTGGCGGACATCAATCACTTTGAGTACGGCTGGATCACACCGGCGCTGAGCTACGCGCTGTCGGTGCTCGGTTCCATCCTCGGCCTGGTCTGTGCCGGCCGCATCCGGACCGCCGCCAGCACCGGCCAGAAGCTCTGGTGGGGGACCCTGGCCGCCTGGGCGCTCGGTGGCACGGCGATCTGGACGATGCACTTCATGGCGATGCTGGGCTTCGCGGTGACCGGGTCGCGGATCCGCTACGACGTGCCGATCACCGTGGGCAGCGCGCTGCTCGCGGTGATCGCGGTCGGCATCGGGCTGGCGATCGTGGGCACCGGCCGGCTCTCGGCGGGACGGATCCTCGGCGGCGGCCTGTTCACCGGCGCCGGAGTGGCGGCGATGCACTACACGGGCATGGCGGCGATGCGGCTGGACGGTCGGCTGCTCTACGACAACCTCCGGGTGGGGTTGTCGGTGTTGATCGCCGTGGTCGCGGCCACCGTCGCGCTCTGGCTCGCGGTGACCGTACGCAAGGGGATGGCGATCTTCGCCTCGGCGCTGGTGATGGGGGTGGCGGTCAACGGCATGCACTTCACCGGGATGAGCGCCCTGTCGGTGCACCTGCACGAGGAACGCGGCGAGATCAGCGGGGCCGGTGTCGGTACGTTGCTCATCCCGATCGTGCTGCTGGTCATCTTCGGCGTGGTCGGTCTGGTGTACGCGTTGCTCGCCGCACCCACCGACGAGGACCGCGCCGCGCTCGCCTACCTGGACGCGCGGCGACCGCAGCCGCCCACGGCCAGCGCGACGCCGGATGCCGACGCCCCCGATCCGGTGGGGCTGCGCGCCCGGTCGACGCTGGCCCGCCCCGGCGCCCAGTTTCCGTCCCGTCGGGACCATCCGTCGCGCTGACCGTCGCGGAAAGTGTCGTACCCGGCACCGACCATGTATTCATGGCTGTCCCCGCCCTCACTCCGCGAAACGCCCCGGCGCGCTCGCTGCCCCTTCGCGAGGCGCGCACCCGACTCAGCCAACTCGTCGCCATGGCCGAACTGACCGACTCGGTCACGGTGGTCACCCGCGACGGCGACCCCCGGCCGGTCGCCGCGATCGTGCCGGCGGCGGCCGCCCGCACCGTCGCCGAGGCGCGCGCCGACGCCGGGCGCCTGGCCGAGGTCACCGCCGGCTGGTCCCGACGCCTGGACGCTCAGCGGCAGCAGAGCGGGCGCCGGCACGCCGCCGAGCTGCGGGCGGTGACCACGGCGCTCGCCGAGGTCTGGGCCGAGCTGGATCGACGTTTCCCGCCGGGAAGTGATCCCGCGCTGACCCGGTTACGCGCGGCCCACGCCCAGCTGCTCGCCGACTGAGAGACCGTCGACCGGTCCCGAGGTTCCCGACGGTCTCCGGGGCGCGCCCGCTCCGGCGCAAACCCGCCCCAAGGCGAGCCACGGTGCGGCTGTCGCGCCGGGGTGGCCGGGCCGCTGGCGGGCTCAGCCTCGACCGGGGCGGCCCTTGAGTCGGCGGCCCAGCTCGCGGGCGATCTCCCGGTTCGCGTCGCGTTCGGCCAGCACCTGCCGTTTGTCGTACGATCGTCGCCCCTTGGCCAGCGCCAGCTCGACCTTTGCCCAGCCGCCGGAGAAGTACATCGACAGCGGCACCAGGGTGATCCCGCCCTCGCGGGTCCGGTCCAGGATCCGGGCGATCTCCACCCGGCGTAGCAGCAGCTTGCGGGTACGCCGGGGCGCGTGGTTGGTCCAGCTGCCGTAGCCGTATTCGGCGATGTGCAGGCCGTACAGCATGATCTCCCCGTCGCGTTCCTGCGCGAAGGCGTCCACCAGCGAGACGCGTCCCGCCCGCAGCGACTTGACCTCGGTGCCGGCGAGCACGATGCCGGCCTCGTACGTCTTGAGCACGGCGTAGTCGTGGCGGGCCCGGCGGTTCGACGCGATCACAGTCCGTTCGGCGCTGGGGGAGGTGCCCATCCGGGAAGGATAGCCGCACCGCCGGTCGGCTCAGACCGGCTTGTCGTGCTCACGCAGCCGGCTCGCCAACTCCGTCACCGCGGTCTCGAAGCGCGGATCGGATTCGCCGGGCCAGTGCCCGACGATCGGGTGCGGGACGCTGTCGCCGGGCGGCGGGACGACGCCGACCGGGTCGCGCAGCCGCCGGTCCACCGTGCCGGCGGCGCCGGACACCGTCGGCGGACGCTCCGGCCGGTGCGGCGAGAAGACCCAGCCCCCGATCGGGTCGGTGTCCCGCCACAGGTTGATCCACCGCCAGTTGACCCGGTCGCCCACGTCGCGGAGCACCTCGTCACTGACGTAGGCGGGGAACAGCCGGGCGTAGAGCCGGCGCAGCGGTGAGCCGTAGGTGAGCAGCGCCAACCGGCCGCACACCTCGGGTGGCAGTTGCAGGATCGTGGCCGCGAGCAGCACCGAACCGTGACTGTGCCCGGTGAGCAGCACTCCGTGACCCTGGTCGGTGAGGTGCGCGATCCGTCGACTCAGTTCCGGCACCGCGCGCTCGGCGTAGCAGGGTGGTGCGAAGGGGTGCGCCACCCGTGGCCAGAACGTCCCCAGGTCCCACAGCACGCCCACGTACCTGCGGAACCGGGACGTGCGGTACGCGAAGACGCCGCCGACGAGCAGCGCGAACACCACCGCCGCGATGAGGAAACTGCCCATCTGGATACCGAAGTTGGTCGCCGCGGCCGGAATGCCGGTCAACTGCTGCACCGTGGGGCCCGGCGCCAGCCCCAGCATGCCGAGCAGACTGCTGGGCATGCCCACCCCGACGACAGAGGCGTACACCACCGCGAGTGACTCCACCCGTTCGGTGAACCGCGCTCGGGCGATCATGCGCTCGACCTCATGCAGGCGGTACCGGGCGGCCGGCGGTGCGTCGGGAAAGTCGTGCGCGACGGTGGCCCGGGCGGTGCGCATCCGGGGGATACGACTGGCCAGCACGATGATCAGCGCCGCCAGCAGGGTGGCTGCCGCCGCCACCAGGAACACGAAGATGGCCCACTTGTAGCCCAGCGGCGGGCTGATCGCCCGCTCCCCGTCGGCGTCGGCACGGCGGTTGAGGAAATCGGCAACCCGGTAGACCAGGTCTGCGGAGATCGCCACCGCCAGCCCGGTGGCGCTGGCCGCGATCACGGGAGCACCCAGCCCGCGTAGCGGTCCGGCGCCGAGCCCGTTACGGCCGAATCCGCGACGCGCCTCGTCGGGCTCGACACTTGGTGCGGGCGCCGCACCGCGGCCGGCGTCGCCACGGTCGAACGATTCGCCGCTGCCGGTGGTGTCGGCGGTGTTGTGCCGTCGTCGGCTCCGGGCGATCAGCGCGCCCGCGCCGAGCAGGAACAGCAGCACCGCCTGGGAGGAGATGACCAGCCCGACGGCGGTGGCGTAGCCGGGCAGCCCGTCCCGGATCCGCCACGGAGTGGGGTCGACCGACACCGCCACCAGCACCACAGCAATCAGCACGAAGGCCAGGTTGCGCAGCCCGCGCGCTATCCGGTCCGCGTACGAGTCGGTCGGCAGCAGGTCGACGAACGGGTGGGCGCAGACCAGCACGATGCTGGCCAACAGCACCGCCCCGCTGACGACGGCCAGGGCCACGCTGAGCGGCGACGGGCCCGAGCCGATCCGGGCGGCGACCAGACCGAGACTCAGGGTCATCAGCCCGGCGGCGCCGTGCAGCGAACAGAGCCGGTCCACGGTCGGCGCTCTGTCCCACTGGCCCACCGCGCTGAGCTGGTGGCCCCCCGAAGTGCTGATCGGGGTGTGGAAGGCGGCGAAGTTGCGGCCGGGGCGGACGCCGAGCAGCCAGACCAGCATGAGCGCGCCGAAGGGCAGGAGCGCGAAGACGGCCAGGGTGAGCCCGGGAGGTCGGTCGCTGATCCAGGACAGCCACGGCCGCCCGGCCAGACAGGACGGGTTCGGCACGCACCGCCAGGCGACCAGGTCCAGTGCCACGCCCATCGCCGCCAGCACGTACAGCATGGTGAGGCTGAGGGCGAGCAGCCGGCACAACGCCTTCACCCCGGAATCGGACTTGTGGCCTGGGGGCGGCCGCATCCAGATCGCGACGTTGCACAGCATGAACGGCAGCAGGAACATCAGCGACAGCGTGCGGACGGTGGTGCCGGAGGGCAGTTCACCCCAGCGATACGCCTCCAGCGTCACGCCCGCCGGGCCCCTGGTGTCCGGATAGCCCGGGCGCGGCCGGTAGAACCCGCCGCTACGGTCCCCGGCGACCTGGTGACTGTGCGGACGGTCGAGGATCTGTTCGGCGTCGGCACCGGACACGCCGTGCACCCGCAGCTCCACGACGTCGTCCGAGGCCCCCGGCTTGCTGGTCATCGGCCCCCCGGAACGTGTGCACCGACCCGACCCGGCACGGGCCCGGCGTCCCGGTGCGGTCTCCCCGTCTACCCGCCGAGCCGTCGACCACGCCTGCTCGCGGCGTCCGGCTGGTCAGGCGAACCGGCTGGTCAGACGGCCCGGCTGGTCATGCGGGCCGGTGGTCAGGCGGGCCGGCGGTCAGGCGGGCCGGCGGTCAGGCGGGCCGGCGGTCAGGCGGGCCGGCGGGCGAGGAAGTCGGCCAGCACCTCGGTGTGGGTGGAGAAGGCCAGCTCGGTCGGCTCAGTCAGCACCAGCCACTCGGTGGCCTCGGCGGTCGGCACCGAGGGCGGAAGATCCTCGGCGGGTCGTACCGGCAGTTCCCCGAAGATCAGCATGGTGCCGCCGGCCGGCGCGCTCTGCACGGTGACCAGCCTGGCACCGGCCGCGTCGGCATGCAGGCCGGTCTCCTCGCGCAGCTCGCGGACCAGCGCGTCCTCCCATCGTTCGCCGTGCTCGATGAACCCACCGGGCAGCGCGAGCAGCCCTCGGGCGGGTTCGATGTCCCGCCGGACGACGACCACACCGAGACCGGTGGCGGTCAGCACCGGCTGTACGGCAACCGCCACCGGCAGCGGGTTTCGCCAGACCTGTCGACCGCAGCTCGCGCAGAGCCGGGGCCAGCCGACCGGCGGCGGGTAGGCCGCGCCGCAGTACGAACAATGCGAGTACGCCACGCCAGTCATGCCGCAGCACGTTACCTGGCATGCGGCCGGGCACCGCCGGCAGCGGAGCCCGGGGCTGCCCCGCCACCGCCCGACCAGCTGCGCAGCGCGATCGACCTGGTCGTCAGCGCGGTGCTGGCGGACCGTAGGTCCGGGCGTTGCCGATCGCGTCCTTACGACCCCAGCGGCCCGGGATGTTCAGCAGCTCGATCCGGCCGAAGCGCGGCGGGATCTCCGGATGCACCACCAGGTGGTCGCCGTACGGCTCCAGGCCGAGCAGGGCGCGCAGCAGCAGGAAGGTGGCACCCGTGGCGGATGCCTGGGGACTGTTCGCGGCCGGGTACGGCACCGGAAAGCGGGTCAGCTCGCGGTCGTAGCCGGCGAAGGCCTCCGGCATCCGCCCGGCGAAATGCTGGGACGCCTCGACGACGGATTCGGCGATGATCCCCGCCTCCTTGACGAACCCGTAGTGGCGCAGCCCGCAGGCGATCAGCGAGTTGTCGAACGGCCACACCGTACCGACGTGGTAGCCGAGCGGGTTGTAGCTGGCCTGCCCGGTGGCCAGCGTCCGCACCCCCCAGCCGGAGAAGAGTCGGGGCCCGAGCAGGTGATCGGCGACTGCGGCGGCCCGGGAGGGGTCCACGATGCCACTCCACAACAGGTGCCCCATGTTCGACGCCAGCGCGTCCACCTGGTCGCCGTCGGGGCCGAGCGCCAGCGCGAAGTACTCACCCCCATCGATCCAGAAGTCCCTGTTGAATCGCTGCTTGAGCTGCTCGGCCTGCCGTTCCAGGCGTTCGGCGTACGCCGGGTCGCCCCAGAACTCGCGAGCCAGCCGGGCCCCGCGCCGTTTGGCGTCGTACGCGTACCCCTGCAACTCGCAGGTGGCGCGGGGCAGCCCCGGCAGCCGGCCGTCGCGGTAGCAGATCGCCTCCGGTGAGTCCTTCCAGCAGTGGTTCTGCGCCCCGCTCTCGTCGTTGCGTGGCTGGTACCAGAGGTAGCCGTCGCCGCGCAGGTCGCCGTACTCGTCGATCCAGTGCAACGCCGCGCGGGCGGCGTCCTCCAAGTTCCGCACCAGCGCGGCGTCGCCGGTCCAGCGCTCGTACTCGTCGAGCAGCACGACGAACAGGGGCGTCACGTCCGCTCCGCCGTAGTACGGCGACTGGGGACGATGTTCGAAGGCGGCCATCTCCCCGTACCGGAACTCGTTGAGGATCTTGCCGGGTTCCTCGTCGCGGAAGTCGTCGAGCACCGTGCCCTGGTCGATGGCGAGCAGGCGCAGGGTGGTCGCCGCCATCCGGGGCACGAACGGCAGAGTCTGGTAGCAGGTGAGCAGGTTGTCGCGGCCGATGATGGTGGCCGACCAGGGCAACCCGGCGGCGAGCATGGTCTCGTGCGGCAGCGCCAGCGGAGAGAAGCGCAGGCCGGCCAGGTCCATCAGCCCGCGCTGGTAGGTGGTGCACAACGACTTCCAGTCGCAGTACAACTGAGGGGCTTCGGCGACCCACTCGCTGAGGTCCTGGCGCAGTTCGGCGCCCACCTTGCCGCGCGGATGCCGCAGGCGTTCCCGAATGTCCGCTCCGTCCGGACGCAGCACGAGCCCTTGCACCCGCAGGGTCGTGGTCCACCGGCCCTGCGGGTCCACCCGGATCCGAAAGGTCAACCCGCGCTCGTCGAACTCGGCCGGTTCGCTGCTCGAGACGTCGGTGACCCGATGGAACTTCTCTCGCCGGTAACCGAGCCGCAGACCGTCCCCCGACACTTCGCGGTAGCCGCGAAGTGTCGACCCGTGCGGCCAGACCACGTTGTAGACCGGCGCGAAGTCGCTGTCCGCGTCGATGCGCAGCACGTAGTCGACGGGGCCGTTGGTGTGGTTGAGCACGGTGAGGTGCTCGATGAAGGCGCTGTCGGAAATCCACCGGTCGCGGATCACCGAGACCTTCGCGTCGACGTAGTGGGTCGGGTGACCGGGAACCAGGAAGAACCGGATCTTGTAGTAGCTCGGATCGTGCACGGCCAGCGGGTGCAGCCGCTCCCCGTCCAGACGCAGCCGCCAGGTGGACAGGAAGCGGGTGTCAAAGGCGAAGAATCCGCTCGGGTTGGTGGGGCTGAAGTCCATGTCGCCGTTGTCGTCGCTCAGCGCGAAGATGTTGCCGTCGAGGATGCGGACCAGCTTCCTCACCGCGGCTCCCCGTCGCCGGCCGGGGGCGCCGCCTCGCCCGGTGACGGCCGTCGGTACGCGGCCAGCGCCCGGGCGGCCACCTCACGGGGGTGGTGGGCGTCGGGCGGTGGCGCGAACAGCCGCTCCAACATGACGACGAAACGGAACTCGCCGTCGGCGGTGAAGTCGTTGCGCAGCCACGCCGGCAGGGGCTTGACCTCGCCGTGGGCCATCCGCAGGAAGAACTGCGCGTCGGTGTAGATCACCGTGTCCGCGTCCGTCATGTCGCCGCGCGACACCGTGATCCGGCCCTGGTCGATGCTGACCAGCCAGTGGTCGACCCGGTCGGGGTAACCCAGGTCGAATCGCACGGTGCCGCAGACCTGCCGAAGCATCCGCCCCCCACCCTCGACGAGGCCGTCGAAGAAGTCGCGCACCGCCTCCGACATTCCGGCACCTCCTGCGGGGCGTTGCCGGCCGACGAGGGCTGGCGCCAGGGTGGCCCGAGCCGGCGGCGAAGCGCCGGTCAGACTCCTCCGCCATCGTCACCTTAACGGCTTTGGTCCGCTCTGGTGCTGGTCTGTGTTGGCTGGCCACCTTCAGGTAGATCCGGACGGCCCGACCCGCGCCTGGGGAATCGGCATTGGTTTCCTGCTGGCCGCCGCCTATGGTGGTCCGATGCGAACCGCCGCGCCGCTCAACCGCGCCGCCGCCGTCACGGCGGCGGCGGTTGTGCTGCGCGTGCCCGGCGCGGCCACCCCCGCGCCCCGGGTCTGCGGGCGTGCCGGTCACGGCCAGCCGCGTCCCGCGGGTCGCAGCCCTCCGGAAACCGTGCACGGACACGTGACGGCCCAGGGGCGAAGCGCAGAGCTTCGGCCCTTTTTCTTTTCCGGAAGGAACCGACATGAGCGAACGGACCGGCACCTACGACCAGCAGTGGCGCACCGAACTCGAGGCGACGCTGAACCACGAGTTCGAGGCCCAGACGACTCGGCTGACCGAGTTGACGGCCGACACCGGGGATCCGGCGGAGGCGCACACGAATGCCGCGCTGATCGCCGCTACCCGGCAGAGCCTCGACCAGATCTCCGGGGCGCTGCGACGTCTCGCCGCCGGTGGCTACGGCAGCTGCGAGCGGTGCGGAACGGACATCCCCCGGGAACGCCTGGAGATCCTGCCGCACGCGCGGTTCTGCGTGTCGTGCCAGCAGAAGCAGAAGGGGTGACCAGGTGGACCGGCCGCCGCTCGTCTCACGGGTGCGGCGGCCGGTCCGTGGCCTCGGGCGACCCGGACGGCTCGTCGCGCAGGCTGGCGGTGACGGTCGCGGTCAGACCATCGGGCCGGCGGGTCAGCGTCAACGCCCCGGTCAGGTGATGGGCGAGCCAGAGACCCCGGCCACCCGGGGTGTTCGTCGCGGGCAGGTTCACCGGCAGGTCGCCACCGTGCTCGTGGCCGTGATCGGTGACCTCACAGACGAGCAGGTCGGCCCGCCGGAACAGGTCGAGTCGCCCCCGGCCCCCACCGTGCAGCACGGCGTTGGTGACCAGCTCGTGCACGGCCAGGACGAGATCCTCGGCCACATCGCCGGTGAGGCCGGCGGCGGCCACCCGGGCGGTGAGCAGGTGCCGTAGCGCCGTCACGGTCTGCGCGGTGAACGACTCGGACAGCAGTGGGGTGGTCTCGCCGCCGCCGGGGGACGGGTCGCGGGAATCCCGGGCGTCCGGCGGGCCGAGGTAGTTCATGCAGGCAGGGTACGTCGTCCGCGAACATCCGCGACCTTTGCCGAGGGGCAACCATCCGGAAGCTACTGGCCACCCTCCACCGACGTCCGACCGAAGGATCGGCCGAGACGGTGTACCTCCGCCTCCAACCGCTCGGCCAGTTCCGCGCCGCCGAAGCGGTCGATCAGCCGGTCGGCGAACCCGCTGAGCACCATCGGGCGCAGCGCCTGGACCAGGGCGACGGACCGTGGCACGTAGACCTTGCGTCGCCGACCTTCGATGCCGCGCAGCAGTGCCTCGGCGCACCGCTCGACACTGACCACGGTGTTCAGCGGCCAGGGCAGTTTGCGCTGCGCGGCGTGGAAGGAGGCGAGGTCGTCGCGGAAGTCGCGCACCAGGTCGGTGTCGATCCAGATCGGGTGCGCGGTGCCCACGGTGAGTCCCCGCCGACGGTTCTCCAGCCGCAGCACGTTGCCGAACTGCTCCACCCCGGCCTTCGACGCACAGTACGCGGCCATCCCGGGCATGGCGGCGAAGGCCGCCGCCGAGGAGACGATCAGGACGTGGCCGCGGGCGGCGCGTACGTGCGGCAGCGCCGCGCTGACCGTGCGGACCACGCCGGTCAGGTTCACCTCGATGGTGCGTGCCAGGGCGTCGACCGGGCCGGTGGACACGGTGCCGATGTTGGCGATGCCGGCGTTGGCCACCACCACGTCGATGCCGCCGTAGCGCTGCACGGTCGAGGCGACGGCGTCGTCGAGGCCCGCCTGGTCGGTGACGTCGCATTCGTACCAGTGCCCGCCCACCTCGGCGGCGACCTGCCGCAACAGCACCGGTTCCAGGCCGACCACGGCGACCCGGGCGCCCCGGGCCGCGGCGGCCCGGGCCAGTTGAGCGCCGATACCCCGCGCCGCTCCGGTGATCAGGATGGTCCGGTCGCGTAGGTCTAGCCGCATGCTGCGCTCCTGGTCCCGGTCGCCGCCGGCGGCGACCCAGTGGTGGTCTGCCGAACGGTACCGGGCTTGCGTCGGCCGACCCACCCGGTGCCGTCCGCCCGCCGCACCCGACGTCCGCGCCGGCCGTTCGTGGTGAGTGGCGCGGACATCGGGAAGGATCTACCCCGAGGCGGTACCGCAGCGAGGACCAGGAGAAGGAGAACCGCATGGCTGACTTCGTCGGCGCCGTGGACCAGGGCACCACCAGCACCCGGTTTATGATCTTCGACCACGGTGGCAACGAGGTCGGCCGCCACCAGCTCGAACACCAGCAGATCCTGCCGCGCGCCGGCTGGGTCGAGCACAACCCGCTGGAGATCTGGGAACGGACCCAGACGGTCGTGCGTACGGCGCTGAACACGCACAGCCTGGCGGCGGGTGACCTGGCGGCCCTCGGTGTCACCAACCAGCGGGAGACGACTGTGGTGTGGGACCGGCGCACCGGTCGGCCGTACTACAACGCCATCGTCTGGCAGGACACCCGGACCGATCGGATCGCCTCGGCGTTGGAACGCGACGGGCGCGGCGAGATCATTCGGCGCAAGGCCGGTCTACCGCCGGCGACCTACTTCTCCGGTGGCAAGATCCAGTGGATTCTGGAGCACGTCGACGGGGTGCGGGCGGCCGCCGAACGCGGTGAGGCGATCTTCGGCAACACCGACACCTGGCTGTTGTGGCACCTCACCGGCGGCCCGGACGGCGGTGTCCATGTCACCGACCCCACAAACGCCAGCCGGACCATGTTGATGAACCTGGAAACCCTGGACTGGGACGACGAACTGCTGTCCATCTTCGGCGTTCCACGCGCCATGCTGCCCCGGATCGTTCCGTCGTCCGATCCGGACGCCTACGGCGTCACCCTGCCCAGCGGCCCGTTCGCCGGCCCGGTCCCGATCACCGCGGATCTTGGTGACCAACAGGCGGCCACTGTCGGTCAGGTCTGCTTCGCCCCGGGCGAGGCGAAGAACACGTACGGTACGGGCAACTTCATGCTGTTGAACACTGGGTCGGAGATCGTCCGCTCCGAGGCCGGGCTGCTCACCACCGTGTGCTATCAGTTCGCCGGCCAGCCGCCGGTCTACGCGCTCGAAGGCTCCATCGCCGTCACCGGTTCGGCCGTGCAGTGGCTCCGCGACCAGCTGAAGATCATCAGCAGTGCGGCGCAGAGCGAGGACCTCGCCCGCCAGGTCGACGACAACGGCGGCGTCTACTTCGTGCCCGCCTTCTCCGGCCTGTTCGCCCCGTACTGGCGATCCGACGCCCGGGGCGCGATCGTCGGCCTGTCCCGCTACAACACCGACGCGCACATCGCTCGGGCGACGCTGGAAGCCATCTGCTACCAGAGTCGCGACGTGGCCGAGGCCATGGCGCGGGACTCGGGCGTACCGCTGGAACGCCTCAAGGTCGACGGCGGCGTCACCGTCAACGACCTGTGCATGCAGTTGCAGGCGGACATCCTCGGCGTGCCGGTCAGCCGGCCGGTGGTCGCCGAGACCACTGCCCTCGGCGCGGCCTACGCCGCCGGCCTGGCCGTCGGATTCTGGCGGAACACCGAGGAACTGCGGGAGAACTGGAACGAGAGTCGGCGTTGGCAGCCGTCCTGGTCGCCCGAGCAGCGCGCGGCCGGCTACGCCGACTGGCGCAAGGCGGTGCAGCGCACGCTGGACTGGGTCGACGTCGGCTGACGACGCCGCGCCCTGTGACGTTTCGGCCAAGTTAACGTCACTGCGTGTCAATGTCGCGGTGCCGGAATGTCCGGTGAGTCTGCCTTAGCATCCCGATGTCCGGCAGCTGCCGGGGGTGGGCACAGGGAGGCATCCATGCGGATCACGCGCGCGATCATGGCGGTCGTGGTCGTACTGTCGGCCGGCGTACTGGCTGGCGCGGCGCACGCGGCGTCACCGTTCACCGTGGTCAACGGCTCGATCCAACCGGCTACGGGCACGCCCCGGCCGCCGTCGGGCACTCACGCCACGCTGTGGCACAACGCCAGCTACGCCAGCGTCCCGGTACGGGGCGCCGGCCGGCTGGTCGTCGGGGCGATCGGCGATCACTGCGACGGCTGGCCGACCCTGCGGGTCAGGGTGGCCGGCGAGGTGATCGGCGAGATCACCGTGACCAGCGCCGCCGACTACGGCGGCTATCCGGTCGGTGAGCAGCTGCCGGAGGGGCGGCACGACGTTCGGATCGAGCTGGTCAACGACAGGTACACCGGCGCGTGCGACCGCAACGCACACCTGGCGTACGTGCGGGTGCAGCCGCCGCCGGCGGTCGACGCCACCTTCACCTTCGCCGTGGTCCCGGACACCCAGGAGGAGGTGCTGTCCGCGGGCGACACCCGGCTGCGTCAGCGCGTCGACTGGCTGGTCGACCAGCGCGCCACCCTCGACCTGCGTTTCGTCACGCACTCCGGCGATGTGGTGAACTACGACTCTCCCGGCCACGTGCAGTACGAACGGGCCCGGGCCGCGTTGCGTCCACTGGAGACGGCCGGCATGCCGTACACCCTCGCCGTGGGCAACCACGACACCCAGGCCGCCGGGCCGGACGGGGAGTTGCGCAGCCCTGCCGGGCAACTGCTGCGTGACACGACGGTGTTCAACAGGTACTTCACGGCGGGCCGGTTCGGGGCGGTGCGTGGCCAGTTCGAGGCCGGCAAGGTGGACAACGCCTACGCCACCTACACGGCCGGCGGCGTGCGGTGGCTGGTGCTGAGTCTGGAGCTGTGGCCGCGCCGGGCGGCGGTCGCCTGGGCGAAGGCCGTCGTGGCCGCCCATCCCCGGCACAACGTCGTGATCGTCACTCATCACTACCTGGAGAGCGACGCCTCGATCGGCCAGTCGGCCGGCTACGGCTCGACCAGCCCGCGGTACCTTTTCGACAACCTCGTGGCGCGATACCCCAACATCCGATTCGTCTTCTCCGGCCACACGGGCACGGCGGCCTCCCGGGTGGACACCGGCGTGCACGGCAACCGGGTCCACTCCTTCCTCCAGACGTTCCACTCGCGCCGGACCAACCCGGTGCGGCTGGTGGAGATCGACACGGCTGCCGACTCGCTGCGTACCTGGATCTACGCGCCGCACACCGACGAGGAGTTTCCGGCGCACGAGCGTACGTACGCCGGGCTCGGCCTGGTGCGGTGACGTGCCGGCGGCGGGGCGCCCCGCCCCGCCGCCGGGCCGGCCGGCCGAGGCTGTCTCGAAACTATCTTAGAACTGTCTCGTTATCGTCGTCCGCGTCGAGGTGGCGGTAGACGGTGGCGCGCGAGACGCCGAACTCGGCGGCGATCTCGTCGGCCGAGTGGGTGCCCGCCAGATGCATCCGCCGGGCGGACCGTACCTGTTCCGGGCTCATCGACCGGGGTCGCCCCGGCCGCCGCCGCCCCACCCGCTCGGGCGTCGCGGAAACGGCGCTGGAGGCCACTTCGGTCACCGGTGTCGTCAGGTCGGCCGCCGGTGCGGACCGGTCCACCGGCTCCGCCACGTCGGGTGGCGCCTCGCCGAGCAGGCGACAGGCGCCGTCGAGCATGTCGCCCCGCAGCACCGACGCGGGCACGTCGATCATGAACACCACCGGATCGCTACACATGGCGATGGCCTGGACCGCCCGGACCCGATCCCGGCGTCCGGCGTCCGGTCCGGCGACGATCTCGTTGGCGCGCATGGCGATCTGCATCAGCCGGTGGTACGTGCTGCCCCGGTCGACGAGCGCGAGGTCGTGAAAGAGCATGCCGAGCGGGCCGCGGTGCGCGAGCATGGTGTCCACCCAGCCCGCCAGCAGCGTCCACCTCGCCTGCTGGCCGGGCAGTGCCCCGGCCTTGTCCAGCAGCGCCTCCAGGTCGCGGATCAGCGGCTCGGCTAGTGCGGTGAGCAGATGCGCCTTGCTGGGGAAGTGGTAGAGGATGGCGGCCTTGGTCAGCCGTAACCGTTCGGCGATCTGCCGCAGCGAGGTGCGTTGGTATCCCTGCTCGGCGAAGAGGTCCGATGCGGTGCGCAGGATCCGGCTGCGGGTGCCGTCGGTCTCCTCCCAGCTCATGCGCCAAGCGTAGTGCCTCCTGACCGCCGGGCGGGACGCCTCGTATCGACCCCTTACCATCGGTCAGTACAGTGGTTCGGTAGACACCGTACGACGGGAGGCACCATGTCCGTGATCTCCATCGAGAACCTCGTCAAGACCTTCGGCGGCGTACGCGCGCTCGACGGGCTCGACCTGACGGTGGAACCGGGGGAGGTGCACGGATTCCTCGGACCCAACGGCTCGGGCAAGTCCACCACCATCCGGATCCTGCTCGGCCTGCTGCGCCGCGACTCGGGGCAGGTCCGCATCCTCGACGGCGACCCGTGGCGCGACGCCGTCACGCTGCACCGGCGCTTGGCGTACGTGCCGGGCGACGTCAACCTCTGGCCCAACCTCTCCGGCGGGGAGGCGATCGACCTGTTCGGCGCGCTGCGCGGCGGGCTGGACCGGCGTCGGCGCGACGAACTGCTGCGACGCTTCGATCTGGACCCGACGAAGAAGTGCCGCACCTACTCGAAGGGCAACCGGCAGAAGGTCGCCATCGTCGCCGCCTTCGCCTCCGACGTCGAGCTGTACGTGCTGGACGAGCCCACCTCCGGGTTGGACCCGCTGATGGAGGCGGTGTTCCAGGAGGAGGTCCGCCAGCTCACCCAGGCCGGCGCCAGCGTCCTGCTCTCCAGCCATGTGCTGGCCGAGGTCGAGGCGCTCTGCGACCGGGTCAGCATCATCCGGGAGGGCCGGATCGTCGAGTCCGGCACGCTGTCCGAGCTGCGGCACCTGGCGCGTACCACAGTCACCGTCGAGACCGGACGGCCGGCGACCGGCCTCACGGAGCTGCCCGGCGTGCACGAGGTTCGCCCGGTCGACGGTCGCGTCCGGCTGGAGGTCGAGCCCGAGCACCTCGACGCGCTCCTGGCCCACCTGGTCCGTTTCGAGGTCCGCGCGCTGACCAGCACACCGCCCACGCTTGAGGAACTGTTCCTGCGGCACTACGGCGAGGCCGTCAACGGTGACCGGCAGGCGACGACCGGAGGCACCCGATGAGCGCCTTCACCGGAACCGGCTGGCTCACCCGGCTGGCCCTACGTCGCGACCGGGTCCGCCTGGCCATCTGGACGCTCGGCAGCCCGCTGATCGGCTACGCCCTCGCCGAGAGCGTGGCCAGCATCTACCCCGACGAGCAGAACCGCATCGGGTACGCCGAGGTGGCCAACACAAGTGTCGTCGCCCGCGCCTTCAACGGCCCGGTCGCCAGCACCGACCTCGGTGCCGTGGTGGTCACCGAGACGTACCTCACCCTGGCCGTGCTCGCCGCGCTGCTCAGCACCTTCGCCGTGGTCCGGCACACCCGGCAGAACGAGGAGACCGGCCGCGCGGAACTGCTCGGCGCTGCCGCCGTCGGCAGGTACGCGCTGCTCACCGCGGCCCTGGTCGTCGTGGTCGGCGCCAACGTGCTGGCCGGTGCGCTGCTCGCGCTCGCCTTCGTCGGTGCCGGGCTGCCGGCCGCCGGCTCGGTGGCCGCCGCCGCCGCGATCGTCGGGGTCGGCCTCGCCTTCACCGGGGTGGCCGCCGTCACCGCCCAACTCTCGGTGACCTCCCGGGGTGCGAACGCGCTCGCCGCCGCCACGGTCGGGGTGGCGTTCCTGCTGCGGGCCACCGGTGACGTGCTCGGTCAACGCGCCGCCGACGCGGTACGCCTGGACAGCGCCTGGCCGACCTGGTTGTCGCCGCTGGGCTGGGGCACCCAGATCCGTGCCTTCGGCGGCGAGCGGTGGTGGGTTCTCGCGCTGCCGGTCGCCCTGCTGGTCGTCGGGGTTGCCGGGGCGTACGCGCTCGCCGAACGGCGCGACCTCGGGGCCGGCCTGCTCGCCGCCCGCCGGGGGCCGGCCACCGCCGCCGCCGGCCTGCTCAGCCCGGCCGGACTCACCTGGCGTCTGCACCGTGGCGCGTTGACCGGCTGGGCGGTCGCGGTCGCGGTGCTCGGCCTCGCCATGGGCCTGGCCGGCAACGAGGTCGACGACATGATCGCCGACAACCCGGCCGCCGCCGAGGCGATCGCCCAACTCGGCGGCGGGGCCGACCTGGTCGACGCCTTCCTGGCGGCGATGCTCGCGCTGTTCGCCCTGACCCTCGGGGCGTACGTCGTGCAGGCCCTGCTGCGGGTGCGTGGCGACGAGTCCGACGGCATCCTCGAACCGTTGCTCGCCACTGCCGTCAGCCGCTACCGGTG
Organism: Micromonospora sediminimaris; assembly: GCF_016863575.1. Lineage (NCBI taxonomy): Bacteria > Bacillati > Actinomycetota > Actinomycetes > Micromonosporales > Micromonosporaceae > Micromonospora > Micromonospora sediminimaris. Next base: position 86,479 of record NZ_BOPD01000011.1, read on the forward strand.
GTTGGGCACTCAGGTGGCCGGCGCGGTGCTCGGTGCGCTGGCGCTGATGCTGCTGGCCGGTGCCACCACCGGCCTCGGGTACGGGCTGGCGGTCGGTGACCCGGTCGGCTGGACCGTCGAGCTGACAGGTGCGGCGCTGCTGTGGTTGCCGGCCCTGCTTGTCGTCGCCGGGGTGGTGACCGCCCTGTTCGGCGCGCTGCCCCGTTTGTCGGTCGCGTTGAGCTGGGCGGTGCTCATCGTGTTCCTGCTGCTCGGCCAGCTGGGTGCCGCGCTGGACCTGCCGCAGGCGGCGCTTAACCTCTCGCCGTACACCCACGTGCCGTCGGTGCCCGCGGTCGACGTCACCGTACTGCCGTTGGTGGTCCTCACCGCCGTCGCCGCCGCGCTGCTGGCCCTCGGCCTAACCACCTTCCGCCGCCGCGACACCCCCACCTGACCCCACCTGATCCGTCTTGATCGTTTGCAGTGGAGTGACTCGACACGCCGCTACTGCGGTCAGTGCTCGAGGTGTCGGTCAGCGCGGAGCACGCTGGGATCCTCGGAGGACACGAGGTGCGGCGGAACCTTTAGGCGGTGCCAGCGTAGTTGGGTGATGGCGTCGAGGACGTCGCGCGCAGCGGCTGCCGTGGCGCAGTCCGCCAGGCGGCAGATCGGGCAGGGGCCGCCGGGGGACGGGCAGTGCTCGCGGAGGGTCCGGCGGGCGGTGAGGGCGAGCCGGTTGAGGATCTGAGCCAGGGACAACAGCCGCGCGGTCATGTCGCCGGCACCCCGAGGGCCGCAGCGAGCTGCACGATCGTCGTCGGGGCGTGCGGGCTCCGGAGCACCTGGGCGAGCAGGTCGCGGGCGGCGGGGCGGTGCCGCACCTCGGCGGGTGCGATGCTCTCGGCTTGCCGCAGGGTCCGTGCGGCGCTCGTGTGATCGTGGGCGTGCAGGTGCGCGCGGGCGGCGTCGATCAGGTGGGCGGCGCGATGCTCGACGGGTAGCCACTGCCAACCGTCGCGTCGGACCGTCCTTTGATGCCAGGTGACCGCCGCACCCGCGTCGCCCAACTCCAGTGCCGCCACCGTCCGCGCTGCGGTGACGGCGGTAGGCCCGAAGGCGGTGCGATGATGGTCATGACCGTCGCCCACCCGGTCGCCCAGGTCGGCGGCCTCGTCGAGCAGGTTGGCGGCGCCGCGCTCGTCGCCGTCGCCGGCCGCCGCGAACGCGCCCTGCACGAGCAGCGTGCCGCACAGGGACAGTTGCCCCGACGGGCCACCGTCGAGGTCCGGCGGTGCGATCCGGTACGCGGCGGACCGCATGGTCGACACCGCCGCGCGCGTCTGCCCGGTGGCGCGCAACACCTGCCCGAGTTGCACTGCCGCCGTTGCGGCCAGCACCGCGTCGCCGGTGGCAAGCGTCATCGCCCGATCGGCGGCCAGCCAGGCCAGCTCGGTCTCACCGAGCTTTGTCAGCAGCGCCGCACCGATGCGGTATGCCTCCACCAGCGGTCCGCGCCCCGGTCCCGGCTCGCGGGCGTAACCACGTTGCGCCCCGCCGATCAGCCCGGGCAGCAGGTCGATCAACTGGGGGTACCGTGCGTGCTGGTAGGTGGTCCAGGCGTGAACCACGCTACGCGCCACCTGAGCTGCCGCCGGTATGTCGCGGCCCGGCACCCGCCGGCCCACCGCGATGTCGTACGCCGACAGTGCCGCCCGGATCCGCTCCACACCCGCCGCCCGCTCGCTGACGGCGGCGGGACGGACATCGCGGCCCAGCAGCACCGACTGATCGACCCGCAGCACAGCGGCGATCTCCGCGATCGTGGACACTTTGTCCAGCGAACGCGCACCGCGCTCGACCTTGTCGACCCAGCTCTTCGACTTGCCTAGCCGGTCGGCGAACACCTGCTGCGACATCCGCCGCCGCCCCCGCCAGTACGCCACCCGCCGACCGATCGGCAACTCGTCACCCATGCCGTCGCCGATCCGGCACCGCCCGGGTCGTCTCCTCGACCGGTATCCGATCCGCCTCGGCCTGGGCGAGCAGACGGCGTCTCGCCGCCTCCCGTTCGGCCGCCTCGATCTGCTCGCCCCTACTTGGCGTACCGGCGTCGTTCTGGCCGATCATTCCCGACTCCTTCGCGATCAGAAGCGCCAGCAACTTCCCGTCGCTACCGTCTGATTACGCTAAGCAATCGAGTGCTTGAGGCTGGGGTACGCGACGTACCCGGTGACGAGGCGTACCTAAAGGTCGGTGGCACCGATTCGACGTGCGAGGTCAACCGCCTCGGCGCGGATTGCCGCAGGTGCTTCGTGGGACAGCCGAGTGACCATGTCCTGCGCCACGGGCGAGTAGCGGACCGTATCCGGTGACGTCGCCTCGGCTCGCGCCAGTAAGTGGAGGGTCGCTTCTCTCGCACCCTCCAGGTCGGCGGAGCGTGCCAGCTCCACGTAGTGCCGGCCCCGGCGCTCTGTCGACGGGATTGACGCTGGGTCGAGAGCGTGGGCGCGGCGCTGCGCCTCGTCCGGATCACCGAGATCCACTGCGCACATGACCGCGTACACGTCGACCAACGGCCGCGACACGCGGGTCTGCAAGCCCACGAAACCCTCGGGCAACGCCCGGTCGACAATCGACCGAGCGGTGTCCCAATCCGACCACGCGCCTTGGTCGCCGGTACGGGCGCGGGTCAGGGCCGAGCAGAGGTGCAGGTCAGCGAGTACTTCCGCCCATTCGGGGCCGCTATCCGCAACCCGTGGTTCGATAAGCCCGCGCGCTTCCCGAAGCCGCTCCAACGCTTCGTCTCCGCGGCCGACCGACCGCAGCAGGTGCGCGGCAAACCAACTCGCTCGTGCGATAGCCAGTGGGTCGTCCGCGTCCAGGGCGGCGGTCATCCCGCGATCGACGGTCAACCAGACCAACTCGCGGTCGCCGTGCCACGCCAGATACGCCTGGGCGAGATGGTAAGCCTGCGCGAGTAGGCCGAGGCTTGCCCGTCGATCATCACCGGAATGCAACCGAGTCGCTCGCTGGGTGGCATCTAGCAGGCCGGGCAGGATTTCCCCCGCCGCCGTGCGTTGGTGTCGGGACGTGTGCCAGGTCTGCCATGCGGCATCCACCGCACCCCGGAGATAGTCGGTACTCTCCGGTTGCCCGTCGAGGACAATGTGCCAGGCGGTCAACGCGCGGCGGACCTCGTGCACTGCGGGATGACTGGGCCGGCCGTCGAGAGACAGTGCCACGGACGGGCCGAAGAGGTCACCGAGGTCCCGAACCCCGAGGTGTGGTGCCATCTGCTGCGCGGCACGCAGGGTCAACGACCGACGGCCGTTCTCGATGAACTTCACAGTGGTCGCTGATAGTCCGCTCAAGTTGGCGAGGCGTTCGCGGGAGAGCCCGGCCGCTCGACGTAGCCGCTCGACTCGCTGGCCCGGCCTGGGCTGCTCTTGACTGGTCACGGACGACACCTCACTCGATGGGGTACATCGTGTACCTCACGCTACGCGCAGCTTCCGCCGACGGAAAGAGCTGAAAGCTGACCAGCATCTCGGCCGAAGTAATGACGTGGGAATTCCTCGCATTTCCCGATGATCGAGATCGCGTCGACTCAGGAACGACATCGCCGGGTGGTGGCTGACCTTCATCTAGCCTTACTAGATAATGAACGACATGGCGTTGATCAAAATGTCTCTGCTCGACGGCAGGCCAGGCGACGTGTATTCGCTGTTCAGTTGGCTTCAGCGCACAGATGAACTCCGTGGCAGGGTGCAGACGCTTCCTCGCCAACCCGGCCCGCACGAGATGGGCGGTGCCGTGGAGATCATTTCTGTCGCGCTCAGCAGCGGTGGTGCGGCTGCCGTGCTGGCAGGTGCCCTTAATACCTGGTTGCAGTCGCGGCGCGCTCGGATCAGCGTGGAGTTCGTCGCCGCCGAAACGGGGGAGACCCTTCAAAGGGTCGAGGTCGAGGCCAGTAACGCAGCCTCAGTCAAAGAGCTGTACGACACCCTCACCTCCGATCGGAAGGTGTCATGAACGCGAGGCTCCCGGAGCGACAAGCATCGCGGGCCCTGCTCATCGGGTCGTCGCGCTTCTCGCACGAAGGCTTGCACGACCTTCCAGCGACCGTCAACAACGTACAGGCGTTGGCCGACGCCCTCACCGATCCGGCCATGGGTGGCCTCGATCCGTCAGGCTGCCGGGTGCTGACCGACCCGGCAACTCCAAAGCAGGTCGGAGATGCGATTGACGCCGTGGTCAACGAAGCGCTGGACACGCTAGTGCTGTACTACGCGGGCCACGGGGTGCTCAGCAGGCACGGTGAGCTGTTTCTGGCCGTCGAGATCACCGACCCCGATCCCTACCGGGTTCACTACTCTGGCGTACCGATGACCTGGCTCCGGTCCGCACTGGCCGAAAGCCCTGCCGACAATCGAATCCTAATTCTGGACTGCTGCTTCTCAGGGCACGCCGTCGAAGCGATGTCGGGCACAGCCTCGGCGGTCGGCGGAAAGCTGGACATCCGCGGCACCTACACCTTGGCGTCGGCACCTGCTCACGAGACAGCAGTCGCGCCGGTCGGCGCACGCTTCACCGCATTTACCGGCGAGTTGGTGAAGACACTACGAGAGGGCATCCCGGGTTGTGGACCGCTGCTGACGCTTGGCGACATCTATCCTGCGCTGACCCGGGCACTGGTGGCGAGCGCCCTGCCTCGTCCGCAGCGTCTCAACACGGATCTGGGCGACCACGTCGCAATGACCCGCAACCCGGCCTACCGTCCACCGTCCCGGTCCGCTAGCAAACCCCGTGTGGTCTCGCAGCCACATCGAAGTCCGACCGGGCCTCATCGACGAGCCTCTGATGAGCAGGACCCGAAAGTCGCTGCTGAGTTCCACAGCGCGATGCTGGATGTGTACCGGAAGGCCAAGAAGGAGGCAGGCTACAACGCTGCCTACTTCCTGCAAATGGTGCAGGAAGTAGGCGGACTGGAAGCAGCCCGAAGGTTGATCCGGGCGGGGTCGGTTTCTAGCGGCTTCACCGCCCTCTGGGAGAAGGGCCGGCTCGACCTCTCCGTGGAGGCCGTCGTGCTGCAAGACCGGTTCGCCGGGCTGTTCACCGACGAGGAACTGGACATTGCCCGAGACCGGTTGGCCGAGTACGGGTACTCGTCAGCTCAGACCTCGTAGACCTTGACCACCTCGTCGCCATAGTGATTGACCACCTTCACAGCGATTTTCCCTGACCCGGGCCGGGTGAACGGACGTGAGCGGTGGCCGTAGAGGCTCTCCCAGGCCGACTCGTCGATCTGCGCGCGGAGTGCCTTGCGCAGTCGGGAGTATGGGTCCAGCCCGTCCGGCTTGCCCTCCTTGCCGGCGAAGTATATGTGGCGTACGAAGAACTCTTCCTCGTTGTAGTCGGTGTCGATCATCCACAGGGCGATGTCTGCGACGCCGTGGTCCGGCCGCAGTTCGCCAGTGGTGGGGTTGTAGACATCGACACCGCGGATCTCGACGACGAGCCCATCCTCCGGCGCCGGGTCGATGGCAATGTCCGGCTCACCGAAAACCGTGAACAGGTTGGCCGTCCCGGTCTTCTTGAGCAGGGTGTCGCCCATCGCCAGGTCCGCGTTCATCCGAACCAGCAGGACGGGAAGGCGACCGAGCTGCCGCTGCTCCGCGACGGTGGCAAAGTCGTTGCCCTCCGGAGCGAACTCACCGGCGGCATCGCTGGCCCGCCCATCGAAGCCGAACGCGCACACCAGCAGTAGGTCAAAACCGACACCCTTGAGAGCCTCCCGGGCCGCGTCCTTGACCCAGTCGGCGTCCACTGTGCCGTACTGCGGGCCGACGCTAACCGCGATCCGCGCTGACGTTCCCTCGTCGTCGTTACGTCGCGCAGCCTCGGCGTGGACGAACTTGCCGGGGTAGGGATTCAGTGAGGCGAACTCCAGCCGCTCGTTACGCCAGCCGTTCTGTACCCCGGCCTTTGCCAGGTTGTCCAGGATCGTTTTGACATAGGCGTTGACATCGGTCCCGTTGGCCTGCTCCTCGCCAACCGAGAAGGTTGCGGGCCGATGCGGCGACAGGCTCTCCATGGTGAACCTGCCGGCCACGCGGATACGCTTCTTGTCCTCGTAGGGCCGGTCGTAAAGCAGTTCGGTCTCGGCGTGACGGGCGATCGCCGCGTCGATCTCCTTGCGGCTCATGCCCTCCTCGATATCCGGGTTGTTGGCGATGGACTTGAGCGTCACATGCGGGACGCGTTCGTAGACGAAGCCCTTGCGGATGTCGTTACCGGGCGGTGTGGGAGGCACCTCGCCACCGGACAATTCCCGCTCCTTGGCCCGACCCTCGACAGAGTCAGCGAGCAGGTAGGCAGGATACTTCGCACCGACCAGCCGCTGGCGGGCAAGCGTGATCGCCACCCGCGAGGTGTCGATGGTGATCCACCGCCGCCCCCACTGCTCAGCCACATACGCAGTCGTCCCAGAACCGCAGGTTGGGTCCAACACCAGATCCCCCGGATCGGTGCACATCAACATGCACCGCTCAACCACCTTGGTGTTGGTCTGAACTACGTAGACCTTATCGTCGGTAAAGTTCCCGGTCCCTGTATCGGTCCACATATTGTTGACTGATCTCAACGGGAAGTCTTCTGCATACCTTACATAGCGCAAGGAGTTCTTTGCGGCGTGGATCCGGCCAGCCCACTTTAGGCGGTTCATCCCGTCCGGATAATTCGCCTTCCAGTGGGAAGTTGCCATGGGTCGGTAGGTCTTGCCCTGGTACTCAAATGGCTGATCCACGCCCGCAGGGTTCTGCGATTGAAGGTCGCCCGGTGCGTACAGCTTAGCGCTGGCGGGGAGGGGTGCGCTTCCGGCAAGTTCTGCGGACGTCATGCTGCGGTAGCGGCCGTCCGGCAGCATTAACCATCGGTAGGAACCCCCAGGGTTGCGATCCGCCTCCTGCCAAACACGGCGGACCTTTGTATGATTCGTAGATCGGGCGTACCAAACTATGTAGTCGCCGGCCCTTGCCAGAGTGCTCGAATCGAATCCACTAGTAGTAACAAAACTGATTAGCGACACAAAATTGTCGGGGCCGAAGACTTCGTCGAGGAGGCAGCGGACGAGGTGGACGTTCTCGTCGCCGATCTGGACGAAGACGCTGCCGGACTCGGTGAGCAGATCGCGGGCGATGATCAGGCGGTCGCGCAGGTACGCCAGGTAGGAGTTGATGCCCAGTTCCCAGGTGTCACGGAACGCCTTGATCTGCTCGACCTCACGGGTGACATCGGCGAGGTTGCCGTCCTTGACGTCCCGCTTGCGTGCTGACATCTGCCAGTTGGAGCCGAACTTGATGCCGTACGGCGGGTCGATATAGATCATCTGGACCTTGCCGCGTAGTCGCTCCTTCTCGGCGAGCGACGCCATGACGCGCAGGGAATCGCCGAGGATCATGCGGTTGGACCAGTTGGCCTCGTGTTGGTAATACTCGACCGACTGCCAGTCGTCCAGCCCGTCGAAGTCGGCGTAGTCGTCGGCGAAGAGGCCGAGCTGCTCGTTCTCACGAGGGCGGGACTTCTCGCTGGCCCTGCGCAACTCCTCGACCAGGGTGCGTGGGGCGATTTTTTCCTGGATGTAGATCGGTGGAGCCTCGACCACCAGGTCTTCGGCGTCCTGTTCCTCCTTGCCGATCCAGACGAGCTGTGGGTCCAGGCTCGGATCGCGCTCCTTCTTGACCTGCTCGATCCGGGCGGCGTCGGGCGAGACGAACTCCTGGCCGTCCGCCGTCGGGATGTGCACTCGCCGGTCCGTCGGGTGCGCGATCGCCTGCACCGGCACGTTGCTGACGGCGGGCTTGCGGCTCCTCGGGGGCATCAGACCAGCTCCTCCTCGGCGGATACGGCATCGGTGAGCGCCGCCGCGCCTTGCAGGGCGAACAGCGCATCTATGGCGGGTCGAAGGTCTCGCTTGGCGGTGGTCGGGTCTCGAAGTTCGCAGAAGCTCCAGCGCCCGAACCGGCCACTGTTGTTGACCGCCTGCACCCAGAGATTGCGGGCGGCCCACGCCTTCTGCGCAGCCTCGGACTGTGACTTGCGACCGCCGGACACCTCGACAATCAGGGTGCGGGCTATCCCGTCACCGACATCGGCCAACTTGACCAGGAAGTCCGGGTAGAACCGCCGGCTCCGCCCGGCGTGCTCGTACGGGATGAAGAAGTCGAGGTGGTCGTTGCGGACGTACGCGGCGACCTGCTCCTCCGGCAGCGACTCGATGGCCTGGGCGACCGCCCGCTCCCAGGCGTTGCCATCCTTGCCGTCGAGCGTCACGAGATTGACCTGGCACCGCCGAGGATCCGTTGGCCAGACCTCCCTGGTTGTCCGGAAGTCCACGCTCGCAGTGGTGCCGATCGGATCCGCCGTCCGCAGCACCGGCAGCACCCAGCGTTCCCGCCGGCCTCCCTGCCACGTGATCGACTGCCCGATTTTCTCTACCGCCTCGGCCTCCCGCAGCAGGATCAGGCCGATCGCCTGGTCGTCCCGGAGGTCGACGCAGCGGCGAAGCCACTGTTGAGCGATCTCCAGCACCTGCGGGAAGTACCACGGCCGCAGGTCACCGTCCGTGGTGAGCAACTTGCGCTTGAGCACTTCGCTGGCCAACCGGTAGGCCACGAACTGTCCACGGAGGCCCTTCAACCGTTCAAGGTCGTGCACGTCCTCCTCGCCGACCTGCCCCGCCACCATGGTCTTTGTCGGCAGGTCCTGCCGAGACAGGATCATCTTCAAGTCGGGATCCGAGAAGTCGCCGACCAGCGGCGCGTCAGGTATCTCCAGGTGGTAACCGACCACCCGCGGAAAGGTGATCTCTAGCTTTGCCGCATCCCGGTCCGGCTCGGCCCGCACGTTGCGAACCGGCTTCATCGGCAACTCACGGGACACGGCCACCGTGGGGATGAACTGGAACGGAACCCCGTAGACATCCGCGTACTCGGGGGTGAACATGCCGTCCTCGTCAGCAACGTACGAGCGTCGCCGCAGGCCCCGGCCGACCACCTGCTCACACAGCAGTTGAGTGCCGAAGGCCCGCACCCCGAGGATGTGGGTGACCGTGTTGGCGTCCCAGCCCTCCGTCAGCATGGAGACGCTGACGACACACCGCACCGGCTCACCGAGCTTCCCCGGTTTGCCGACGGTGTTCATCACCTCCCGCATCAGTTCCGCGTCGCCAATGTCGTCCGCGCTCCGGCCTGGGAAGCGGTCCGCGTACTCCTGTTTGAACTCGGCGATCTCACGGGCCGCCGTGCGGCGGAACTCCGGTGACAGGCTGCCGGACTCGAACTCTGCTGCGTCGACGAGGATCGTTCGCTGCCGGTGCAGCCACTGCCCATCCGCCACGTTGCTGAACAGGGGTAGCTGTCCGGCGGTCGGCAACAGGTGACCGCCCTGCTCACGGTCGTAGCCGCCGATCCACTCGTAGACAGCCTTCGAGATAGTCGTGTTGCTACAGACGACGATGAACACCGGAGGCGGTTGCCCGTGCGCTGCGGCCTCTGACTTCTCCCAAGCCTCGAAGGCCGACACGTAGGAGCCGTAGAGGCTGTGCAGGGCGGCGGTCAGCGCGCCGGGCAGATCCGCGGCGGTGAAGTCCTGGTTGGACCGGCGTCCACCCTTGGGCAACGAATCCCGGATCTCCTGCCAGAGGTTCAGGTAGGTCACGCGGTTGGCGACCCGGTCGTCGTCGACCGGCACCCGGGGGATCTTTACGATGCCGGCCTCGATGGCGTCGATAAGCGAGAAGTCGCTGACCACCCAGGGGAAAAGAGTGCCCTCCCGGTAGCCGGATCCGGCCAGGAAGAAGGGGGTCGCGGACAGGTCGTACACCCTCTTGATGCCGACCTTCGCACGGACCGCTTCCAGGCCGCTGAACCAGATCCGGGCATCCTCGGCCCGGTCGGCGGCCTCTTTTCGCTCGTCGCCGCGCAGATTCTCGACCGTGTCGGCGTCCGGCTCCGGCTCACCGGCACGTCCCCGGTAGCAGTGATGTGCCTCGTCGTTGAAGACGACGATCTCAGACGAGCCGCCAAGCTCGCGTAGTACCCGGCTGACCATCTGGGCCGAGGTTTCCCGGAACGGGTCAGGTCGACCGGGTGCCACCAGGGCCTTGGTGTTTCCGGTCGCGTTGCGGCCGAAGCGAGTTTCGCGGAGTTGAAAGGCGTGGAAGTTGGTGATGACGATTTTCGCTTGGCCGAGATCGTCGGCGAACTCGGCCGGCACCAGATCGCGCTCGCGGTAGTAGTTACCCGGATCCTCCGGCAGGAGGACCCGCAGCCGGTCACGGATGGTGAGGCCGGGAGTCACCACCAGGAAGCGCTTGGCGAACGTCTTGTCGTACCGTGCATGGACCTTGTTGATCGTCTGCCAGGCGATTAACATGGCCATCACAACCGTCTTGCCGGTGCCGGTCGCCATCTTGAGGGCGACTCGTGGCAGACCGTTGTTGTGCTCGGCGTTGTGCGCGTCCAGATCGTTGTTGATCCAGCTGCCCTGCCACTTGGTCGCGCCCTCGGCAAGGAAGATAGCCGTCTCGACCGCCTCACGCTGACAGAACAGGATCTTGTTGTCCCGCTCCGGATCGCTCCAGTACTCCAGCAGGCGGCGGGTCACAGGTGTGACGTTGGGCCAACTTGCCTCCCGCCACGCGTCGACGCGTTCCCGCACGTCGTTGACCTGCTTGTTGGGCTTGATGTCGTCTTCGGTGAAGACCTGCAACTCAAGCTGTTGCCCCCGCTTGCGAGGTCGGGGCACCGGGATGAAGAAGCTCGACGGTCGCCGCTGCTCCTCGATCCGGTCGGTGATGCCGTCCCGGTCGAAGGCGAAGTGGCGGGTGGGCCGGCCGTACGGTGAGTTGATGATCGGGTTGTCGATGACCCGGTCGCTCAACGTAGACCTCCCGGTGGAGTTGGATGTTGCAGATTCGAGCGACAGCCTATACCGGGCGTTAGAAGCCGAGGTTGCGGAGCCTGCCGGGGCGACCGGACGGCGCGTCACTGCAACGCAAGGTGCATGCAGGCGTGTGCCGGAGGGTGATGTTCGACGCGCTCGCGTCCGTCTCACAGCACCTGGGACAGGAAGCGGCGCAGTCGGGGATGTTGCGGCGACTCGAAGAGTGACTGCGGGTCGCCGGCCTCCAGCACCACCCCGGCGTCCATGAAGGCGACGGTGTCGGCGACCTGGCGGGCGAAACCCATCTCGTGGGTCACCACCACCATCGTCATGCCCTGGGCGGACAGCTCCGCCATCAGCGCCAGCACCCCCTTGACCAGTTCCGGGTCGAGCGCGGAGGTGGCCTCGTCGAAGAGCATCACCTGAGGCTGCATGGCCAGGGCCCGTGCGATGGCGACCCGCTGCTGCTGCCCGCCGGACAGGTGAGCGGGCCGGGCGTCGGCCTTGGCGGCCAGGCCGACCCGGTCGAGTTCAGCCCGGGCCCGGGCCACCGCCTCGTCCTCGCCGAGCCTGCGGATGCGGCGCAGCGGCAGGGTGATGTTGCGCAGCACGCTCATGTGCGGGAAGAGGTTGAACTGCTGGAACACCATGCCGATCCGCTGCCGCAGGGCGTCCGGGTCGTCGCGCAGCACGCTGCGCCCGTCCAGCAGCACGTCGCCCCGGTCCGGTTCGAGGAGCCGGTTGACGGTACGCAGCAGGGTGGACTTGCCCGACCCGGACGGGCCGATGACGCACGCGGTGCCGCCGCGCGCCACGTCCAGGTCCACCCCGCGCAGCACCCGGTGACGCCCGAAGGCGAGGTGCACGTCGCGCAGGCTCAGGCTGACCGAGGTGTTCATCGTTGGTTGCCTCCGGCTGCGCCGGGCAGCGCCAGGTCCAGGTCGTCGGGGTCGTCGGTGGGCCCGGCCTCCGGCCGGCCGTGCCGCAGTCGCTTGTCGATCCAGTTGACGGCGTGGGTCAGCGGCACGGTCAGCGCGAGGTAGAACAGCCCGGCCAGCAGCAGCGCCGACTGGTTGCCGGTGTTGGCCGCGTAGTCCTGACCGATCCGGAACAGCTCGCGCTGACTGGCCAGCAGGCCGAGGAAGTAGACCAGGCTGGAGTCCTTGATCAGGGCGATGAGCTGGTTGACCCAGGCCGGCAGGATCCGCCGGATGCCCTGCGGGATGATCACCCTCCGCATCGCCTCGCGCCAGGAGAAGCCCAGCGCGCGGGCCGCTTCCAACTGGGTGGCCTCCACCGACTGGATACCCGAGCGGAAGATCTCCCCGAGGTACGCCGACGCGATAAGCGACAGCGCCAGGATGCCCAACGGGTACGGGTTCGGCCCCCACACCTGCATGCCCAGCGGGGCCAGGCCGACACCGATCAGCAGGATCGTCGCCGCCGCCGGCAGGCCCCGGAACACGTCGGTCCAGACCCGCGCCGGCCACCGCAGCCAGCGGGTACGCGAGATGCCCGCGACCGCGAGCAGGATGCCCAGCGCCGAGCCGAGCAGGGCGGCGGTGACCGCCAGGATCAGCGTGTTGGGCAACCCGACGGTGAGCATCTCGGGTAGCGCCTCACGCATCGACTCCCAGTCGAAGAACGTCTCCCACAGGGTGCGCAACGGATCCACGGTCAACCTCCGCCCTGCTCGCTCGTGCTCCTACCGTCAGGAAGCGGCCGGAGCCGACACGTCACCACTGCCCGGGGTGAAGTCGGCCGGGATCGGCCGGCCCGGGTAGTACTGCTCCTGCAACCGGGTCCAGGTGCCGTCGGCGATCAGCTCGTCGAGGGCCCGGTTCAGCGCCTCGCGCAGCGCGTCGTTGCCCTTGGCGAAGGCGTACGCCGTCGGTGCCGGGCTGAGTTCCTTCGCCGCCACCGTGATCTTGCCGCCGCTGTCCGCGGCGGTCTTCTCGCCGATCTCGGCGGGGGCGATCCAGGCATCGGCGGTACCGGCCTTGAGCTGGTTGATCGCGCCGTTGTAGTCGGGCACCCGCACCGGGTCGAGGCCCTTGTTCGTGGCGTAGTCGTCCTGGACGGTGCCCTGCACGACCACCACCCGCTTGCCGGGCAGCTCGTCGAAGCTGGTAAGCGCCGACCCGGCGGGCACGTCGAGCCCGAAGTAGCCGAAGTCGTACCCGTTGCCGAAGTCCACGGTCTTCTTCCGCGCCTCGGTGATGGTGATCGAGGAACTGCCGACGTCGAACTTCCGGTTGCCGACCTGGGCGAGCAGGGCGGAGAAGTCGGTGCCGACGAACTCCACAGTCAGGCCGAGCTTGTCGGCGGCGGCGACCAGCAGATCGTTGTCGAAGCCGGTGAACCTGCCGTCCTTCAGGTAGACGTTCGGTGGGGCGTCGGTGAGCGTGCCGGCCCGCAGCACCCCCGGTTGGAGCAGGCCGTACGGGTTGTCGGCGGTACTGCCGGCGGAGTCGGAGCCGCAGGCGGTCAGGGTGGCGGCGCCGAGGATCGCGGCGACGCCGACGGCGGCGGCGCGGGTCAGGGTGGGAAGGAATCGCACAGGTGTCTCCTGGTCGAGCGGCGGCGGGCACGGACGTGCCACACCGACGGTCCGCCGCAGGGCGGACCGCTGGGATGGGGTTCGATGACGGAGCGAAAACAGGTCCCGGTCAGCCGAAGCGTCGGTGACCGGCGGCGACGCGGTCAGCTACACGCGGCGCTGCACACCCGCATCATGTCGACGTGGCGGCGTCGGGTCAGGCCCGGGCGGGCCACGGCGGGTCGGCTGCGGTACGACATGGTTCTCCTCAAGGTCGTGATGACCTGGGAACCCAGGCCACGCTTGCACCGGAGAACGCTCCGATGCCTGGTCCTCACCCGGGGCACCCCTGCGCGGTGGAGGGTTGCCGGCCAGCGAGCCGGGGCTTGGCGCTGGCACTCATGACCTGCGGCCGAGGCTAGCAGCCGCTGACCGCCCAGCGTCCACCCGTTATGACCACCCTCACCCCGACCCCCGGCACGCCGACCTCCCACCCGGGGCGTACGCCGGTTGGGTGTTGCCGGGGAAGCGCGTGATCCCTTACGGTCTGCTGAGCGGTGGGCGGTGCGGTCCGCATCCGAGAAGCCACCGCCGGTGATCCGTCACGTGGGCCGGGAGGGTGGAACTCCCAGGCCCGATGCGCGTGGCGGGTCGGGCCGGCGGGCGAACCCCGAACCGTGCGGCGGCGCGTCGAGGCGCCGGGCCGGCGGCGTCGGGAGCGCGGACATCCACCGGGAGCACCCGTGTATCTCACCCCTCACGAGCAGGACCGCCTGCTCGTCCACGTGGCGGCCGACGTCGCCCGACGTCGCCGCGAGCGCGGCCTGCGTCTCAACTATCCGGAAGCCGTCGCGGTGATCACCGCCTTCCTGCTCGAAGGGGCACGCGACGGTGCGTCCGTGGTCGACCTGATGGCCGCCGGACGCACCGTGCTCAGCCGGGACGACGTGCAGGACGGCATCCCCGAGTTGCTGGGGGAGGTGCAGGTGGAGGCGACGTTCCCGGACGGCACCAAACTGGTGACTGTGCACCACCCGATCCCGTGATCCCCGGGGAGATCCTGCCGGCGGACGGGCCTGTCGAGATCAACGTCGGCCGGCCGGTGACCACGCTGCTGGTGGTCAACACCGGTGACCGGCCGGTGCAGGTCGGGTCGCACTACCACTTCGCCGAGGCCAACCCGGCGCTGGATTTCGACCGGGACGCCGCCTGGGGGCAGCGGCTCGCGGTACCGGCCGGCACCTCGGTGCGGTTCGAGCCGGGCGTGAGCCGCCGGGTGGACCTGGTGCCGCTGGGTGGCGCGCGGATCGTGCCGGGCCTGCGCGGCGAGTGCGCCGGAGCGCTGGACGAAGGACGGAAGGCGTGAGCATCGTGGAGCGGAACCGCTACGTGGCCCTCTACGGGCCGACCACCGGAGACCGGATCCGGCTGGCCGACACGAACCTGCTGATCGAGATCGAGCACGACCACTGTGCCGGCGGTGACGAGGCGGTCTTCGGCGGCGGCAAGGTGATTCGCGAGTCGATGGGTCAGTCCCGGGCCACCCGCGCCGAGGGCGCCCTGGACACCGTGATCACCGGTGCGGTCGTCCTCGACCACTGGGGGGTGGTCAAGGCCGACGTCGGGCTGCGCGACGGGCGGATCGTCGCGCTTGGCCGAGCCGGCAACCCGGACACCATGGACGGTGTCCATCCGGATCTGGTCATCGGCCCGGCCACCGAGGTGATCGCCGGCAACGGCCGGATTCTCACCGCCGGGGCGGTCGACACCCACGTGCACTTCATCTGCCCACAACTGGTCGCCGAGGCGCTCGCCAGCGGAGTCACCACCCTGGTCGGCGGCGGCACCGGCCCGGCGGAGGGCACCCGGGCCACCACCGTCACCCCGAACGCCTGGCACCTGGCCCGGATGCACGAGGCCCTCGACACGTTCCCGGTCAACGTGCTGCTGCTCGGCAAGGGCAACACCGTCTCGGAGGAGGCGCTGTGGGAGCAGTTGCGGGCCGGGGCCGGCGGGTTCAAGCTGCACGAGGACTGGGGCACCACCCCGGCGGCGATCGACGCCTGCCTGCGGGTCGCCGACGCCTCCGGCGTGCAGGTCTCCATCCACACCGACACGCTCAACGAGGCCGGATTCGTCGCCGACACCCTGCGCGCCATCGGCGGCCGGGCGATCCACTCGTACCACACCGAGGGGGCCGGCGGCGGGCACGCGCCGGACATCATCACCGTCGCCGGTGAGCCGAACGTGCTGCCGTCGTCGACCAACCCGACCCGCCCGTACACCCGCAACACCCTCGCCGAGCACCTCGACATGCTGATGGTCTGCCACCATCTCAACCCGGCCGTGCCGGAGGACCTGGCGTTCGCCGAGAGCCGGATCCGACCGTCCACCATGGCCGCCGAGGACCTGCTGCACGACCTCGGGGCGATCTCCATCATCGGCTCCGACTCGCAGGCGATGGGGCGGATCGGAGAGATCGTGCTGCGTACCTGGCAGAGCGCACACGTGATGAAGGCGCGGGTGGGCGCCCTGCCCGGCGACGGCGCCGCCGACAACCACCGGGCCCGTAGGTACGTCGCGAAGTACACCATCTGCGCGGCCATGGCCAACGGACTCGATCACGAGATCGGGTCGGTGGAGCCGGGCAAGCTCGCCGATCTGGTGCTGTGGGAGCCGGCTTTCTTCGGCGTACGACCGCACCTGGTCATCAAGGGCGGCATGATCGCGTACGCGCAGATGGGTGACGCGAACGCCTCGATCCCCACGCCGCAGCCGATGCTGCCCCGGCCGATGTTCGGGGCGTACGGCGGCGCGGCTGCCGCCACCAGCCTGGCGTTCGTGGCACCCGCCGCGGTGGAGGCCGGGCTGCGGTTGGACGTGCGGCGTCGGGTGGTGCCGGTGGCCGACGTACGGTCGCGCGGCAAGACCGACCTGCCGGAGAACAACGCCCTACCGCGCATCGAGGTCGACCCGGACACCTTCACCGTCCGGATCGACGGCGTGGTGGTGGAGCCGGATCCGGTGACCGAACTGCCCATGGCCCAGCGGTACTTCCTGTTCTGATGGCCACCCCGACGATGCTGCTGCTCCTCGCCGACGGGCGGTTCCCGGCCGGCGCGCACGCCCACTCGGCCGGATTGGAGGCGGCCGTCGCCGCCGGCCGGGTGACCGATCTGGACACCCTGGCGGAGTACCTGCGGGGTCGGCTGGCCACTGCGGGACTGGTCACGGCGGCGTTCGCGGCGGCGGCCCGTGGCGTGGCGTGGTCGGCCGGCCGCTCCGCCGCGCTGGCCCGACTCGACGCCGAACTGGACGCCCGGACCGCCTCGCCCGCGCAGCGGTCGGTGTCCCGCCGGCAGGGCCGCGCACTGCTGCGAGCCGGCCGCCGGATCTGGCCGCAGGCCACCTTCGACGACCTGCCCGCCGCGCCGGACGGGCCACACCAGCCGCTGGTGCTGGGGCTGGTCGGTGCCGCCGCCGGTCTCAACCCCGGACAGGTTGCCACGGTCGCCGCCCACGCGACGGTGACCGGCTCGGCCAGTGCCGCCGTACGCCTGCTCGGCCTCGACCCGTACCAGGTGCAGGCCCTGCTGGTGCGGCTCGCCGGCACCTGCGACGCCACCGCGGCGCGGGCGGCCCGCGCCGCCGAGGAACCACCGGAGCGGCTGCCCGCCGCCGCCGCTCCACTCGCCGACATCCATGCCGAAGCTCACGTCACCTGGGAGGTGCGTCTCTTTGCGTCCTGAATTCGATCACGACGAGTCCGTTCCCCACACCCACCCCGAGCCGGGGGTCGACCCGCACGCCCCGCTACCGACTGCCGCGCGGGCGTTGCGGGTCGGCATTGGCGGCCCGGTCGGCTCCGGCAAGACCGCGCTGGTCGCGGCGCTGTGCCGGGCGTTCGCCGACGAGTTGCGCCTCGGTGTGGTGACGAACGACATCTACACCACCGAGGACGCCGACTTCCTCAAGCGCGCCGGGGTGCTCGATCCGACCCGGATCAGGGCGGTGGAGACGGGCTGCTGCCCGCACACCGCCATCCGCGACGACATCGGCGCCAACCTCGACGCCGTCGACGAGCTGACCGACGCGTTGGGCCCGTTGGACCTGGTTCTGGTGGAGAGCGGTGGCGACAACCTGACCGCCACGTTCAGCCGGGGCCTGGTGGACCGGCAGATCTTCGTGGTGGACGTGGCCGGCGGGGACAAGGTGCCCCGCAAGGGCGGCCCCGGGGTGACCGCGGCCGACCTGCTGGTCATCAACAAGACCGACCTGGCGCCGATGGTCGGTGCCGACCTGTCCGTGATGGACCGCGACGCCCGGGCCCGTCGGGGCGACCTGCCGACGGTGTTCCAGTCCATCAGCGAGGATCCCCTGGCGACCCAGGTCGCCGCCTGGATCCGTCACGAACTGGCCCACCACCGGGCCGCGCAGTCCACGCCGGCCGGCCCGGTACCCGCCGGGCAGGCCTGATGCGGGCCACCGCCCGGCTGGTGGCCCGCGTCGACCGGCGCGGCCAGACCGTGCTGGCCGAACTGCGCGGCGAGAGCCCGCTGCTGCTGCGCCAGGTACCGGCCCCCGGCGGTGGTGTCACGGTGTACGTCGTCGGCGGAGCGGCCGGTCCGCTCGCCGGTGACGACCTGCGGCTGGACGTCGAGGTCGGCCCCGGCGCGGTGGTCCGTGTGCACACGGTGGCGGCGTCCGTCGCGCTGCCGGGCCGCCCCGGCGCGGTGTCCCGGACGCTGGTCCGGGCCACCGTCGCCGAGCGGGCGGCCCTGTTCTGGCTGCCCGAGCAACTGGTCGCGGCGGCCGGCTGCGCGCACGTCGCGGACTCGCAGGTGGCCGTCGCGGCGGGGGGCACCCTGCACTGGCGGGACGAGCTGATCTGCGGGCGTCACGGCGAGCAGCCCGGCAACATGGAGATCAACACCTGGGTCGACCTGGACGATCGGCCGCTGCTGCGGCAGTCCCTGGCGGTCGGGCCGAACGCCGCCGGCTGGGCCGGACCGACGGTGTTGGCCGGCGCGTCCGCTACGGGTTCGCTGCTGATCGTGGACCCGGCCCGACCGGCGCAGTCGGCTGCGGTGTGCGGTACGCGGGCCCGACTGCCGCTGGCCGGCGGCCCGGCGACCCTGTGGAGCGCAACCGCGCCGGACGCGCACACCCTGCGGGAGTACCTCGAACCCGACACCGCGACGGATACCATCGCTGCCTCGGCCGGGGGAGAGGAGCGTGAGGTTGTACGAGTTGGGTGAGGTCGTCGCCGAGCGGCGGATCGCGATGGTTCTTCCTGACGACGGCACGTCGGAGCTGGTCGTCCGTTTCGGCAAGCCGCACCCCGACCCGCTGCCGGGCGGTGACTGGTGCTGCCCGTTCCAGATCGAAGGGCTGGCCGACGGTGCGGTCGACGCCGCGTTCGGGGTGGACTCCCTGCAGGCGATGCTGCTGGCCGCGTACCGCGTGCGGCTGCTGCTGACCGAACACGCCGAGCGGACCTCGGCCCGACTGGACTGGCTGGGACAGCCGGACCTCGGCCTGCGCGTCGACCCGGGCCTGTTGTCCCAGGACGTCACCACCCGGAGCGCCTACCTCGCCGCCGCCGACGTCGCCGCCTCGCTGCTGCGTACGCCGGTGCTGGCGGAGCGCTGGACGACGCCGAGCGCCCTGCCGTACTACTCGACCGGCGGGCTGGCCCGGCACCTCGCCAACCAGATCACCCGGACTTCGGAGCTGCTCGACGCGCCGCCCGGGCAAACCGCGATCGACGTCCTGGCGCACTTCACCGGCAGTGGCTGGGTCACCACCGGCGCGGAGGAGGCGGACAACACCGACATCCGCGAACGGGGTGAACGGGCCGCCACCGAGACCGACGCCGCCCAGCTCGCCGTGGAGGTGGACGGGGTTCTGGCGAAGCTGCGCCGTACGGTGCCGGCGCAGCCGCCGTACCGGATCGTCGACCTCGGCGACTGGGGACTGGCCGTCGACGACTTCCTGCTGACCCGGCTGTTGGAGCTGGTGGTGCACACCGATGATCTGGCGGTCAGCCTGGGCCTGCCGACGCCCGAGATGCCGGCCGCCGCCACCGAACTGACAACTGACCTGCTCACCCGGATCGCGGCCTGGCGGCACGGTCCGCTCGCGGTGGTGCGGGCACTGTCCCGTCGGGAACGGGCGCCGGAGACGATAAGCGCGCTCTGAGCGGTCCGGTCTCGGCAAGTGTCCTTTGTGGACATGTGGCAGGGTGGGTCAGGTGCCGGCGGTCGCCGGTGGCAGCGGAAACCCTGGGGAGAGGCAATGACCAAGCGGGTCAGTCGTCGGGCCGCGATCGGATTCGGTGCGGCAGCTGTGACGTTGGCGGCGACGCCGTCCGGTGCGGTGGCCGCGCCGGCTGACGGCACCACAGCGGGCATCGAGAGGGTGCCGCCGCGAGAGGTGATTCGCCGGACGTACCGGCAGCAGAAGGCCCGGGCCGGCGGGGTGTGGCGTTCGCACGTCGCGATGCTCGACGCCAGCGGGGCCCTCCGGACCGTGATCGCCGACGACGCCGACCGGGTGACGCACGGGTACAGCGTGCAGAAGCTGGCGGTCGCGGTGGCGGTCATGGACAAGATCGACCGCGGCGAGCTGCGACTTGACCAGCGGCTCGACCTGAGCGCCGACATCATTCTCGGCGGCAGCGGGATCTACTTCCTCCAGACGGTCTGGGGCGACGAGGTCACTGTGGCGAATTTCCTCACCGCGATGCTGCTCGTCTCCGACAACACGGCCGTACGGATGTGCGGCCGGGTGGTGCCGGCACTGGAGATCAACGAGATCCTGGCGGCCAAGGGCTTCACGCACACCCGGGTCGAGCCGGTGGCCAACCCGAACCGGTTCTTCCTCGGGGTGACCACTCCGCGCGAGACCCATGACCTGTTGTGGCGGCTGGCCAACAAGACCCTGCTGTCGGCCCGGTCGAGTGACTTCCTGCTCGGCATCCTGCGCTGGATCAACGGTTACCACGACGGGATCCGCCGCGACATGTCCTCGGCGGAACGCAGCCGGGTCGCCACCAAGTACGGCGCGGACTACGACTCCTCGGGCGCGGCGCGGCACGAGGCCGGCGTCATCTTCGACGCGACCGGCGCGCCCACCCTGACGTACGCCTTCTTCGCCGACTCTCTCGGCGACCTGGACAACTACGGCGGCACCCACCCGGCCGTACGCGCCCACGCGGTCCTCGGCCGGACCATGTTCGACGCCGTCGGCCCCACCACCAACCGCACCCCCCGCGCCCGCCACTCCGTCCCGCAGTTCCGCCCCGTCAACGGCGGCTGACCCGCTACCCCGCCCCGCGGATCTTGCACTTCTGGTCGGGGCGGGTGCACCGGGCAGTGAACCGGTCAGGCGGGGGTTGGGGTGCGGCGACCGGAGTCCAGGCGGGTGATCAGGGCGTCGAGGAGGCCGGCCAGGTCGGTGTCGTCCGTCATGCTGAGCCCGGCCAGGTCGGCGCGGATCTCGGCGTCCACCCGCTCGTGCTCGCGACGCCCCCGTGCGGTCAGGTAGGCGCGGATGCGGCGACGGTCGACGGGGTCGATCCGGCGGAAGACGAGGTTGCGGTCGACGAGTTGATCGACCAGCTTGGTCAGGGTGCCGGGCGGCAGCGACGCCTCGGCGGCGACCTCGCTCATCGGATGCCCGAGACCGTCGGCGAGCAGGCAGAGGACCCGCCACGCCTCGATGCTCAGCGACTCGGCGGCGAGCACCCCGCCGACCCGGCGCGAGAGCAGCCGCTCGGCGCGGGTGAGCAGGGGTAACAGGTCGGCTGCGGAACCGGGAAGGTCTGACATGGCACTCCCGCCTCGCGGTTGCGGTGTCATCGTAGCGAGATGTCCCGCTGACTGGGGAGGGCTGGTCTTCACCAGCGGCGGCGGCCACCATGTGTTCATGTCCGCGCCGGCACCGGGGTCCGGGCGCCCGCAGGCGGGGGAGAGCATCACCGCCGGGGCGTCCTGGCTGACCGTCGACCGGGGCGTGGTCAGCATCGCCTTGGTCTATCCGATGCGTGGGCCGGCGGGCATGTTCGGCCCGAGCTGTGAACTCTGCGCGCAGCTCGCGGTCGAGGAGCTGAACCGGCGCGGCGGCGTGCTCGGCCGGGAGCTGCGGCTGGTGCCGGTCGACGGCGGGGCGCCACCGGCCGAGGTGGCCGCCGAGGTGGAGGCGCTGGTGTCGGTGGGCGCGGTGCAGGGCGTCACCGGCTGGCACATCTCCTCGGTACGACAGGCGGTGGCGCCGCGCATCGCGCACCGGGTGCCGTACGTCTACACAGCCCTGTACGAGGGGGGCGAGCGCACCGAGGGCGTCTTCCTGACCAGCGAGACGCCGGATGCGCAGCTGTGGCCGGCGATGCGGGTGCTCGCCGGGGATCTCGGGGTGCGCCGCTGGTTCGTGGTCGGCAACGACTACGTCTGGCCGCGCCGGACGACCCGGGCGGCACACCGGTACGCGCTGCGCAGCGGCGGACGCGTGGTCGGCCAGCACTTCCTGCCGTTGGAGACCCACGACTACGCGGAGGTGCTGCGGCGCATCGAACGCAGCGACGCCGACGCGGTGCTCATGCTGCTCGTGGGCGCGGACGCGGTCCGGTTCAACCGGGCGTTCGCCCGCGCCGGGCTGGACCAGCGTTGTCTGCGCCTGAGCACCCTGATGGACGAGAACATGCTGCTCGCCAGCGGTGCCGCCAACACCCGGGGGCTGTTCAGCACGGCGGGTTTCTTCGCCGGCCTGGTGACCCAGGAGAATCTCGACTTCCACGGCAGCTTCGGTCGCCGCTTCGGCTTGGAGGCGCCGCCGCTGGGCAGCCTGGGGGAGTCCTGCTACGAGGGTGTGATGTTGCTGGCCGCGCTGATCGCCAAGGCCGGCACGCTTGACGTACGGGCGGTGGAGGCCTCCGCCGACGTGGTGTCGTACGACGGGCCGCGCGGCGAGCTGCGGTTGCGCCGCAGGCATGTCCGCCAGCGCATCTACCTGGCCGAGGCCGACGGCCTGGACTTCACCGTCCTGACTGAACTGTGATGCCGCCGGGGCGTGACCGGACCGTGCCTTGACAGGTCCGCCGGCCGGCGGCCAAGATACTTCCTACGTGAAGCATCCGACCGTCACGTCGGATATCACCACCGTCCGGCGAGGGACGGAAAAGTGCAGCCGAATGCGGCTGAAAATCGTGTGCCGGTGTCATTCAGCCGATTCTCCTCGGCGATGCACCGGCATTTTTCGTGCCCCCATCAGAGCGGCCGGGCCAGCGGAAACACTCTATTGAGGACTGGGAAACATCCGTGCAATGAAACGGATCGAAGCTTTCCCTGCCCGATATCCGAATCGCCGCCCGGGTCGGTGTCCACCCGCCGTACCGGGCAGCGCCAATGTTCCGACGGACCGCACCGCAGTTAGACAGATCCGCACTTCGACTCGGGGCCGACGACCGTTCCCGGGCACTGACTGACGTCACACGCGACGCAGGGAGATTTGATGACACTGATCCGGGGCCGCCGCATCCTGGCGGGTGCCATGACCCTGGTCGCCGCGGCCGCGCTGGCCGCGTGCGGCAGCAAGACCACCGATGGGAACACCTCGGCGGGAGTCGCCGCCGATGTCTCCGGCGACACCGTCAAGGTGGGCCTGCTCAACTCCCTCTCCGGCACGATGGCCATCAGCGAGGTCACCGTCCGAGACGCGATCATGCTGGCGATCGAGGAGATCAACGCCGCCGGGGGCGTGCTCGACAAGAAGATCGAACCCGTCGGCGAGGACGGCGCCTCGGACTGGCCGACCTTCGCCGAGAAGGCCGAGAAGCTGATCCGGGAGGACCGCGTGGCGGCCGTCTTCGGCTGCTGGACCTCGGCCAGCCGCAAGGCCGTGAAGCCCGTGTTCGAGAAGAACAAGGCACTGCTGTTCTACCCGGTGCAGTACGAGGGCCTGGAGCAGTCGCCGTACATCTTCTACACCGGCGCCACGACCAACCAGCAGATCGTCCCCGGCCTGGACTACCTCAAGGCCCAGGGTGCCACCTCGCTCTACCTGGTCGGCTCCGACTACGTGTTCCCGCGCACCGCCAACAAGATCATCAAGGCGTACGCCGAAGCCAACGGGATGAAGGTGCTGGGGGAGGACTACGCCCCGCTGGGCTCCACCGAGTTCGGCACCATCACGAACAAGGTGAAGTCCTCCGGCGCGGACGCGGTCTTCAACACGCTCAACGGCGACAGCAACGTGGCGTTCTTCAAGGAGTACAAGTCCGCCGGGCTGACCGCCGCCACCATGCCTGTGGTGTCGGTGTCGATCGCCGAGGAGGAGGTCAAGAGCATCGGCACCCAGTACCTGGAGGGCCAGCTCACCGCCTGGAACTACTACCAGACCACTCCCGGCGCGGCGAACGAGAAGTTCGTCGCGGCGTACAAGGCCAAGTACGGGGCGGACAAGCCGACAAGCGACCCGATGGAAGCCGCGTACGTCTCGGTCTACCTGTGGAAGGCGATGGTCGAGAAGGCCGGCACCTTCGACGTCGAGAAGGTTAGGGAGGCGTCCGACGGCATCACCTTCGAGGCGCCCGAGGGGCTGGTCACCGTGGACGGTGCCACCCAGCACATCGCCAAGACGGCACGCGTCGGCAAGGTCGGTGCGGACGGTCTGATCACCGAGGTCTGGAACTCCGGACAACCGATCACCCCCGATCCGTACCTCAAGAGCTACCCGTGGGCCGGTGGCCTGAGCTGACCCGGTGGGCCCGGGCGGCGCGACCGCCCGGGCCCACCCCCACCAGCAGTTCGGAGTACGCACCGTGACAGTTCTCATCGGCCAACTCTTCACCGGCGTCAGCATCGGCGCGGTGCTGCTGCTCATCGCGCTCGGCCTGGCCCTCACCTTCGGCCAGATGGGCGTGATCAACATGGCCCACGGCGAGTTCATCATGGCCGGGGCCTACACCACCTACGTCCTGCAACAGGTCATCACCGCGGCCGGCTGGTCGCTGCTGATCGCCCTGCCGGTCGCCTTCGTGGTGGCCGGCGCGATGGGTGTGCTGCTGGAGTTCCTGCTGATCCGCCGCCTCTACGCCCGCCCGCTGGACACCCTGCTGGTCACCTGGGGGGTGTCGCTGATCCTGCAACAGCTCGCCCGGGACATCTTCGGCAGCCCCAACGTGCAGACCCGCGCACCGGAGCTGCTCACCGGCAACATCGCGCTGCCCGGCGGCATCACCGTGGCGAACAACCGGTTGTTCATCCTCGCCCTGGCCGGCGGCGCCGTCGTCGCGTTGACCCTGGCCCTGCGGGTCACCCCGCTGGGTCGCCGGATCCGGGCCGTCGTGCAGAACCGGGACCTGGCCGCCGTCTCCGGCATCCCCACCGCCCGGGTCGACCGGATGACCTTCTTCATCGGCTCCGGCCTGGCCGGCATCGCGGGCGTGGCCCTCACCCTGCTCGGGCCGATCGGTCCCACCATGGGCACCAACCTGATCATCGACGCCTTCCTGGTCGTCGTGGTCGGCGGGATCGGCCAGCTCAAGGGCACCGTCATCGTCGCCTTCGCCCTGGGCGTGCTCCAGGCCACCGGCGAGTACCTCACCACCCTCAGCGTCGCCAAGGTGATGGTCTTCATCGCCATCGTCGCGTTTCTCCAGTGGCGACCCCAGGGCCTGTTCACCCTGCGCACCAGGAGTCTGGCATGACCACCGTCGCCCGAGATCCCGTCACCGCCGCCGACCCCGCGCCGGCACCACCGACCAGACCTGCGGCCGGACCGTCCCGCCACCGGTACCGGGCCGCCGTCGGATTCGCCTTCGGCGCGGCCCTGCTCTTCGCCGTCGCGCCGCTGGTGCTGTCGGACTTCCGGCTCTCCCTGCTGGCGAAGTACCTCTGCGTGGCCATGGTCGCGGTCGGCATCGGCCTGGCCTGGGGGCGCGGCGGCATGCTCACGCTCGGCCAGGGGGTCTTCTTCGGCCTCGGCGGCTACGCGATGGCCATGCATCTCAAGCTCGCCGACGCGGGCCCGGGCAACATGCCCGACTTCATGATGCTGTACGGGCAACTCGACGAGTTGCCCCTGTGGTGGCGACCGTTCGCCAGCCCATGGTTCGCCCTGCCCGCCACGGTGCTGCTGCCGATGGCTGTCGCCTTCGTTCTCGGATCGTTGGTCTTCCGCCGCCGGGTGCGCGGTGCCTACTTCGCCATCCTCAGCCAGGCCCTCGCCGCCGCCATGGTGATCCTGCTGATCGGTCAGCAGGGCACCACCGGCGGCACCAACGGGCTCACCGACATCCAGGGCTTCTTCGGCTACGACCTGGACGACCCGGTCAACCAGCGGATGGTCTACTTCATCATCGCCGGCACCCTGCTGGCGCTGCTGGCCCTGGCCCGGCACCTGATGCAGAGCCGCTACGGCGAGCTGTTGGTGGCCGTCCGCGACTCGGAGGAACGGGTCCGCTTCCTCGGCTACGACCCGGCCACCGTGAAGCTTGTCGCGTACGTGGTCGCCGCCGGCATGGCCGGGTTGGCCGGCGCGCTTTTCGTGCCCGCGGTGGGCATCATCTCACCGGCGCTGATCGGGATCGTGCCATCCATCGAGTTCGTCATCGGCGTCGCCATCGGCGGGCGAGCCACGCTGCTCGGCCCGGTACTCGGGGCGGTCGCGGTGGCGTGGGCGCGCACCGCCCTGTCGGAGCGCTTCCCGGGCACCTGGACGTACCTTCAGGGTCTCCTGTTCGTGGTGGTGGTGGCGTTCCTGCCCGGCGGCCTGGCCTCGCTGATCGGCCTGGCCCGCCGCCGCGACGACGGCGAACCTCGCCCGAGTCGACTCGGGCGATTTCGGCCTCGCCGACGGGAGGGGGCGGCATGACCGGGCAGTTGCACGGGCTCTACGTGCGTGACCTGCGGGTCAGCTTCGACGGGTTCACCGCCGTCGACGGGGTCTCCCTCGACGTCGCCCCGGGCGACATCCGGTTCCTGATCGGGCCCAACGGCGCCGGCAAGACCACTCTGGTGGACGCCGTCACCGGCCTGGTCCGGGCCACCGGCTCGGTGCGCTTCGGTGACCGGGAACTGCTCGGCAGGCCGGTGCACCGGATCAGCCGGCTCGGCGTCGGCCGCACCTTCCAGACCTCGACGGTGTTCGAGGAGCTGACGGTGTTGCAGAACCTCGACATCGCCGCCGGGGCCCGACGCGGCTGGGCGACGTTGCTGCGCCGCCGCCACGGCGTTCCTGACGAGGTGGCCGAGGCCCTCGACGTCATCGGCCTGGCGAGCCGCGCCGACCAGCTCGCCGGCACCCTCGCCCACGGGCAGAAGCAGTGGCTGGAGATCGGCATGCTGCTGGTGCAGGACACCCGGCTGCTGCTGCTCGACGAGCCGGTCGCCGGCATGAGCCACGAGGAACGCGACGCCACCGGGCAGCTGCTGGAGAGGGTGAGCCAGGACCGCACAGTGGTGGTGATCGAGCACGACATGGACTTCCTGCGCCGCTTCGCGCGTACCGTCACCGTGCTGCACGGCGGTCGGGTGCTCAGCGAGGGCACCGTCGCCCAGGTGCAGGCCGATCCACGCGTGCAGGAGGTCTACCTCGGTCACCCGGTCGACGCCGGGTCGGCCCCGACGCACACGGAGGCATGATGCTCACGATGCGCGGCGTACACGCCGGTTACGGGCGCAGCCGGGTGCTGCACGGTGTCGACGTGGCGGTGCCCGCCGACGGGGTCGCCACCGTGCTGGGCCACAACGGCGCCGGCAAGTCCACCCTGCTGCGGGTGGCCGCCGGCCTGCTGCGCCCCAGCGCCGGCCGGGTCGAGCTGGACGGTGCGGACATCACCCGGCTGGCGCCGCACGAGCGGGTCGCCCGGGGGATCGCGTACGTGCCGCAGGGGCAGCAGTGCTTCCCCCACCTGACCGCGGCGGAGAACCTGCGCCTGGTCGCCGACGGCCGTCGCGACGGGGCAACGGCCACCGCGGAGGTGCTGGACCTCTTCCCGGCGCTGCGTCCGCTGCTGCGTCGGCGGGCCGGGCTGCTCTCCGGCGGCCAGCGTCAGCAGTTGGCCATCGCCCGGGCGCTGATCACCCGGCCCCGGCTGCTGATGCTCGACGAACCGACCGAGGGCATCCAGCCGTCGGTGGTGACCGAGATCCAGGACCGGATCGTGGCCCTGATCGCCCAGACCGGGTTCAGCGTGCTCCTGGTCGAGCAGCACCTCGGCTTCGCGCTGCGGGTCGCCGACCGCTACCACGTGCTGGAGTCCGGGCGCGTCACCTCCGCCGGCGACGGCGGCGCCGCCGCCGAACACACCGTCCGCGAAGCCCTCGCGGTGTGACCCCCGCGATCTTGCACTTTCGGTCGGCTAGAGGCCCTCTCGCGGCTTTTGTGGCGACGGAAAGTGCAAGATCGGCGAGGTTGCGGGGTGGGCCTTCCGTTGTGGGGGTTGACCGCCTAAGGTGGGCGTGGAAGCGCTCCCACGGTCCCTGGGCAGGACTGTTCTCGACGTGCTCGCTCCCTCACCCACCACAGAGGAAGTCGCATGTCTGCACGTACAAAACTTCAGGCCGCCGCGACGGTGGCCGTGGCTCTGCTCGGCGTGGCCGCCGCCGCGCCCGCCGCGACGGCGGCGCCGACGGTCGGTGCTCCGGCCGTCGCCGCCGCACCCACCGCCGACTGGCTGCACACCGACGGCAACCGGATCGTCGACGAGGCCGGCAACCAGGTCTGGCTCACCGGGGCCAACTGGTTCGGCTTCAACGCCAGCGAGCGGGTCTTCCACGGCCTGTGGTCGGGCAACCTCGAATCGATCACCCGCCAGATGGCCCAGCGCGGCATCAACATCGTCCGGGTGCCCATCTCCACGCAACTGCTGCTGGAGTGGAAGGCCGGGCAGACGATCCGGCCGAACGTCAACACGTACGTCAACCCGGAGTTGGAGGGCCTGAACAACCTCCAGGTCTTCGACCACTGGCTCGCACTGTGCGAGAAGTACGGTCTGAAGGTCATGCTCGACGTGCACAGCGCCGAGGCGGACAACTCCGGCCACGTCTATCCGGTGTGGTGGAAGGGCAGCATCACCCCGGAGCTGTTCTTCCAGGGCTGGGAATGGATCACCACCCGCTACCGGACCAACGACACCATCGTCGCGATGGACGTCAAGAACGAGCCGCACGGGACGCCGAACGATCCCGAGCGGGCCAAGTGGGACTCCAGCACCGACCAGGACAACTTCAAGTACGCGTGCGAGACGGCGGGCCGGCGGATCCTGGCGATCAACCCGAACCTGCTGATCCTCTGTGAGGGCATCGAGATCTATCCGCGGGCCGGCGCCACCTGGGACTCGCCCAACACCAACCCCGACCGCAGCCCCAACTACCACTACAACTGGTGGGGCGGCAACCTGCGCGGCGTCGCCGAGCACCCGGTCAACCTCGGTGCCCAGCAGGACCAACTCGTCTACTCGCCGCACGACTACGGACCGCTGGTGTACGAGCAGCCGTGGTTCGAGGGCGACTTCGACAAGGACTCGCTTACCAACGACGTGTGGCGACCGAACTGGTTCTACATCCACGAGCAGAACATCGCGCCGCTGCTGATCGGGGAGTGGGGCGGCCGGCTGGGGCAGGACGCCCGGCAGGACCGCTGGATGGCCGCGCTGCGCGACCTGATGATCGAGAACGGCATCCACCACACGTTCTGGTGTCTCAACCCCAACTCAGGTGACACCGGTGGCCTGCTGCTCGACGACTGGGCGAGCTGGGACGAGACGAAGTACAACCAGATGCTCAAGCCCGCGCTGTGGCAGCACAACGGCAAGTTCGTCGGCCTCGACCACCAGGTGCGCCTCGGCGGCACCGACTCCACCACCGGCATGAGCCTCGCCGAACGCTACGCCGGCGGCCCCGGCCCCGGTGACACCACCGCGCCGACCGCACCGGGGCGGCCGACCGCCACCGACGTGACCGCCACCGCCGCCACGCTGAGCTGGGCGGCGGCCACGGACGACGTGGGCGTCACCTCGTACGAGGTGCTGCGGGCGACCGGATCCGGGGCAGCCACCGTGGTCGGCACGGTCTCCGGAACCACCTACCGGGCGACGGGGCTGAACGCCTCGACCAGCTACACCTTCACCGTGCGGGCGCGCGACGCGGCCGGCAACGTCTCGGCGGCCTCGCCGCCGTCGACCGTCACCACCCCGGCCGGCAACGACAACGGCGACGCCGGCTGCGCCGCCACGTACCGGGTCACCAGCTCCTGGCAGGGTGGCTACCAGGCGGAGGTGACCGTCCGGAACACCGGTACGGCGGCCATCTCCGGCTGGACGGTCAGTTGGACCGCCCCCGCCGGCACCACCATCTCGTCACTGTGGAACGGCCGGCTCACCACCTCCGGAACCACAGTGACGGTGCGCAACGAGCCCTACAACGGGCAACTCGCCGCCGGCACCAGCACCACGTTCGGGCTGACCGGCAGCGGATCGGGTACGCCTTCCGGGCTGACCTGCGCCGCGTCCTGACGATGGGTGCCCCTGCCCCACCCGGTGGATCGCGGGTGGGGCAGGGGCCGTCCGGGGGCGTGACGCCACCTCGGACGGCCCCGCGCGGCCCGGGCCTGGGTGGGCCGCGTCACCGCGTTCGCATCGCCGAGCGCCGGGTCACGCCAACCGGATGGCGTCCCCGTCGACGGTGACGTTCGCGGCGGGCAGCGGCGCCCCCGCCGGGCCGCTGCGTACCGAGCCGTCGGCGATGTCGAACACACTGTTGTGGCAGGCGCAGACGATGGTGCCGTCGGAGACCGAGGTGACCGTGCAGCCCTGGTGGGTGCAGGTCGCGGAGTACGCCTTGATGATCCCGTCGGTCGGCTGGGTCACCACCACGCCGGCGTCGGCGAAGATCGCGCCGCCACCGACCGGGATGTCGGCCAGCGTGGCCAGTGCCGGTGTACCGGGATCAGCGCCGTCATCGCCCGGCGTGGCGGTGCCGGACGGGTCGACACCCGAGGTGTCCGACGGGTCGACGCCGGAGCTGCCGGCGGGCGGTGCGGCCGGCGGTGCCGCCGTGGGCTGACCGTACGTCGCACAGCCGGTCAACGCGGCCACGCCCACCGCGCCGGTACCGGCCAGCAGGGCGCGTCGTGACCGGCAGCAGCCAGCCTGCTCGTGGTTCATCCGAGGTGCCTTGCCTTTCCGGGGGGATCAGAACTGGATTCCGAACGTGGTGAAGTACCAGACCGACGAGGTCAGGAAGACACCGATCAGGGCGACGAACACGACCCCGCCGATGGTGGGGAGCACCCAACCGGCGAGGCCCCGCTTGGGCAGGGTCAGCATCTTGGTGGCGAAGGCGCCGAAGAAGAAGCAGCCCAGCAGGGAGTGCAGCAGCGTACGGGTGTCGTAGTCGGCGAAGCCGAGCGCGTAGAGGCAGTGCACCGCGACCGGCACGGTGAGCAGGAACGCGATCCGCCCTGACCAGCGGTGTGCCGAGCCGGCCCAGGACGGGGAGAAGCCGCCGAGCCGACCCCACATCGCCAACGCGGACAGCAACTGGATGACGGCGAAGAACGCCGCCCCGGTGCCCAGCCACACCTTCACCGTCAACGGCGAGGAGAAGCCGGCCACGTTCACCGCGATGCCGGTGGGGGTGTGGGTGCGTCCGTAGACGCCGAGCGCCACCGCCACCCCGGCCCCGACCACCAGCGGCACCAGCAGCGAGGGCCGCCGTCTCGGTGCGCTCGGCGGCGGGGCGCCAAAGTCACGCATCACCTCGACCGTGGGCTCCGGCGCCCGGCGGGGCACGGTGCGTGCCCCGCCGTGTCGGTGCTGGGACATCACCGCGCCCCGGGGACGACCGGCTCGGCGACGAGGGTCACTCCGTTGACCACGGTGCTGTTGAAGGCGGGGTCCAACGGCGGTGCCGGAATGGGCTTGCCGTTCCAGGTGACGATGCCGATCTGGGTGCCGTCGGGCCGCATGATCCAGCCGCCGTCGTAGCCGGCCCTGCGGGTCTCCTCGGTCACCCGGTAGATCGCCGGAGCGGTGCCCGAACCGGACTTCACCACCGCTTCGTCGGCCGACGTGTCGTCGGGTCGGGCGGTGAACTTCCAGCGCCGTACGCCGACGATCATCTCACCGCTGGCGCGGTCGCCCCGGATGACACCGGTCAGCTTCGCGTCCTTGCCGGTCAGCTCGATCTTGCCGTCGCGTACCGTGCCGGACAGCCAGAGCTCCATGCTCCGGCCGTCGCAGACGTACGCCTCGGCCTTGCCGTCCTTCACGGTGATGGCGATGGTGGCACCGTTCTCGAGTTCACCGATCCAGTTCTGCTCGACCGATGTCACCTCGGTCCCCGCCGACGAGGCGTCCGGATCCGTCGGCGGCGAGGTGCCGGCCGGTCGCCGGGCGTCGGCGTCGGGGTCGGTCGGTTCCTCACCGGGCGCGACCGCGTCGGGGTCCGCCTCCACGTCGGCGGACGGGGCCGGCGCGGCGGCCGGTGCACCTCCGCCGGCCGCGGGTTGGGTGCCCGGCGGGGATGCCTGTGCACTCATTGTGAACAGCACAGCAGCCGTCACCGCCCCCGACAGGAGGGTGAGCAACGGGGTCAGGCGCTTCATGGGCCACTCCCTTCGCACTCAGGTACGGGCGGAGGTGGTGGATCGGTTCAACCGCGCGCCAGGAACCTCCTGCGGGAGCCGTCTGCGACGCCGTCAGAGACGCTTCCGTGCCGTTGACGCGCGAGTGGCCCGACGGATGCGCCCAGCTCCGGCCCGAACACCAGCAGCAGGACCGCGGCGACCAGACACAGCACGCCCAGCGCGATGGCCGGCAGCACGAGCCCGTTACCGAGGGAGAGGACCAGCAGCATGGTGGACGGTCCGAGGATGCCACCGACCTTGGTGGCCGCACCGGCGAAGCCGGAGCCGGTGGCCCGCATCGCGGTCGGGTAGATCTCGGCGCTGTACGGCAGCAGCATCGCGTTGACCGCGGACAGCGACAGCACCAGCAGGCCGATGGAAGCCAACAGCAGCGCCGTCCCGCCGCTGTCGGCGCTCCAGAGGGCCACTCCGCTGAGCCCGATCGCGGTGATCGCGATAAACAGCGCCAGCGCCCGGCGACCGCTCCAGGCCGCGTAGAGCAGCACGACGAGAGCCAGGGCCGGGGTCGAGTAGAGCGCCGAGTCGGCGAGCAGGCCACTCGCGACCCCACCGGCGAGCCCGGCCTCCCGCAGTTGCGCGGGCAGCATGACCAGGAAGCCGAAGTTCACCAGCCCCCACACCACACCGACCACGCCGATCACCGACGTCACGACGGGATACGTCCGAAGCATCGCCCCCACGCCGAGCTGTGTCTCCGCGACCCCCGCTGCCGGTGGCGTGGCACTCAGACGGGATCCGTAACGACGGAGCACGGCCTCCGCCTCGGTGCGCCGCCCGGCGCGCAGCAGGTACAGCGGCGACTCGGGGATCGACGGCGCCATCAGCAACAGCAGCAGCCCGGAGGGCAGCCCGATCAGCCAGAGCGCGCGCCAGGTCAGCGCCGGCTCGAGGTGGCGGGCCGCCTCACTGGCCGCCAGGTACCCGCCCAGACCACCGATTCCACCGACGGTCACCGCCACCCAGCCGCGGTGTCGGCGTGGGGTCAGCTCGGCGATCAGTGTGAACACCAGGGGCAGCAGGCCACCGGCGGAGGTGCCCATCGCGAAGCACATCACCAGGTTCCACTCGAAGCTGGGCATGGCCCCGCACGCCGAGGTCGCGATGAACAGCAGGGTGGCCAGGAGCAGGGCGGTCCGCCGACCGTACCGGTCGCCGAGCAGGCCCCAGAGGACCGACCCGACGGCGGTACCGGTGAGGGCGACCAGGGGCAGGATCGAGATCGATTCGAGTGACATGCCGTACTCGTCGCTCATGCCGGGCATGACGAAGCCGAGGGTGAGTGGCTTCATGATGTCGACCACCAAGGCGATGGTCAGCACCGCGCAGGTGATCCAGTAGGCCGGTCTCAGCCGACCATGCTCGATCGACTCCACGGTGACGCCTTCGGAGTCCGGTCGCTGGATGCCCGCGAACAGCGCCCGCCCAGCCAGCAGCAGGCCGGCGAGGAGCAGCAGCATGCCGAGGATCATCGTGGGCGTCCACATGTCCATCGGCTGGCCGGGGGGAACGCCCTCCATGCCGGGCATGCCCGGCATGGAGGGCTCCGCCTGTCGCATGCGGGCATGGTCGATCATCATCCGTACGTCAGGCAGTTGAAACAGGACGCCGGCCGTCACCAGCGCCACGCCGAGCAGGAATCCGAGCCGTCCGCGACGCTTCGTGGATATGACGCCGGCACTACGGGTTTCGGGCATGGATTACCGACCTCCGGGTTGTCCCGGTACGAGAAGAACGTCGGCGGATCGACGACTGCCGAAACCTACTGGGGCTTTATCAGACAATCATCAATGTCGTGCTCGGGTCGATCACGTTGCCCGTACGTGATCGGCGGCTTCTCGCCCTGGTCGGGTCGGATTTCAGGGGCAGTACCGGCATCCCGCCGAGGTCAGACGGTGACGCGGCTTGCCGGACGGCGGGCCGTGGGCAGCGAGGACACCTCGGCGGCGGGCCGTGGCACGTCGTTGGGTGTCACGTCGACCGACGAGATGCCGGCCGGAACGGCGTTCTGCACCGCTGCGGCACTCAGTTGATCGAGCGCAGCGTCGAGGCTGTCGAAGATCGGGAAGACCCCGTCGAGCTTCATGGTGTGCAGGACGGTACGAATGAACCTCGACGGCGCGGCGAGGCACAGCCGCCCACCCTGCTCGCGTACGTCCCGGTGGGCCCGGACGAGCATGCCCAGCCCGACTGAGTCGATGACCTGCACGTGGGTCAGGTCCACCACCACCGTCCCGGCCACGTCGAACGCGGCGCGCAGCGCGGTCCGCAGCGCGTCGCCGGTGCCCGGGTCGAGGTCGCTGTCGGCGGGAGCCGCCTCGGCGTTGCGGACCGACCCGCCGCGCTCGCTGTCACCGGGTGGGCTGCCCGGCGGCAGCGAACTGCACCGGGGGCAGCGGTGCGGACCGGTGGCGAACGGTGAACCGCTCCATCCGTGGTCGGAGACCAGCGTCCAGACAACCTCGGCGTCGGGCAGCACGCAGGCGGTGCCGGTGGTGGTGTCGCCACAGACGTCGCAGATCAGGGTCATCAGGTTGTCGTCCGGTACGACGGTCATCCTGCTTCCTCTCCGGTGCCGCGGCCGGTCGGCCGGGGTACGGAACTCGGGGCGGCGGGCGGAGCGCCGTCGCCGTGCGGACTACTCACCGGGAGTCGGAGCGTTCCTTGCCGGTCGTGGCGACCACGATCACCACCGCGATCGCGGCGAGCCCGGCCTGCACCACCAGACCCAGCAGGCTGAACCCCTGAACACCGGCGAGCCAGGCGGTGATGGCACCGAGCAGCGCGGCCACCGCGCCGATGGTCGTGGTGAGCCACAACGGCACGGCCGGGCGGCCGGGCAGGACCAGTCGCCCGAGGGCACCGACGGCAAGGCCCACGGCGAGGGCCGCGACGATCCCGGCGCTGGTCATGCTGCTCCTCGTGCTCACGTCTGATGCGGTCGGCTGCGGTGGGTCAGGTGCGTACGGTGACCGCGGCGCGGCCGTACGCGGCAGCGCGCGGCGCCACACTCGGCGGCGGTGTCCCGCCGGCCGGTGGGCCAATACCCGCACCGACGGAGGTAGCGGCGGCGGGGGCCGCCGGGGCGGCTCCCGCGTCGGCCGCCGTGGCCGGGGCGGCTTCCGCGTCGGTGTGCACCGGCAGGATCTGGTCCAGCCGGGCGGTCTGCAGGATCCGGGTGATGCGCGGGTTCGGATTGCGTACCGCCAGCACACCTCCGGCGCGGACCATCCGGCGGTGCACGTCGAGCAGCAGGCCGATGGCGGCGGCGTCGATGTGTCGGCAGCCGGCCAGGTCGATCACGACCTGCTGGGGACGCAGGGCCAGCAGCTGATCGAGGACCGCACCGGTCTCGGGTAGGCAGCTCAGATCGAACTCGGTGATGGACACCTCCACCAGCGGCACCGAGCACTCGGGGCGTCGTGGTGCGGTCACGGCCAAGGCCCCCTCTCCTGCGGTCTCCAAGTGGCTCTCACCCTGCCCAGCGGGGTTGGCGGGCACCGCGCGGACGGATGACAGTTGCGTGACAAAACACCCTGTTGTCGATCGTGGTTGGTCCGGTGGTCAGGGCTTGGGGATGATTCCGGTATGACAGCGGTACTGGTGATCGAGGACGACGACCGGATCCGGCTGGCGTTGCTGCTCGCTCTGGAGGACGAGGGCTACGAGGCCCGGGGAGCGGCCACCGCCGAGGAGGGGCTGCGTACGCAGCGCCGGGATCCCGCCGACTACGTCCTGGTCGACCTGATGCTGCCCGGCATCGACGGCTTCGAGGGCATCCGCCAACTGCGCCGCGACGACGACGTCCCGATCGTCGTGGTCAGCGCCCGCGACGACACCCACGACATCGTCGCCGCGCTGGAGGCCGGTGCCGACGACTACGTGGTCAAGCCGGTGGCGATCAAGGAACTGACCGCCCGGCTGCGCGCCCTGCGCCGACGCGGTCGCGCGGTGACCGCGCCGGACGGCCCCGAGCCGGTACCGGTGCTCGCCTTCGGCGAGCTGGAGGTGAGCCCGGAGGCGGGGGAGGTGCGGCGGTCCGGCGAGCCGGTCGCGGTCACCCGTACGGAGTTCCGGTTGCTGTGCGAGCTGGCCGAACACGCCGGCCGGGTGCTGTCGCGCCAGCAGCTGCTCAGCCGGGTCTGGGGGTACGACAGCGGCGACGAACGGCTGGTCGACGTGCACGTCGGTCGGCTGCGCCAGAAGATCGAGGCCGACCCGGCAAACCCCCGGCACCTGGTGACGTTGCGCGGCCTCGGTTACAAACTGCAACGATGAGACGCCTCGGACTACGTGCCCGGGTCACCGCCGCGTTCGCGATCGGCGCGTTGCTGCTGTCCGCCTCGATGGCTCTGGTGTCGTACGAGCTGACCCGCCGCACCCTGCTCAACGAGCGGGAGCGCACCGTGCTGCGGGCGGCGTACTACGACGCGGCGGTGGTCCGCGCCGGCCTGAACACCGAGAACCCGGACGTTGCGGAGGCGCTGCGGGCGCTGGACACCGGCACCGGCCGACGACCCCTGGTGCTGCTCGACGGCGAGTGGTACGCCCGCAGCGCCGACACCGGGCTCACCACAATCGTTCCGGCCCAGCTCCAGGACCTGGTCTCGGCGGGGGAGCCGGCGGTGCAGCGGGTACGCCTCAACGACAGCCCGGTGATGCTGGTCGGGGTGCCGCTGTCCGAGTCGACCGCCTTCTACGAGATCGCCTCGCTGCGGGAGCTGGAGCAGACCTTCCAGGTGCTGGCGCTGGCGCTCACCGCGGTCGCGATCATGGTCGCCGGGTCGGGGGCGGCCCTCGGGTGGTACGCCACCCGGCACGGGTTGCGCCCGTTGACCGCCGTGGCCGACGCCGCCGAACGGATCGCGGCCGGCGACTTCACCACCCGGCTCGCCCCGGACACCGACCCGGACCTGAACCGCCTTTCCACCTCCTTCAACCGGATGGTCGACGAGTTGGCCGGGCGGATCGACCGGGACCGGCGCTTCGCCGCCGACGTCAGCCATGAGCTGCGCTCGCCGTTGCAGACCCTCGCCGCGGCC
The DNA here is from genome assembly GCF_016863575.1 of Micromonospora sediminimaris. Taxonomy (NCBI): domain Bacteria; kingdom Bacillati; phylum Actinomycetota; class Actinomycetes; order Micromonosporales; family Micromonosporaceae; genus Micromonospora; species Micromonospora sediminimaris. The sequence goes on from NZ_BOPD01000011.1 coordinate 123,634, forward strand.
GCGAGTGTGCTGTCCCGACGCCGGGAGAACCAGGACGAGCGGACCGCCACCGCCGCCCGGCTCGTCGCCGACGAGATCGAGCGCTTCCAGCAACTCGTCAACGACCTGCTGGACCTGTCCCGTGGTGATCAGCCGGTGCACCGGGAGCCGGTTGACCTGCCCGAGCTGGCCCGCCAGGCGTGCCGGGACCGGGACCTGCCGGAGTCGATGGTGCAGCTGGCGGCGGGGACCCCGCCCAGTTGGCGGGTGGACCGCCGCCGGGTCACCCAGGTGTTGACCAACCTGCTGGACAACGCCGAGCGGTACGGTGCGGGGCCGATCGCGGTGCGGCTGTCCCACACCGCGGACACGGGCGTGATCGAGGTCGACGACGAGGGCCCGGGAGTGCCGATGGAAGACCGCGAGGTGATCTTCGACCGCTTCGTCCGGGGTCGGGCGGCCAACTACCGGGGCGGCGGCGACGGCACCGGCCTGGGGTTGGCCCTGGTGGCCCAGCACGCCGCCGCGCACGGCGGAGACGCCTCGGTCAGCGACCGCCCGGAGGGCGGCGCCCGGTTCCGCGTCACCCTGCCCGGGAGCGTCTCATGACCGGGCCCGTCGCCGTCGGGTCCGCGTACGCCGGTCAACCTGCCCGGGCCGTGCGTACCGTTCGGGCCGGGTGGAAGGCCGGGGTAGCCCTGGTGGTGGCCACGGTGCTTGCCCTGCTCGGGGGGTGCGGGGTGCCCGCCGAGGACCAACCCCGCGCGGTCACCCCGCCACCCGTACCCTTCCCGTCCACCGCCACGGCGGCACCGACGGCGGCCGAGACCGGCGCGGTCACCGAGGTGCTCTACTTCTCCCGCGACGAACGCCTGGTGCCGGTGATCCGCCGCGCCGACCAGGTGCCCGCGCTCGACGCGCAGTTGCGGGCCCTGTTGGCCGGGCCGACCCCGGCCGAGCGCGACGACGGGCTGACCAGCGCTCTGCCGGGGGCCTTCACCAGCGCGGTGGTCGAGCTGGTCGACGGGTTGGCCCGGGTCACCGTCGGACTGACGGCGGTGGACACCGGCCGCATCGACGGTCGGCTGGCGTACGGTCAGATCGTCTGCACGCTCAGCGCCCGCACCGACGTCACGGCGGTGCTGTTCCTGGAGGGCGGCACGCCGTTGAGCGTCCCCCGGGCGGACGGTTCGCTGTCGTCGGGGCCGCTCACCGCGGCCGACTACGCCGTGTTGATCAATCCGCGTTGAGGAGAGGCGGACCACCCGACGCACGCGCAGCGCGACGACTCGTATCCTTTCCGCGAACCGTCGTGGCGACGACCGGAAAGGACTTGGTGTGAACGACCGGGCCGAGACGTTGGAGTTCCAGGCCGAGGCGCGTCAGCTGCTCCGGCTGATGGTCCACTCGATCTACTCGAACAAGGACGTGTTCCTCCGCGAGTTGATCTCGAACGCCTCCGACGCGCTGGACAAGCTGCGCCTGGCGTCGATGGTCGACAAGGATCTTGCCGTCGACACCGGCGACCTGCACATCGCCATCGAGGTCGACAAGGACGCCCGTACCCTCACCGTGCGCGACAACGGCATCGGCATGAGCCGCGACGAGGTGGTCTCCGTCATCGGCACGATCGCCAAGTCCGGCACCGCGGAGCTGCTGCGGCAGTTGCGCGAGGCCAAGGACGCGGGTGCCTCGCAGGAGCTGATCGGTCAGTTCGGCGTGGGCTTCTACGCCGCGTTCATGGTCGCCGAGCGGGTCGAGCTGGTCACCCGGCGGGCCGGCGAGAGCGGCGGTACCCGCTGGGAGTCCACCGGCGAGGGCACCTACACCATCACCGAGCTGGACGACGCTGCCCAGGGCACGGCGGTGACCCTGCACCTCAAGCCCGCCGACGCCGATGACAACCTGCACGACTACACGGCCGAGTGGACGATCCGGGAGATCGTCAAGCGCTACTCCGACTTCATCGCCCACCCGATCCGGATGACCGTCGAGCGGCCCGGCACCGACGACGCCCCCGCCACCACCGAGACCGTGACCCTCAACTCGATGAAGGCGCTGTGGGCCCGCCCACGCGGCGAGGTCGAGCCCGCCGAGTACCACGAGTTCTACAAGCATGTCAGCCACGACTGGGCGGACCCGCTCGAAACCATCCACATGCGCGGGGAGGGGACCTTCGAGTACGAGGCGTTGCTGTTCATCCCCACCCACGCGCCGCTGGACCTGTTCTCCCCGCAGGGGCGCCGGGGGGTGCAGCTCTACGTCAAGCGCGTCTTCATCATGGACGACTGCGACGCGTTGATGCCCAACTACCTGCGGTTCATCAAGGGTGTGGTGGATGCCCACGACCTGTCGCTGAACATCTCCCGGGAGATCCTCCAGCAGGACCGGCAGATCCGCGCCGTACGCCGCCGCCTGGTCAAGAAGATCCTCGCCACGGTCAAGGAACTCAAGACCGACCAGCCGGAGCGGTACCGCACCTTCTGGACCGAGTTCGGGCCGGCGGTCAAGGAGGGTCTGCTGGAGGACACCGACAACCAGGAAACCCTGCTGGAGATCCTCTCGGTGGCCTCGACCCACGACCCGGCCGAGCAGACCGACCTGGCCGGCTACGTGGAACGCATGCGGGAGGGGCAGAGCGACATCTACTACGCCACCGGCGAGAACCGGGTCACCATCGAGAACTCCCCGCACATGGAGGCGTTCCGCGCCAAGGGCTACGAGGTGCTGCTGCTCACCGACCCGGTCGACGAGGTCTGGGTCGAGCGGGTGGGCAGCTACGCCGGCAAGACGCTGCGCTCGGTCGCCAAGGGGCAGGTCGACCTGGACACCGAGCAGGAGCGTACCGAGGCCGAGGCCGAGCGGGAGCGGCAGCGCACCGAGTACGCCGACCTGCTCGGCTGGATGGGCACCGTGCTGGCGGACAACGTCAAGGAGGTCCGGCTGTCGTCGCGGCTGACCACCTCGCCCGCCTGCGTGGTCGGCGACGCCCACGACATCACGCCCACCCTGGAGAAGATGTACCGGGCGATGGGGCAGGAGGTGCCGAAGGTCAAGCGGATCCTGGAGATCAACCCGAGTCACCCGCTGGTCACCGGCCTGCGCAAGGCACACGAACAGGGCGGCAGCGGCGACGCCCTGGCGGAGACCGCCGAGCTGCTCTACGGCACCGCGCTGCTCGCCGAGGGTGGTGACCTGGCCGACCCGTCGCGGTTCGCCCGGATCCTCGCCGACCGCCTCGCCCGCACCCTGTAGCCACCCTCGCTTCCGGGATCGAGTGGCGTCGCAGCCAACTCGATCCCGGGAGCGGGCCTGATCGTCGCGGTGTCGGCGGGCCCCCCACATGATGGCGTCGAGACGCGGGGCGGCGTGGGGTCTCGACGTCGGTCGGGGCGGCGGGTCAGCGGGTGAGGCCGGCGAGCGTGGTCAGCCGCGCCACGCCGGCCGGTGCGGGTCGACCTCGGGCGATCTCGGCCAGCAGCGTACGCGCCGACGACCGCGACCGGACCTCGGCCGGCGCCACCGCGTCGGCGGCGACCAGCATGCGGCCGGCACCGAGCAGGTCACCGGCGAGCAGGTACGCCCGTGCGGCGTCCACCAGGTAGGCGCCCCGGTACTCGGCCGGCAGCCGTCGCCACCCGTCGCGCCGGATCACCACCTCGTGCCGGCACACCGCCTCGGCCGCGTCGCCCCGTTCGACCGCCACCAGCACCCGCGCCAACTCCACGACGACCGGCCCGAAACATATGCGCTGCGCGTCCTCCCCGGGAGTCTGATCGCCGTTCTGGCCGACACCGGCACGATCGCGAGAGCCGGCCGCGAGGTCGGCGGCCCGGTTGAGCAACTGCCCGGCCTGGCGGACCTCGCCGCAGGTGGCGGCGGCGAAGGCGGCCTGGAGCAGCAGCGTGCCACCGACCGCAGATGCGCCCGGTGTCGGCTCCGGCGCGTCTCCCGCCGTCCCGGCCAGCGCCGGCACCAGCCGTACGGCGGCGTCGAAGGTCGCCGTCAACGCGAGCCGTTCCCGACCCGCGGCGCGCAACGCCTGCCCGACCGCGACGGCCGCCGTGCCGGCCAGGAGCGCGTCACCACCCGCTACCGTCGCCGCCCGGTCGGCGGCCAGCCAGGCGAGATCCGGCTCGCCCAGCTTCACCAGCACCGCTGAGGCCATCCGGTACACCTGCACCAGCAGTTCGGCGTCGTCGCGAGGGAGGCCCCGGGCGGCGTCCAGCAGCCCCGGCAGTAGCCGGACCACCTGCGGATACCGCGCATGCTGGTAGCTCAGCCAGGCGTGCCCGACCTGCCGGCGCAGCTCGACCGCCGACACCTGGCACCCCACCTGGGGGAGACCTCCGTAGCGGGCCAGCGCGGTCCGCACCCCGTCGAGCCCGTCCACCGGCGCTGCGCCGACCAACGTCGCCGGCCGTTCGCCGAGCAACACCGCCGGCTCGACCCGCAGCACGTCGGCGATCTGCCGGATCAGCGAGAACTTGTCCAGGGCGCGGGCACCCCGTTCCACCTTGTCCACCCAGCTCTTTGATTTGCCCAACCGGTCGGCGAGCGCCTGCTGGGTCATCCGTCGCCGGGCCCGCCACTGCGCCACCCGCCGCCCGATCGGCACCTCGCCCCTACCGGTCACGCCGCCACCGCCGATCCGGCACCGCCCGCGTGATGTCTTCCACGGGTACGCGCTCCGCCTCGGCCTGTTCCAGCAGCCGCCGCCGCGCAGCGGCCCGCTCAGCCGCCTCGACATGCTCGCCCCGGCTCCCCGCCGTGCCGTCGTCCTGCGCGCTCATTCCACCTCCACCGATCTCTGCCGCGAGACCTCGGCCAGGAGGGGCTGACCACTGAACCCTTTGCCCGGACCGCCTGGCGCGCACCACCTCCGACCGTGCGGTCCGTCGGACCGCACGGGGAGGGTAAGGAGGGTTCTGTCTCATCGGCGGAAAGGGACGCCCGCCCTCTCCGCATCGGACAGTAGGGCGAGTTGGTGACTGCGTAATTACCGCCAGTTATGTGGCGAGCCTGATGCCCATTCGGCCAGCGAGCAGCCGGAGATCATCTGGGAGAGCCCGACGCCTGGCCCGCTGGGCGAGGGACACCACCGCGTCGCGCGCGAGGGGGCTCAGCGCGAACGGGATGGGTGCGGCTCGCTCGGCCTGCACGAATGCACCCAGCGCTTCCGCGTCTCGACGGCCGGTGTCCGCCAGAGCGCGGCCGAGGTCGAGCCAGTAGGACAACTGTCGGATCGTCGCTGCTAGCACCTGCGGTCGGACCGTGCGGGACAGCTCGATCACCCGGCCCATCTCACCCTGCTCCGCCGCGATGGACATCTGCCACAGCCCGACGTTGGTCGGCCCGAATCCACAGCCGTTGAAGCCGCCCCCGTCGGCAGGATCGCCGAGACTGGTCGCCTCCCGGTTCGCCTCGGCAAGATGGTCGCGAGCGACGTCCAGGCGACCGTCCACGGTCGAGGTCAACGCGGCCGAGAGGTGCAACTGGCCGAGCATCTGACGCACCCGCACGTCGCCAGCGTCAGCCTGCAACTCACCCAGTGACCGGTCGGCAGCCCTGGCTGCGAGCGCCGCCGACTCGATCGGCAGGCTCTGCACGTAGGCGAAACGCGCCGCCGCCATCCAGGCGGGATCCTCGACGCTCTCGGCTGCCGACACTGCAACCCGGGCGGCGTTGAGCGCCAAGTGCCGGTATCCGAGGTGCCGAAGACACGTCGATGCCTGGTAGGCAGCCTGCGCCAGTGTCGGACCGCCCACGGCGGCGGCCTCCACCAGCAGGTTGGGAAGTATCCGGGCCATGGCCGGATAGTTGCAGCTCATGCGGAGCCGGTCGCTTCGTCCGATGTCGCCAGCCAGCTGTTCGCCGGCTCGCGTCGAGGGACGTCGCTCGCCGTCTTCGATCTCGATCAGCGCCGACCAGATCGCCGGCACGCACTCCGCCGCCCGCTCCCGGGCGGGGTCGCCGGTCTCGGTGCCCTGGCCCAGCAGGTCGGCCACGGTGACCTGGAGAGCGGCAGCGAAAGCAACGAGGGTGGAGCGCCGGTCGATGGTCTTCCGCCCCGACTCGATCTGTGAGACGTACGACTGGCTGACTCCAGCGAGCCCGGCGAGGACGGCCTGGGACATGCCGCCCCGACGCATCCGCCAATAGCGGATCCTCGCACCCACGGTGTCGGCACTCTTCACCATACTTACCGCCTACCTCCCGAGTAGCCGGCTCGGCAAGCGGCACGCGCCCCAAGCCACAAGTTGGACGGTACCCCGCTTCGTTGCCGATGAGGCCCATGCCGTATTGGCCAAGTCGGGCACCTCTGTAATGTTTCGGCACGCCGAAGCCACGGCGGTATCACTCCAGGAGTGGAGTTTCTGGTGGCTGGGTACCACTGGCCGGCATGAGTGCGAGTGTGCTTGTGGATCCGGACCGGCCTGCGCCCGCCGTGGCGGTCGGCACCGTCGCGGTCGTGGCCCACCGGAAGAAGAACCTCGGTGGCGGCCTGGACGAGCTGCGCGCCGCCCTCGTCGGCGCGGGCGTCGAACATCTGCTCTGGTACGAGGTGCCCAAGAGTCGCAAGGCGCCGAAGAAGGTCCGCAAGGCGCTCGACAAGGGTGCCGAACTGGTCTTCGTCTGGGGCGGCGACGGCATGGTCCAACGCTGCGCCGACACCCTGGCGGGCACCCGGACCCCGATGGCGATCCTGCCGGCCGGCACCGCCAACCTTTTCGCCACCAACCTGGGCATTCCCGAGGACCTGCGCGAGGCGGTGCGAATCGGCCTGCACGGGCGGCGTCGCCGCCTCGACCTGGGCAAGCTCAACGGCGAGCACTTCGCGGTGATGGCCGGTGCCGGCTTCGACGGTGACCTCATCCGCGAGGCCGACCGGGAGATGAAGGGCCGCCTCGGCCGGCTCGCCTACGTGTGGACCGGGCTGCGCCACGTGCGCGGGGAGCTGACCCGGACCCGGATCACCGTCGACGGAGCCCTCTGGTTCGACGGTGAGGCAAGTTGCGTCCTGTTCGGCAACGTCGGCACCATCACCGGCGGCATTCCCGCCTTCGACGACGCCCGCCCCGACAGCGGCTCGCTGGAGATCGGTGTCTCCACCGCCAGCGGTGCCGTCGACTGGGCCCGGACCCTCGGCAAGATGGCCACCGGCCGTTCCGACGACTCCAAGTTCGTGCGGATCACCCGGGGACGAAAGGTCAAGGTCCGCTTCGCCGACCCCAAGACGTACGAGCTGGACGGCGGCGCCCGCAGCAAAGCCCGGAAGTTGAAGGTACGTGCCGTGCCCGCCGCCCTGACCGTAAGCTGCCCCGACCGGGACGCCGAGTAGGCGGCCGAGTCGCCGCAAGGGGCGTGACGCGGCCGAGGCCCATACCGCCCAGGCAGTTGCTCCGAAGGCGCTCATCTCGTCGTTACTGTGAACCACTGTGCCTGAGGGAGCTCCGCAGAACTTCGTCAGAGAATGCCGAGCGCAGGACGTCCCCGTCCTGGAGAAGGCCGTCCCGACCGGCCGGAGCCGCTACCACGAGGCCCGCTACCGCCGGCAGAGCGAGGGTCTCAGCACCTTCCTGATCGCTTACCTGGATGATGCTCCGGCTGGCTGCGGCGAGGTGAGGTGGCAGGGACCCAAAGAGTCGGATGTCCGTGCCCAGTTCCCAGGCTGCCCGGAGATCAACGGCTTGACAGTTGTTCCCGACCGGCGGTCTCAGGGCGTCGGAACGACGATCATCCGTGCGGCCGAGGCGCTCGCAGTACGCCGCGGTCATCACCGGATCGGCATGGGCGTCGGCGAGGACAATGCGCGGGCGTTTGCGCTGTACCTCCGACTCGGGTACGAGGACACCGGCTACCGCTATCTCGACCGGTATCACTACACGGATGACCGTGGAACGCGTCACGAGGTTGCGGATCCCTGCCGTTTCCTGGTCAAGTCGCTCCAGCGCGCCGCCGCACGGGAACGCGGCGGCTTCACCATCTGATCCGCTTGACCTCAAGCGAGGTTGAGGTCAGAGGATCGTGCCATGGGTGGAATCGGGAAATCGGCAGCCAGGGTCGCGGTCATCGGCACCGGAGCCATCGGTAGCGCGGTGGCCTATCGCCTACTGCGAAGCGGGCACGATGTCACGGTCTGGAACCGTACCGAAAGTCGGGCGACCGACCTGGTGGCCGCCGGGGCACTACCAGCGCGGTCCATTCGGGAGGCAGTGTCAGCAAGCTCCCTCGTCTTCCTGACCCTCAAGGACTTCGCAGCGGTGGAGCAGTGCCTTGCCCAGCTCGACATGGACCTGTCCGGGCGTACGGTTGTCGGGATGTACACGGGGACCGCCAGTGAGGCGCGGGTAGCGGCCCGGCGGGTAACCAGCCGAGGCGCACATTACCTCGACGCGGGGATCCAAGCCTCGCCCGAGATGATCGGCACGGATACCGCGACCATCCTCTACAGCGGATCTCCGTACGCCTTCGAACAGCATCGGACGGTCCTCGGTCTGCTGAGCACGCCGCGCTTTGTCGGTGAAGCGCCGGAAGCAGCTGCGGTCTGGGACCTCGCCCTGTTCGGCGTCTGGTACGACGCCCAACTGGGCCTGCTACGAGCCCTGGAAACGGCACGCGCGGCTGGTGTCGACGTGGTCGAATTCTCCCGCACGGCGAGTACTCAGCTCAGCCACGTCGTGGCGGCGGTTCCCAGCACTGTCTCGGAGATGCAGCGGGCCACCTACCCGCCAGGTCCCGCAGACCTCACTGAACATCTGACTGTCCTCCGTCATCTCATCGCGCTGCGGGCCGACCGACGTCTCGGCGATGGCGGATTAGCAGAGGTGGCGGCGCGAGTCGAAGCGCTCATCGCAGACGGCCGCGGCGGCGAGGGCCTGACCGCAACTGTCGGGTAGCGAATGGTCGAACCGCACGATCGGCTGGCCCGGTTCTCCTCCTGCGTCAGAGCGGCAACCTCATACAATCTGATCCTCGGATTCGGAACGACGGGGGTCGATGATGCGGGCAGGGAAGACCAGTTCGTTGGTGGCTGCTGCCCCGATGGCCGTGCTGTTGCTCGGCTGCGCCGCCCCCGGCGCCGGGGGCGACGACGTGCAGGCGACACCTACGAGCACGTCGCCGTCGCCCACCGTGGTCGCGAAGCCGGCCGCTCCGCAGGCAGGCGTACCCAACAACCATGCCGACAACAACGGCTGGAAGCGACGGCACGAGCTTTCCACCGCGGACCAGCGCACCGGGCAGAAGCTCGCCGCGCGGATCCGGCCCAGGCTCGAGGCACTACGCGAGGCCGGGGACTTCGCACCGGAGTCCACCCTGCGAGTGCTGCTCGACCTGGGCATCGAGGCAGACGCGATCGAGGTCACCACCATGCGAACGCCGATCGGGCCGGAGACGACGCCCCCGCCGGGTGCCGTGTACGCGGTGCGCTTCGCGGACGTGGGCTGTGTGATCGGGTCCGTGCGGCCCGACCGGGTCATGGCCAGGGTCACCGGCTCGGCTGCCGAATTCGGGTGCCTGGAGCCCTTCTCGCATTGACGCCGTCCGGCGCAGCTCGCGACGTCAGCCCGGGACGACCGGGCGACGCGGGGGAGGGGCGCGACGGTGAACGGTCGCGCCGACGTCGCCAGGTCAGCGTGCAGACGGTGAGGCAGACGGCGGCCGCGAGGACGAGCGGTGGGCGTGGGCCGAGCAGCACGGCGGCGGAGCCGAGCGGAGTCATCGCCGCGATCGGCCCGAACATGACCGTGTTGGCGGTGGCGGCGACCCGACCGAGCAGCGCGTCGGGACTGTGTGTCTGGACGGCGGTGACGGCGGCGACCAGCGCCCACGGCAGTCCGAGGCCGCCCAGCACCGACGCGGTGACCACTCCCGGCCACCAGGGCAGGCACCGGACCAGGCAACTGAGCGCGAAGAGTCCGGTACCGGCCAGGGCCACGGCCGTGGGGCCGAGCCGGGAAATCAGCCGGCCGGCGACCAGTCCAGCCGCGACCGAGCCGGCGCCCTGGGCGCTGAGCAGGACACCCAGGAACGTCGCCGGTAGGCCGAGCGTGTCGGTGACGACGGCGTAGCCGGCGGCGGTGGTGAAGCCGGACATGCCGATGGCGACTCCGGCCAGGACCACAGGTCGTCGGATGGACGCCGCGCCGAACAGAACGGCCAACCCGACTCGGACTCCCCGGTCCGGTTGCGCGACCGGCGGCGGCGTGCGGGTCAGGCGCAGCGCCGCGAAGCCGGCTGCGGCGAGGGCCGGCAGGCCGGCGGCGAGCAGGGCGACCAGGTGGCCGCCCTGCCAGGTGTACAGGCCGGCACCGGCCAACGGGGCCACCAGCTTGACGCCTTCCTGGGCACTGGAGCGCCATCCGTTCACCCGTCCGAGCTGGACCGGCGACAGGGCCGCCGGCAGCAGCGCGCTCTCGCCCGCGTCGACCAGGACGTACGCGATGCCGTAGACCGTGGCCACGCAGAACAGCAGCCACACCTGGCCGGGGCCACGGACCGCCAGCAGGCTGGGCAGGGTGGCGGCGAGGGTCAGGTTGGCCGCGATGACGAGCGGGCGCCGGGGCAGCCGGTCGACGAGCACACCGAGCCACGGGCCGCCGAGGGTGGGGGCGTACCCGCAGAGGCCGGCGAGCGCGGCCAGGCCGGGGGAGCCGGTGAGGTCGAGGATCCAGATGCCGGTGACCAGGGCCATCGCGCTGCCGCCGAGGCCGGACAGCAGGGATACCGCCACGAACAGGATCGCGTTGCGCCGCACGAGCCCTCCGGAAATGAGTCAGAGTGGCTCACAGCGTCCTGTCTTGAGTCGAACAGAGGCAATAGTTGGGCTCGACGTCAACGTTGCATTGACAGCGCCTCGGCGAGGCGGCCGGCGATGGCATGTACCGGGGTGGGCAGTCCGGGGTCGGCGGCCGGCAGGTCGGCACGGATCCGGGCGGCCAGGTCGTACAGGGCACCCGGCTCGGCCTCCAGAGCGAGCACGGTGGTGCGGCGGGTCAGCGCGGCCCGGGGAAAGCGGCTGTCCCAGCGACGGTCGGCGTCGATCCAGCGCCGCAGGTCGGTGAGGAGGCCGCGCAGCGCTGCCACCTCGGCCGGCCAGCGCCTGTCGGAGTCGGTCCGGCGGGCCGTGCGCGCGGCGGCCAGGCGCTGGCGGCGCTGTTCGGCGGCCTGGCGACTGCCCAGCCCGAGGGCTTCGGCCACCTGGTTCCAGGTGGCGCCGGCCTGCCGGGCCCGATCGATGAGATCGAGTTCGGTGTCGTCGAGCCGGTCCCGGGCGGACGGGATGTCGGCGAGTTGATCGAGCGGGTCGAGCACCCGTCAACGCTACATTGACACCTCGGCCCGGCCTGGCTCGCTCAAGCGGCGGCGGACTGGCGGCGGGAGTGGTCCGTCGACCAGGTCGGCCGGGCGGTCGAGTCCGCCCAGGTGTCGTCCCGGCTGGCAGCAGGAGCTGTCGTCTCGTCGGCCGTACCGCCCTGGGCGAGGTTGAGCGCCCGCTGGGCCTGCTGCCACGGTTCGCACGGCCAGTTCTGACCGGCGCACAGCAGGTGGGTGCAGCCACCGTCCTCGCCCGGCGCGTGCGCGTCGGCGACGTCCAGGGCGAGCCGCCACAACAACGGGTCGGTGACCCCGGCGGGCCGGTCGGTTGTGTGGTGGTGCCGGTCGATGGCGTTCTCGGACACGCGTGATCCCCCTCGTTGTCGAGCCTCACGCTCTTGATCTCCAGTCTGCACGCAGGTCAAACACGAGTTCCGGGACCGTCGGGCGGGGTGGGCGCGGTCACCGGGGGCGGGGCCGCCGATGATTGACAGATCCCTATCTGCGGGCGAAGGATGTCGGCATCTCGATCACTCCTACGACCCGGATGCGCGACGCTGCGTAATCGGCGATGCGGGCAGCGTCGACCGCCGAGCGCGTCGCCGTGACTGTCCCGCAGGCTGGGGCGGCCCGGCCGGTCCGCGCTGAACCCGCTGCCTCCGTGCCGCGCGCCGAGAAGAGGGGCGACCGCCTCATGTCCAAGGTCCGTACGGGCTTGCGCTGGCGACCCCAGCTGCCCGCCGCCACCGCACTGGCTGCCTTCGCGGCCGTGCTGCTGTTGGTCAATCCCGCTGCGGCGATCGTGCCGCAGGCCGCCGCGCCGGTGACCGCGCCCGCCGACCTCGGCCGGCTCGCCGACGAGCGGGCCAGCGTGGTCGAGGTGATCCTGGCCGACGACGCCGAACTGGACGCCCTGGTGGCCACCGGCGTCGACCTCGACCATCACATCACCCACACCGGCGACGGCATCGTCGTGCACGCCGTGGTGACCGGCAACGAGGTCGCCACGCTGACCCGGGCCGGCTACACCTTCGGCAAGGTGCTGCACACCCCGGAGGACGCGGCGCAGCGGCTGGCCGAGCGGGAGGCCACCATCGCCGCCCACCTGGCCGAGAACCGGGAGTACGCGGCAGCGGCCGACTTCTCGGCCCGGTCCACGGTCTCCGACGTCAAAATCATCCGGGCGGACTACTACACCTCCGGCGACACGCAGGTGCTCTCGGTCGAGGCGAAGTGGGCGCAGGGGCAGACCGACGCCAGCCCGTTGACCGTCGAGCGGGACAGCGGGCCGGGCACCGAGATCGGCTCCGGCGGCACCCAGACCATCTCCCGGTTCGTCGACGCCGGTGTCTACCTCTACCACCGGGGCGCGGCGCAGGTGACCAGTCGCCCGGCGTACGTGCGGATCACCAGTCCGAGCGGTGACATGGCGGTGGCCAAGGTCAACGAGTGGCTGCCCATTCCGCCGAAGGACCCCGAGGGGCCGGGCTACATGAAGGACTTCGTGGCCAGCTACCTGACCCCCACCGAGCTGTACGACCGGATCAAGGCCCTGTCCGCGCAGTACCCGAAGATCTCGGAGATCGTCGAGTTGCCGTACCGGACCAACGGCTACCGGCGTAAGGCGCAGGCCGTGCTCGGCACCGCCAACGACAGCCGGGTCGCGGTCGACTCGCTGGCCTGGGGCCACCAGGGCGGCAACGACATCTCCGTCGAGTTCGCCGATCCCGGCGTCGCCGACGCACCCTTGGCGGTGACCGTCACCGGCACCCAGGTCAGCGTCGACCTCGCCACCGACGGCAGCGGCACCGTCACCAGCACCGCCGAGCAGGTCGTCGCCGCGCTCAACGCGCAGGCGGGGACGCTGCTGACCGCGTACACCTATCGGGGCAGCCCGGGCACCGGCGTGGTCGCGCCGGTCGCGCGCACCGCGCTCTCCGACGGCCTCGCCGCGCCGGCGTCGGTCTCCCGCGACCCGCACCCGGTGTACGCCATCCGCATCGGCAAGCACCGCGACGGCTCCCGGCTCGGGGTGCTCGCGTACGCCCAGGAGCACGCCCGGGAGTGGGTGCCGCCGCTGGTCACCATCGAGACCGCCGAGCGGCTGCTGCGCAACTACGCGCACGACCGCAAGACCCGCGACCTGGTGGACAACCTCGACATCTGGATCGCTCCGTCGATCAACCCGGACGGCGGGCACTACTCGTTCTACGACTTCAACTCCCAGCGCAAGAACATGACAAACCACTGCGCCCCGGAGGCGCCGGCGGACTTCCTCGGCCGCAACTCGTGGGGCGTGGACAACAACCGCAACTACACCGAGTACAGCCTCTTCGACGGCTATGCGGGCGCGTCGACCAGTTGCACCAGCGGCACGTACGCCGGGCCGAGCGAGCTGTCGGAGCCGGAGAACCGCAACGTCGACTGGCTGGCCGCCCGACCGAACATCAAGTTCTCGATGAACCTGCACTCGTCGGGTAACTACTTCATGTGGTCGCCCGGCTCCTACGCCGTCCCCGGCCGGATCTCGGCGCCGCGACCGACGCTGGCCGAGGAGTCGCTGTTCTGGGGGGCGTCGTCGCGCATCCTGACCGCCATCAAGCGGCACCGCAACCTGGCGGTCACCCCGGCCCGGACCGGCCCCATCGCCGACGTGCTGTACTCGGCGGCCGGCAACTCCGGTGACATGCTCTGGTACAAGTACGGCATCTACGCCTGGAACTTCGAGGTCGGCACCTCGTTCCAGCCGGCCTGGCAGGAGGCGCACGCCGAGACGATGGAGTTCGCCAACGGCCTGACCGAGATGCTGCGGGTGGCCCGGGACTTCGACACGGACCGGAAGCGGCCGAGAAGCTCCCTGTCGGTGACTGCGAGCGCCACCCCGGGCATGGTGGACGTCACCTTCTCCACGAGCGAACCGGCGGCGGTGTTCTACACGCTGGACCGGAGCCGACCCACCTACGACTCCACGCTCTACGGCTCGGCCGGCATCCGCGAGGGCGGTGAGACGCTGACCATCCCCGTCGGTACGACAGTGCACTGGTTCTCCGTCGACGCGGCCGGAAACGTCGAGCGCAACTACAAGCCCGACGGTCGGGGCAACAACCACAACAAGCAGAAGGTCAAGGCGCCGAAGCGCTGACCGGACGCCTCGGCGAGCCGTGGGTGCCGCGGAGATCTGCCGGCACCCACGGCTTGACCTTGACAGAGTGACAAGGTCTTCACTGTGTCGAGGAGGTGATCCGGATGAGCAGGCCCCAGGAGGCCACGGACACGGTGCGGATTCTGCGCGGACTGTCGAGCGACAGCTCGTCGGTGCGGCTGCGGGCGGCGATGGCGGCCGGCACGGCCCCCGACCCCGGCTTCGTCGACACGCTCGTGGAGCGCTGCGCGGTCGAGCCCGAGTTCTCCGTACGCGAGATGCTCACCTGGGCCCTCATCCGGCACCCGGCCGAACTGACCGTGCCCCGCCTCGTCGCGGAACTTCGCTCGGAAACCGCCCAGGCCCGCAGCCAGGCGCTGCACACGCTGTCCAAGATCGGGGACCGGCGGGCGTGGCCGGCGATCACCCGGGCGTTGCTGACCGACGCCGACGACGAGGTGGCCCGCAGCGCCTGGCGGGCGGCGGTGGTGCTGGTACCTCAAGGTGACGAGCCAGCCCTGGCCGAGGTGCTGGCGACCCAGCTCGGGCGCGGCGGGCGGGAGACGCAGTTGAGCCTCAGCCGGGCGCTGATCGCGCTCGGTGAGGTGATCACTCCGATCCTGCGGGCCGGGGCGCGCGATGCCGACCCAGGGGTACGTCAGCACGCGATCGCCACGGAACGTCTGCTCGACGACCCGGACGCCGGCTTCGCATTCGCGATCGAGGAGGCGAAGCGCGTGGTGGCCCTCGGCGAGAACGACCGGAAGCGGTGACCGGCGGTGTTGATCGGTGAGGTGGCGCGACGGTCCGGCGTCAGCGCCCGCATGCTCCGGCATTACGAATCGCTCGGTCTGGTGGAGCCGACGGGCCGCAGCGGAGCCGGCTACCGGGAGTACTCCAGCGACGACATCCGCCGGATCTTCCACATCGAGAGCCTGCGGTCGTTGGGGCTGTCGCTGCGGGAGGTCCGGCGGGCGCTTGACGACCCCGGCTTCACCCCGGCGCAGCTCGTCGAGGATCTGATCCAGCAGACCCGAGAGCGGATCGCGGCGCAGACGGAGCTGCTCACCCGCCTGCGTCGGATCGGGGCCGCGCAACCCGCCGACTGGGCGGACGTGCTCCAGGTCGTCGCCCTGCTCCAGGCCCTCGGCTCGGAGAACGCCGGGCGACGCCAACGCGCGGCCCTGTCCTCGACCGGCGAGGCGGCGGTGCCGGTGGAGGCACTGGTCGAGGCGGTACTGAGCGAGTCGGACCCGAACGTCGCCGGTGCCCTTCGCTGGGCGCTGGCGCAGTCGGCCGACGGCGCCGCCGCGCTGCTGGCAGCGGGACTCGACGAACCCGACCCAGAGGTACGCAAACGCGCCGTCAAGTCCCTCGCCGAGATCCCGGACGACGACGCGACCGCGCTGCTGCGGGACGCCCTCGCCAACCCCGACCCCGTCGTCCGCAGGTATGCGGCACTCGCGCTCGGGGCACGTGGCGTGGCCGAGGCGATCCCGACCCTGATCGAGATGGTCGTCGAGGAGACGAACGAGGCCGACGCAGCCGACGCACTGACTGCGCTGGCCGGTGAGCCCGCGCTCGCGGAACAGATCGCCGGCCACCTGGTCGCGCGCCTCGGCAGCGACGGCGTCGCTTCACCCGTACGCAGTCGGCTGACCCAGGCGCTCGCCGACATCCCCGGTGCCACGGCCGCGCATGCCCTCGCCGAGCTGTCCCAGGACGCGGACCGCACGGTCGCGCTCACCGCCACGTACGTGCTCACGCTGCGCGACGGGCGATAGCGGCGGGAGCGTCGCCCGGCGCGATCCGTTCGTGCGGTCAGCTCGACAGGTCAGGTGCCGGCGTCGACCCGGGCGGCGGGAACGGGGGCGGGCTCGACGGTCGCTTCCTGGAGCGCGCTGGGCACGGCGTCGAGCAGCGCCCAGTCCCGGCTGATGTCGGCGGCGGTGCAGAGCAGGCGCGGCAAGTGCTCCTCGGTGAGGGTGCGCACCGACGTCTCGGCCGCGTGGACGGTGACGTTGATGGCGGCCACCACCCGCCCCCGGCCGTCGCGGACGCCGGTGGCGACCGACCGGATGCCCGGGGCGAGATCCTCGTCGGCGAGGGCCCAGCCCCGGGCCCGCACCTCGCGCAGCGACGCGTCGAGGGCGGCCCGGTCGGGCTGCCAGCGGGGCGTGATGCCGGACCGGCCGGGCACGGCGAGCACCCGGTCGAGAGTCTCCTCGTCCAGGGCGGCGAGCAGCACCTTGCCCATCGAGGTGGCGGGGGCGGGGAAGCGGGTGCCGATGCTCACCCCC
Organism: Micromonospora sediminimaris; assembly: GCF_016863575.1. NCBI lineage: Bacteria > Bacillati > Actinomycetota > Actinomycetes > Micromonosporales > Micromonosporaceae > Micromonospora > Micromonospora sediminimaris. The sequence continues at coordinate 140,374 of NZ_BOPD01000011.1, forward strand.
AGTGTGATGATCTTCGGTACGGCGACCCGAGTGACGTAGACGATGTCACTGCCGTCGAGCTGGGCCATCGACGTCGACTCGTTGGTCTGGGCGACGAGCCGCTGCATGTGCGGCCGGGCGACCTCCCACACGCCCAGGGCGTTGATGTACGTCATGCCGAGTTCGAGCACCCGGGGGGTGAGGGCGAAGCCACGTTCGGCGGAGCGTACGTAGCCGAGGTCCTCGAGGGTGAGCAGGATCCGGCGGACGGTCGGCCGGGCCAGCCCGGTCGCACCGGCGATCTCGCTGAGCGTCATCACCGGTCGACCGGGCTGGAAGCAGCGCAGGACGTCGAGGCCACGAGCGAGGGCTTCGATGAAGTCGGGTCGGGCGTCGCGTGCCATCACTGCCTGCCTTCCGAGGGTCACCTGCCGGTCAATGCTTCCACTGCGCCGAGCCGGCGTCCCACTCGGTGTAGGTGTACGGGTTCTCCTGGATCTTCGTCTCCGGGATGTCGGGGTTCATGCCCTTGGCCCACGCCTCGGCGCCCATCTCGCCGACCAGGTGGTCGATGGTCTGTTCGACGTGCCGGCGGGCCTTGGCCAGGTCCACCCCGAGCAGCTGGTGGTCGTGCTTGACCAGTCGACCGTTGACCACCACGCTGTGCACGTCGCCGCGCTGCGCCTGGAACGCGACATGGCCGTACGGGTTGAGGATCGGGAACATCACCGGCGAGCGGTCGTTCTTGATCAGTACGAGGTCGGCCTTCCTGCCCGTCGCCACGCTGCCCACCACGTCGTCCAGGCCGAGCGCGCGGCTGCCGCCCCGGGTGGCCCAGTCGACGACCTGCTCGGCGCGCAGCCGGCAGTGGGTGACGGTGTCGGCCCGGGCGTGGGCCTCCAGGTGCTCACGCGAGCGGTCGGCGCCGAGCGTGGTCCGCATCGCGGAGAACAGGTCGCCGCTCCACCAGACGCTGGTGTCCATCGACAGCGACACCGGGATGTCGTGGTGGCACAGCGCCCAGGTGGGCGGGTAGCCCTGCCCCGCGCTCTGCTCACTCTCCGTCGACACCGACACCGAGCCGCCGGTCGCGGCGATGCGATGGTACGAGTCGTTGGTGAGCGTGGCGGCGTGCACGTACACCGTGGACGGGGTCATGAAGCCGTTCTCGTGCATCAGCCGGATACCGTCGTCGTTCGTCGCGCCCCACACCCCGGCGTGCGTGGTGACCGGCAGGTCCAGTTCCCGGGCCACCTCGAACGCGGCCCGCTCGGGGAAGGCTGGGTCGCCGGTGACGTCGAAGGCCAGTTGCAGGCCGAGCATGTCGTCGCGGCTGTGGAAACGACGCTCGACGAAGTCGCGGAACTGTGGGCTTGTCGACCACTCCCACGGCCCCTGCTGGATGTTGCCGTACGCGAGGACGAAGCGGCCGGGCACCTCCCGCAGGGCGTCGACGGCGGCGTCGGCGTGGTCGGTGCTCTGCAGGCCGTGTGACCAGTCGACGGTGGTGGTGACACCGGCGTCGATGGCCTCGATGGCGGCGAGCAGGTTGCCGGCGTAGATGTCCTCGGGGCGGAACAGCTTGCCGGACTCCAGGTAGTACCAGACGAAGTACTGGGTCAGTGTCCAGTCGGCACCGTAGCCGCGCATCGCGGTCTGCCACATGTGCCGGTGGGTGTCGATCATTCCGGGCATGAGGATGCCACCGGACGCGTCGATCTCGATGGCGCCGTCGGGGACGGCCAGCCCGACGCCGATCTCGGCGATCCGCTCGCCGACGACCAGGACGTCGGTGCCGGGCAGGACGCGGTGTGTGTCGTCCATGGTCAGGACGAGGCCGTTGCGGAACAGCAGGGGACGGTCGGGACTCGGGCCTGATACAGGTGCGCTCATGGCGGTCAACTCCCAGCGGTGGTCAATCCGGCCCACGTCTGCGGACATCTGTCCGTACTGCGGGCGGACCTACGTTGGGCGCAAGTGTGGGTGCCCCTTCCCGGAGGTGTCAACGGTTGACATGGCGCACATCCGCTCGAATACTCGGCAGTCACGGACAGATGTCCGCCTAGCGGTCGGGAGTGGGATGTCGATGGCAGCCGAGCACGGACGCGAACCGGAACCGACGGCGAGCGGTGGTCCACTACGGGGCCTGCTGGTCGCCGACTTCTCCCGGATCCTGGCCGGGCCGTACGCCACCATGCTGCTGGCCGACATGGGCGCCGAGGTGGTCAAGGTGGAGAGCCCCGGCGGCGACGACACCCGCACCTGGATGCCGCCGGTACGCGACGGCGTCTCCACCTACTACCTGGGGATCAACCGCAACAAGCGCTCCATCGCCCTGGACCTGCGCGACCCCGACGATCTGGCGGTGGCCCAAGCCCTCGCCGACCGCGCCGACGTGCTGATCGAGAACTTCAAGCCGGGCGGGCTGCGCCGCTTCGGCCTCGACTACGACACGGTCGCCGCCGCCAACCCGCGCATCGTCTACGCCTCCATCAGCGGTTTCGGCACCGGCCCTGGTGCCGCCCTGCCCGGCTACGACCTGATGGTGCAGGCGATCTCCGGCCTGATGAGCCTCACCGGTGACCCGGACGGCTCGCCGTACCGGGCCGGCATCTCCGTGTTCGACGTGATGACCGGCATGCACGCCACCATCGGCATCCTCGCCGCCCTGCACCACCGGGGTGTGGACGGCGACGGCCAGCACGTCGAGGTCAACCTGCTCTCCTCGGCGCTGTCCGGCCTGGTCAACCACTCCAGCGCCTACGTCGCCGGAGACACCGTGCCCTACCGGATGGGCAACGCCCACCCGAGCCTGTTCCCGTACGAGCCACTGCCCACCGCCGACGGTGAACTGGTCGTCATCGCCGGCAACGACGGCCAGTTCGCCAAGCTCTGCGAGGTGCTCGGCGTACCGGAACTGGTCGACGACCCACGCTTCGGCCGCAACCAGGACCGCACCACCAACCGCGAGGAACTGCGCCCACTGCTGCTGGAGCGGCTGCGTACCCGCAGCAAGGACGAGTGGTTCCGCGACCTGATCGCCGCGGGCGTGCCGTGCGCGCCGATCAACACCATCGACGGCGGCGTGGCGCTCGCCGACGAACTCGACCTCCACCCCGTCGTCGAGGTCGGCGCGGGCGACCGGGCGGTACCCAGCGTCCGGCACCCGATCACCTTCTCCGCCACCCCGGCCCGCTACGACCTGCCACCGCCCGGTCTCGACGAGCACGGCACCGAGATCCGCACGTGGCTCACCGAGAGGCAGGACCAGCCGTGACCAGCTTCCCGACGTCCATCGGCACCTCCGACGCCAGCACCATCCGGCTGCTCGGCCAGGATCTCGCCGCCGACCTGATGGGCCACGTCGGCTTCGGTGAACTCGCCTTCTGGCTGGTCGCGCAGCGCCGCCCCACCCCGTCGGAGGTACGCGTCTTCGAGGCGGTGCTGGTCGCGCTCGCCGACCACGGGTTCACCCCGACCGCCATCGCCGCCCGACTGACCTACCTCAGCGCCCCCGAGTCACTCCAGGGAGCCCTCGCCGCCGGACTGCTCGGCGGCGGCTCCCGCTTCCTCGGCGTCACCGAGGACTGTGGCCGGTTCCTCGCCGACACGCTCGCCGCCGTCGACGGCCCCCTGCCCACCGACGACGCCGGCTTCGACGACCTGGCCCGCGACGCCGTCAGCGTCGCCCGGTCCGCCCGGCGGCTGGTCCCGGGACTCGGTCACCCCGTGCACAAGACCGAGGACCCGCGTACGCCGGTCCTGATCCGCATCGCCGAAGAGGAGAAGCTGCGCGGTCCGCACCTGCGGCTGTTCGAGGCGATCGGCCGGGTCCACCCGGAGGTGCTGGGTCGTACCCTGCCGCTCAACGGTGCCGGGGTCTGTGGCGCGGCCCTGGCCGACCTGGGCCTGCCGGTCGACCTGCTGCGCGGTTTCGCGCTGCTGGCCCGCGCCGCCGGCCTGCTCGGGCACCTCGCCGAGGAACGCCGCACCCCGATCGGTATGGACGTCTACCTGACCGTCGACCGCAACGCCACCTACACCACGCCCGACCCGTCCTGAGAGGAGCCGTCCATGGCCACACTGGCCGCGGTCATTGCCTCCACCCACCACCCCTTCTACTACCGGGCCAGCACCGCCCAGGGTGAGGACCGGCCACCCTTCGCCGACGAATGGGTACGCAAGATCACCGCATTCCGGGAGACGCTCACCCGGGCCCGGCCGGACGTGCTGGTGATGGTCGGCTCCGACCACTTCCACCAGCTGTGGCTGGACAACATGCCGCAGTTCCTCATCGGCAAGGCGCCGTTCTACGACGCCAACTGGTACAACGAGGAACGCGAGTTCGGCCTGCCCCGGATGGTGCTGCGTGGCCAGGAGGACCTGTCGGCGTACCTGCTGCGTGAGGGCCTCGACGCCGGCTTCGACCTGGCGTACAGCAACGAGCTGCGCATCGACCACAGCATCACCTGCCCGATCATCACCCTGCGGCCCGAGGCCGACCTGCCGATCGTGCCGGTCTACACCAACATCTTCGCCCCGCCGTTGCCGCAGCCGAAACGCTTCGTGCAACTGGGCCGGACCATCCGCGAACTTGTCGAGTCCTGGCCCGGTGACCAGCGGGTCGCCGTCGTCGGCACCGGACACCTGTCGCTGGAACTGGGCGGGCCACGGCAGTTCGGCCCGCACGGCCCCGACCCGGAGTTCGACCGCCGGGCGGTGGAGTGGATTGCCAGCGGCGACCTGGAGGGCTGCCTGTCCGAGGTGACCCTGGACAGCCTGCACGCCCCCGGCAACGCCACCCACGGTTTCATGGACTTCATGCTGATGATGGGCGTCGCCGGTGAGGGCGCGAAGGCCGACTACGTCGACACGCTCGACCTGTTCCACACCATGGAGGCGTACTTCACCTGGTATCCGGACGGGGTGCCGGCGGGCGGCGACCAGGGGACGGTGACGTCGTGAGCAGGTACCTGCTGAACAAGTTCCTCTACACCGTCGACCGCGACCCGGACCTGGTCGAGCGCTACCGGGACGACCCGCGCGGCACGGTCACCTGGTGGGAGGCCGAACGCGCCAACCAGATCCTCAACTGTCACGTCCCCGAGGCGAGCACCTGGTTACGCTTCGACGAGATCGAACGGGAGGCGCTGGCCACCCACGACTACGTCAAGCTGTTCGAGTTGGGTGCCCACCCGTTTCTCACCCTGACCCTGTTCATCGCCATGTTCGAACGCGACGACCCCGAACCGTTGGGGTTCCAGAAGGAGTACGCCCGCCGGCTGGCGCACTTCTCACTGCCGTACCCGGACATCGCCACCTGATGGACGCCGCCGTCATCACCGCCTGCGGCCGCCCGCCCGCCGTCGCACGTCGCGAACCACCGCGACCCGGCGACGGGCAGGTGCGGGTCCGGGTGGCCGCCGCCCCGATCACCCCGCTGGACGTCCTCTGCGCCACCGGCACCTCGTACTTCGGCCCGCCCGCCACCCCGTACGTGCCCGGTGTCCAGGGCGTCGGTCACCTCGACAACGGCACGCCCGTGTGGTTTGCCACGGCGGCCGGCATGCGTCCCGGCGACGGCAGCATGGCCGAACACTGCGTCGTGCCGTACGCCGACGTGGTCGCCCTGCCTGACGGCGTCGACACCATCGTGGCGGCCCTCGGGCTCTCCGCGGTGGCCGCCCTGATGGCACTGACCTGGCGTGGCGAGCTGAGCCCGGGGGAGCAGGTGGTGATCCTCGGCGCCGGCGGCGTCGTCGGTCAGGCCGCCGTGCAACTGGCCCGGCTGCACGGCGCCCGGCGGGTCGTGGCCGCCGCCCGGTCGGCCGCCGCCCGGGAACGGGCCCGGCTGCTGGGCGCCGACGCCGTGGTGACCCTCGGCGACACCGACGACGTGGACACCCTCGCCGGCCGGCTTGTCGACGCCTGCGACGGGCCGGCCGACGTCGTGCTCGACCCGCTGTTCGGGGTGCCGGCCGCCGCGGCGCTGCGCACCCTCGCCCCGCACGGCCGGCTGGTCAACCTCGGCAGCTCGGCCGGCGACCAGGCGCCGTTCGACTCCGCGACGCTACGCAGCCGCTCCCTGCGCATCCTCGGCTACACCAACAACGAACTGGACCCAGCGCAACGGGCGCAGGCGATCCGGGAGATCGCCGACCACGTCGCCGCCGGTCGACTCGCCGCGACCCACGAGACCGTGCCACTGGCCGAGGTTGCCGACGCGTGGACCCGGCAGGCCGACGGTCGGGCAGCCGGCCGGATCGTGCTGACCATGCCGAGGCGCTGAGCCGCCACCAGCCCGGTCGGTTCACTACCGCCCGGTCGGCTCAGCGCCGCCCGGTCGCCCGGCTGCCGCCGCGACTGCGTAGCGGGACCCCGGCCCCATCGCGGGTCGCCGACCGCCATGATGTGACGGTGAAGATCCTGTCCATCCAGTCCTCGGTCGCCTACGGTCACGTCGGCAACTCGGCGGCGGTGTTCCCGTTGCAGCGGCTCGGCCACGAGGTCTGGCCGGTGCTGACCGTGCACTTCTCCAACCACACCGGCTACGGCGCGTGGCGCGGCCCGCTGCTGGCCCCCGCCGACGTCGCCGAGGTGATCGCCGGCATCGCCGACCGTGGTGTGCTCGGCGACGCCGACGCGGTGCTCTCGGGCTACCAGGGGGATCCGGCGATGGGCGCGGTGATCCTCGACGCGGTGACCCTGGTGAAGACCGCCAACCCGGACGCCCTCTACTGCTGCGACCCGGTGATGGGCGACGTCGGCCGGGGAATGTTCGTCCGGCCCGGCATCCCGGAGTACCTGCGCGACGTGGTGGTGCCGCGCGCGGACATCGTCACCCCGAACCAGTTCGAGCTGGAGTTCCTCGCCGGCCGACCGACGAACACGGTCGACGACCTGCTGGCCGCCGTCGACGCGGTACGCGCCACCGGGCCCCGGCACGTCCTGGTGACCAGCGTGCTGCACGGCGACCTGCCGGCGGACACGCTGGAGGTGGTGGCCGTCTCGGACGCCGGTGCCTGGGCGGTGACCACCCCGCTGCTGCCCATCAACCCCAACGGTGGTGGCGACGTCACCGCCGCCCTGTACCTGGCGCACCTGTCCACGACGGGTTCGCCGGCCACGGCGCTGGAACGCACCACCGCATCGATCTTCGCGGTGCTGGAGGCCACCCTGGCAGCCGGCACCCGGGAACTTCAGCTGATCGCCGCCCAGTCGGCGATCGCCGATCCGCCGGCCCGATTTCCCGCCCGCCGGCTGCGGTAGCCAACCGCGGCGGCGCTCGGGCGCGGACGGAGACGAGGCGCTGCTGCCCTGCGGGTGTCCCGGGCCGAGGGGAATCGGGCAGGTTGAGCAGGCGGCGGCACCCCGATTGACCATCTAAACTGCGTCAGCTCCTCCCACCGGGGCAGACGAACCGCGTCCTCCCGGGTCCGGATGGACACAGTGGATGGAGAGCGAGCCCCTGGGTGTCAGGGTCGTAGCGCAGTCGAAGAGGAGGCCGAATGGCCGTGATGTCGGTCGAGTCGGAGTTGTTGCTGCTGCTTGGCAGGCAACATGTCGCGGACCCGCAGCTGGCTCGCGTGCGCGAGATCCTTGCCCAGGACGCGCCGGGGCTGGACTGGGGGCAGTTCGCCGCTCAGGCGGCGCGCCACCGCGTCGCCGCTCTCGTGGGTTGGCACGGGTGGCGCTTCCTGACCGACAAGACGGTGACCGGTCTCGACCCCGCCGTCATGATGCTGCTGTACGCCACCTACCGCGACACCCGGCGGACCAACGAGGTCATGTTGCGCGAGATCCAGGCGATCAGCGACGCCGCCGTCACGCAGGGCGTCACCGTCCTGCTGCGTAAGGGCGGCCATCTGGCCTTCTCGGCGTACCAGGAGCCGGGCCTGCGGCCGATGGGCGACCTGGACGTCCTCGTCGTCCGAGAGCAGGCGCCGGCACTTGTCGAGGTGCTTGAGCAGCTGGGCTATGTGGAGGGCCACCCGTCGGTGAACGGGATCGTCCCGCTCAGCAAGCGGGAGCGTGCCTTCTGGCGTCTTTACGGCAGCGACCTGCCCAAGTTGAACAAGCTGACCGGTGAGATCGACTGCCCGATCGTCAGCGTCGACGTCAACGTGTCGCTGGCCCTGCCGGGCAAGGGCTACGACGTCCCGGTCAGCGCCGTCGTGGCACACGCCCAGCACCACCGGTACGGTGCGGCCTCGTTCCTCGTGCCGTCCGTCGAGGACGCGGTCGTCGATCTGGCCGCCCACATCTACAAGACGTCGACGACCCTCAGGTTCATGACCCGTGGCGGCAAGCATCGCCGGCTGATCAAGTATGTGGACATCGCCGAGTTGGTGCGTTCGGCCGGTCCGGACTTCTCGTGGGACCTGCTGCTCGCACGCGTCGACGAGTACCGCGTCGCTGAGCCCGTGTACTACGGGCTCGCCCACCTCAACATGCTCTTTCCGGACACCGTCGCGGCGGACACCCTCGCGGCGCTCCGGCAGCGATGCAGCGCGCCGGACCAACTGCTCACCCAGTACGGCCAGTGGGATCTGGCCGAGCCTCGGGTGTGGCAGCAGGACTTCCTCAGCCGGTTCTTCGACCCGGCCACCGACCGTGAACTGCCCGCCTCGAAGTCGCTCGTCTGAAAGCGGGACGGAGGCGCCTGAGCACACCGGCTCAGGCGCCTCCTACCGACTAGTCGTCACTGGCAGGCGTTGGGGCCGCCGACGATGTCGTCCAGCTCCTCGTCAGCCATCTCGCGGATGTCGACGGCCTCGAACTCGACCTCGGTCATGTGGTTTCACCCCCTTCCAGGGTCGCCGATAGGCGTGTTCCTCCACCACGGCGGTCGATCCAGGAGTAGGAGGTGGAAGTGGTCGATTTCCACCAGTAGCTCCAGAGCGGATCGATGACACCGATGGAGCGTGGAGGCCACAGGATATCTCCGAAATGTCGGCAAAGACGCCGCCCAATGGTGTTCAACCAACAGCCGGTGGCGGTCGTCATCCTGACTCCAGGTCGGCCTTGACCGCCCGTAGGAATGCCGCCGCCGACCGGCCGTTGATAAACCGATGGTCGTATGCGAGACCGAGATGGAAATACTCGCTTGTCGTGACGGATCCGTCGCCCTGAAGTGTCAACTCACGCTGCATCGAGGCAAGCGACAACGCGCAGGTGTGCTCCGGGAAGATGAGCGGCTGCGCGTGGACGATGTCGGCGTCCGTGTGGATCGTGAGCGCGATGTTGGATCCGGTGAGATCCGCTTCGGCGAACCCGCCACGTACCGCGGCATGCCGGAACCGCAGCAGGTCGGCCGCGATGTCCCGCAGCGGTCGGGTGTCGGCGTCGGCGACGACCGGCAGGTAGAGGCCCGTCCCGACGTCGATCGTGACACCGACGTGGGCACCGGGCCGTACGGTCGCCGCCTCGTCGTCCACCGGACGTGCGAAACACAGGGGGAACTCGGCCCGCCGCGCCGCGATCGCTTCGACGACAAGCTCCGCAACGCCGAGATAGCCGATGGACGCCGCCTGCTCACGCAGGCGTCGTCCGAGCCGGTCGGCGACAACCTTCGCCACGGTGTAGGCGGCGGGGATCTCCCGGTGTGCGACGGACACGGTGCGGGCGATCCGTCGCTGGGCGGGTGTGATGGTCACCCGGTCGGCCGCGTCCGGCGCCGGCTGCCCGGCGACGAGCCGTTCGATGTCCGACCGGGAGACGACCTGCTTACCGATCGAACGTATCGCCGCGTCGGTGAGGCCATGTCGGGCCATGAGCTGCCGAGCCGGTTCGGTGACGGTGAACGCGACCGGATCGGTGCCGGCGGCCACCGATCGGGCACCGGGAGCATCGGTGTCCGCCCGCGACCGCTGCGGATGGTCGCCTCCGGCGACGGTGGCGATCAACTGCCCGGGGCGGCAGGTGGCGGGTGCGTCCAACCGGTGCCACAGCATTCCGGCGACGTCCGTGACCAGTTCGTGCGCTGCCTTGGACGTCTCCACGAGAGCCACCGCGGTCCCCACGCCGACCGGTGCGCCGTCCCCGACCAGCCATTCGAGGAGCGTGTACTCGTCGTCGGTCGCATTGAGCCGGGGCAGGCGGAGGTCACCCACGGGCCACCGCCGTCACCGTGGCGCGGATATCGTCGGCCTGCACCAGCACCGCACGCTCCAGATGAGCGGCGGCAGGGATGGTGCCCGACGGCGCGTGGAGCAGTCGGACGGGCCCGGACAGCAGGTGCCACATCCGCTGGTGGATGGCGTGGGCGACCTCGGCTCCCCAAACCCCGCCGGCCACCGCGTCCTCGACGACCACCACCCGCCGCGCCCGGCCGACGAGCGGGGCCAGCGGTGCCGGGTCGAACGGGTAGAGCCGGGACGGCACCACCGCCCGCACCGCTGTCTCGTCACCGAGATAGGCGTCGCGCATCGCACCGAGGACCCGGTCGGTGAGGCCGCCCGGCGCGATCACGACGACGTCGACCGGGTCCACGTCGCGAATGCCCAGCACCGCGAAGTCGCAGGAGCCACCGATCAACTCACGGTGGAACATCTCGTCGCCGGTGGCTGCGCCGAACCGCCGCCGGCCGTAGAGCACCTTGTCCTCGAAGTACAGCGCGGGAGCGGCGGAGTCGAGGATCTGGGCGAGTGTCGCGTACCCGTCGTGCACCGGGCTCATCTCGTACAGGGCGAGATTGGGGATCCCCAGGAAGTGCTTCTGGAGGCTCTGGCTGTGGGTGGGACCGTAGCCTCGGTTGCCACCGGTCGGGCAGCGGATCACCAGTGGCATCCGCACCTGCTCGCCGTACATGCTGACCACCTTGCCGGCGAGATTCGCGATCTGGTCGAAGCACAGGGTGGCGAAGTCGGAGAACATGATCTCCACCACCGCTTCCCGGCCCCGCAGGGCCAGGCCCACCGCGAAACCGACGATCGCCTGCTCGCTGATCGGCGTGGTGAGTACCCGGTCGGGATGCTCGGTGGAGAGCCGCCGGGTGACACCGAAGGCTCCGCCGTACGGGTCGGCCACGTCCGCACCGATCAGGTAGAGATCCGGCCGCCTCGTCAGCAGGGCGGCCAGCGCACGGTTGAGGTGCGCACCGACCCGCTCCGCGCGCCGGTCATCCATGACCGGCACCGATCAGCGGCCGGGCCAGTACCTCGTCGACCACGTCGCGGATCCTGGCGGTCGCGACGGCGTCGAGCCGGTCGACCTGCTCGGGGAAGGCCGCGCGGCACCGTGCGTACCAGTCGCGTCCGGCGACGGCGTCGAGCTGCGCCGGGGTACGGGTGTCGTCGCCCTTGCTGTGCGGTCCCAGCCGTACCGTCTCGAACTCGACCACCAGCGGGGCGCCGTCGTGGCGGACCTCGGCGACGAGCGGCGCGAGGGTGGTCCGTATGCGGTGGACGTCGACATCGACCAGCTTGACGTGCCGGATGCCGAACCCGGCGCAGCGCCCGGCGACGGTCCCGGCCATCTGGGCGTGGGTCGGAGTGGACTGGGCGATCCCGTTGTGCTCGACGATGACGACCAGCGGTGCCCGCCAGAGCGCGGCGAGGTTGAGCGCCTCGTACACCACGCCCTGCCCCCAGGTGCCGTCGCCGATGTAGGCGACCGAGACCGCCCCTGCGCCGGTGCGACGCAGGTCGAAGGCGGCACCCGCCGCGACGGGTACCAGCTGCCCCTGGATCCCCGTGGAGATGAAACCGGCCCGGCGGATGTGCTGCGAGCCGCCCATCCCGCCGCACACCGCACCTACCCGGCCGGCCAGCTCGGCGAGCAGGCCGGCCGGGTCGTCGTACCTGGCCAGGTAGTGCCCGTGTCCGCGATGGTTGCTGAACACCTCGTCGTCCGGCCGGAGCAGGGACTCGACGGCCACCGGGATGTACTCCTGCCCCAGACAGGTGTGGGTGGTGCCGCTGATGATTCCGCGGCCGAGCAGGTCGAGTACCGCGTACTCGAAGCGGCGGATCGACAGCATCGCCCCGAGGTCGGCGTCGGCGGGCGGGCACATCGGCGGGCACTCAGGCATGGGCGACGCGCTCCCCGCCGGTGAGGTCTCGGGCGCGCGCGGCGAGGCCCGCACGATCGATCTTGCCGTTCGCGTTGTGCGGCAGCGCCTCGACGTGCTGGCACAGCCTCGGCACCAGGTAGCCCGGCACGAGCGAGGCCATCGGACCGCGGACGTCCAGGCCGGGCGCACCGACGTAGAACACCGCCAGTTCGGTTCGCCCGGCCGCCTCGTACGCCACCGCGACGGCCCGCTGCACACCGGGCAACTGCTCGACGTGCCACTCGACCTCGTCCAACTCGACCCGGTAGCCGCGCAGCTTCACCTGGCGGTCCATCCGGCCGAGGTAGGCGAGTTCGGCACCGGCGAGCTGCCGGACCCGGTCGCCGGTGCGGTACCAGCGCCGGCCGTCGCCGGTGTGGAAGCGGCCCTGATCGTCGGCGGGGTCGAGGTAGCCGGGGAACAGCTGCGGTCCGGTCACGCACAGCTCACCTTCGACGCCGTCGACCCCGTCCTCGATGATCCGGTACCGCAGATGCGGGTACAGCGGGCCGATCGGGACGACACCGTGCACGGCGAGGTCGGCGGAGTCGGCGCTGAGCCGATGCGCCGAACAGGCGATGGTCAGCTCGGTCGGGCCGTAGAGGTTCTCCACGGTGGACCCGGGTGCCGCCCGCTGCCAGTCCAGGGCGTCGGTCAGGCGCAGCGCCTCACCGCAGAACAGGCTCCACCGCAGCGTCGGCATCGCACCGGGGGCCAGCCCGCCCCGGCGCCGTACCACGGCGATGGCACTCGGCACGGAGAACCAGAGCGACACCCGCTCGGCGGCCAGGAAGTCCGGTAGCGCGGCGAACACCTGTGGTGGCGTGGACACCACCGTCGCGCCCGCGCCCCAGGCCATGAAGAGGTCGAACATCGCCAGGTCGAAGGTCTGGTCGAAGGTCTGCGAGCAAACGTCGTCCGGGCCGATGTCGTACCGCTTGAGGTTGTACCGCAGGAAGCTGTCCATGTTCGCGTGCGTGATCGGGGCGCCCTTGGGCTGGCCGGTGGAACCCGAGGTGAACAGCACATAGGCCGCGTCGTCGTACGCCGCTTCGGGCAGGGTGGGCAGTGGCGTCGTGGCCGGCGCCGCCACCCGAAGGCCGGGCAGGGCGGCGACGAGGTGCGGCAGGGCCGCCACCGACCGGTCGGCGATCACCGTGTCGACACCGGCGATCGCCGCCATCCGGCAGGTCCGGGCCACCGGGAAGGCCGGACTGAGCGGCACCGCCGTGGCACCGGCGTAGAGCGTGGCGAGAAGCCCCGCGTACGACTCGATGCTGCGCGCCGCGAGGATGCCGACGGTCCGGGCACCGTTGGCGGTCAGGTCACCGGCCCAGCGTCGGGCCACGTCGTCCAGCTGGGTGTAGGTCCACTCCTGACTGCCGATCCGCAGCGCGACGCGGTCGGGTGCCGTCGCCAGGCCGGCGGTGAACCACTCGTGCAGGAGCCGTCGCGGTAGCTGGCCGGTCACCAGGCGACCGCTTCCTCGGTGAACAGGCCCATCCGACCGAAGAACCGGGTGGTCTTGCGCATCACAGTCCGGTGGAACTCCTGACGGTAGGGGTCGCCGATCACCTCGGACCGGATTCGCCTGGCGCCGTCGAGGCCCGCGTCGGCGTACACCGCCGGGTTGTAGAAGGCCCGCAGGCACGAGGTGATGTAGCGCGACAGATACGTCGCGGCTCTCTCGACCTCCTCCGGTGTCGCGTTCCGGGTGGCTTCGTCGTACAGCGCCCACATCATCTGCCGGCCGAACGCGATGTGTCTCGACTCGTCCTGGTGATGGACGGCGTTGATCCGCTGCGCGATCTCCGGAAGCCGGGTGTCCGTCGCCATCTTCGCGTTGAAGTAGTCGCACAGTTCCTCGGCGATGAGAATGCGACCGAAGACCATGACGTCGCGGATCGCGTCGTTGCCCTCGGCGGCCTGTCCGACGACACGTTTGGTGCCGTAGACCCTGCCCCCGTACCGGTTGCAGAACTGGGCGAAGAACCACATGTGCTCGTTCTCTTCATGAATGAAGTCGTGGAAGAACTCCGACAGTCCCGGGTAGCGCGTGTCGTAGATCCGTCCGGCCACCTCACCGATCAGGTCCCGGATGAGGTGAACGTTGAGGCTGAAGAAGTTGACCGCCTCGGCCTGGGTCAGGCGCAGCCGATCGGTTTCCGACAGGCGGTCCCACACCGGGGTGCCGTAACACGTGGTCAGCTCCGGGCTCATCCAGTGTTGGTCGGTCGGCAGTTCGTTCGGCCAGTCGAAGACGTCGAAGACGTGGTAACGCTGGTCGCGCGACTGGTCACTCAACTTGGCGGCGACGGTGGCGAGCCGGGCCCAGGTCGGCCGCAGCTGTCCCTCCTCGGCGTGGCTCATACCAGACCCCTGACCGCGGCCCAGATGGTGCCCGGCGTCGCGAACACCTCTGGCCGCAGCAGCCCGGGCGGGAGTTCGATGTCGAACTCGGTCTCCAGATTGACGATCAACTCGACCACCTCCAGCGAGTCGACCCCCAGGTCGGACAGGCCGCGGTCGGGGTCGAGTGGCGTGTCGGCGCCGAGCAGCCGACTACGCTGCCGGATGAGCGATTCGAAGGCGGGTGGCCAGTCCACCATGTCAATCTCCTGTCTCGACGTAGGTGGGAAACTTCGCGGCAACCGGCTGACCGGCATGGGTCACGAGGTCACGTCGTCGGGCACCGACGCGGCCGAGGACGGTGCCGAGCGACGAGGTCCGCTGCCACCCCGGTCCGGCGATGCCCCAGTGCCGCAGCGCGTCCACGAGCACCGGGTCGACGGGAACCCAGACCCCGTCCAGGTGGAACTCGGCCCACGAGTGTGACGCGGAGATGGGCGGGGTCAGTGACCTGCCGTGGGAGAACCGTGCCGCCAGCCCGCGACGGCGGGCCTCCTCGACCAGCAAGTGGGCCACGCCGACGCAGTCCCCGACGCCTGTGGCCCGGACGAAACTGGCATCGGCGCGCAGCGTCTCGGGGAGCCAGAGGAACCGGATGTGCCGGGTCTCGTCCAGCAGGCCGAGCAGCGCGGCCGGCAGCTCGGGCCACCTGCGTGGCCGGTCGAACGTCACCGAGTGCAGGACGGCGCCGTCCTGCGGCACCGCGCCTGTCTCGTGCCAGTCGTCCTCCGGCACCGCGAGGCGGTACCGGCACGGCCCGGCATGGCCGGGCTCCGGGCACCGTGCCACGTAGTCCATCCGGTAACGGGTGACGGCGGCGGGGCGCTCCAGCTCCCGGATCCACCAGGCCAGCACCCTGCGCTCGCGGGACCGCGCGAACAGGTGAACCGCGACGTTGCGCAGGTCGGTGGCGTCGAACCGGCTGCCGTCCGGACCGGACGTCGAGGGTAGGCCAGCGGCGGCGAGGAAGGCGGTCGTGGGCTCGTCGATCTCGTACCTGGCGGCGGCGGTGGCGGCGTCGACCTCGAACCGCCGGTGTCTGTCCGGCACGCGCAGGATCAGCGCCAGCAGGTCGTCGAGCGCCCCGACGTCGAGGCCCTGCGGCGCGGTCACGGCGCAGCCCCTACGAGCCGTCGGTACGGGCCGTCCTCGGCGATGAGGCTCTCGTGCCGGCCGCGTTGGACGATCCTGCCGTCGCTCATCACCAGGATCTGGTCGGCGGCTTCCGGGTGGGACAGCCGGTGCGCGACGACCACCAGGGTGCGGCCCGTTCCGCGCAGGTTGGTCACGATCCGGTCCTCCGTGAGCCGGTCGAGGGCGCTTGTCGCCTCGTCGAGGATGAGCAGGTCACAACCGCGGACCAGGGCCCGGGCCAGCGAGATGCGTTGGATCTGACCACCCGACAGGCCCGCCCCGGCGGCGCCGAGCAGCGTCTCGTACCGCATCGGCATCGCGTCGATGTCGTCGTGGACCTCGGCCAGCCGCGCCGCCGCGATGACGTCGTCGAGAGTGCACTCCGGCCGGCCCAACGCGATGTTCTCCCGGATGGTGCCGGCGAACAGCCGGGCGTCCTGGCGTACGTAGGCCATCGACCGCCGCACGGCAGGTCGGTCGAGCTGCTCGAACGGCCTCCCGTCGAGCTGGACCGTGCCGGCGCTCGGCAGGTAGAGCCCGGCCAGCAGCATGGCCAGCGTCGACTTGCCGGAGCCCGACGCACCGACGACGAGGGTGAACTGACCGGGCACGATCTCGAAGTCGATGTCGGCCACCGCCGGTGTCCTGGTGCCGGGGTAGGCGAACCGGACCGCGTCGAGTCGGACCGCGCCGGTGACCCGGGCCGGCACCACCGCGTCCGGACCGGCCTCGGGGCGAGCGTCGAGGATGTCGGCCAGCCGGGTCAACGTCGCCCGTAGCCCGGCGACCTGCAGGCCGGTCTGGGTGAGACTGGCCAGCGGCACGAACATGCCCATGGCCAGGGCGGAGAAGCCCACCACCCGGGACAGTGAGATCTCGCCCCGATCGAGCAGGACCAGACCAGCGGCGAGCACCGTGAGGGGCGCCAGGAACTGGATCGCCGTGCTGGCGGCCTCGCAGACGGCGAGGAACCGCCGGCTGCTGGTCCTGGCATTCACCTCGGCGGCGAAGGTGTGGCTCCA
This sequence comes from Micromonospora sediminimaris, assembly GCF_016863575.1. Classification (NCBI taxonomy): domain Bacteria; kingdom Bacillati; phylum Actinomycetota; class Actinomycetes; order Micromonosporales; family Micromonosporaceae; genus Micromonospora; species Micromonospora sediminimaris. The sequence continues at coordinate 156,970 of NZ_BOPD01000011.1, forward strand.
GTTCTCGGCCGCCGCACCTTCCAGCCCGGACGCCTTGAGCGTCGGCACGCCGTCGAGCAGCTGGAACAGCTCAGTCTGTGCCCTCGCCTGCGCCTCCAGCAGGGCGGCGGTGAGGTACTCCTGCCGGCGCCAGCTGACGGCGAGCACACCGACCTGGACGACGGCGAGTGCGAGCACCAGCGTGCCAAGGCGCGGGTCGGCGATGACGACGAGCCAGCCGTACACCAGCACCAGCACGCCGTCGAGCACGGCCGACAGCGCACTCCCGGTCAGCACCTGACGGACCGCGTTGCTGGTACGGACCCGGATCGCGAGGTCGCCGGTGTGGCGGCGGGCGAAGTAGTCGAAGGGCAGGGACACGAGATGCTGGACCGTTCCCAGGGTCACCGACTTGTCGGCGAGAGTCTGGATGGACAGCAACGCCATCCGCCGCGCGGTCTGCATCCAGAAGTACATCGCGAACAGCACCAGCGGCGCGGCGACGAACAGCCAGACGCTGGCCGGTTCGCCGGGCCGGCTGGCCCAGTCCACGACGTAGGAGGAGGCGATCGGCACGACCAGGCTGCACAGGGTCAAAGCGACCGAGGTCAGGACTAGGGGCAACCAGGCGCTGGTGCGGGGGAAGAACCTGGTCGCGTAGGGCATGCGAGCGGCGCCGAGGGCGTGGCGGCCGGCAGCGCGCCTCGGATCCGCGCCGCCGATCGGCGGGTGGAACTCCAACGCCACCCCGGTGAACGCCTTGCCGGCCTCCGCCAGGCTGACCTTGCGCCGCCCGAAGGACGGATCGACGACGTATATGTGGCTGTCGGTCACCCGCTCCAACACGACGAAGTGGACGAAGTTCCAGAACAGGATGGTGGCCGGGGGAAGGTTACGTAGCCCGCCGATGGAGACGCGGACACCGCGGGCGACGAGGCCGCGACGCCGGGCGGCGGCCAGCATCGAACGGGCCGCGACCCCGTCCCGGCCGGTGTCGGTCTCCGTCCGGAGGGCATCGAGCGGCACCGGCTGACCGAAGTAGGCGAGGACCATCGCCAGGGCGGCGGCCCCGCAGTCGCTCATCTGGGACTGGAGCACGACTGGTACGCGGTTGCGCCGATGCGCCAGCGCCGCCCGCAGGTTTCGCCACCGCAGGTCGCGCAGGAAGCCCAGCCCTGGTCGGGCCCGCCAGCGCAGGTCCACCGGCTCTCCGGTCTCCCGGGTGAGGCCGTAGTTGCGTACCGCCTCGCGCCGGAAGCGTTGGCGCCGGTTGGTGAATTCGGTTGGCGGTGGGGTGGGCTGCTCCACCTGCCCACGCTCGTCCAGCGTGCTCATCCGCCGCTGCCCGAGTCGACCCGGACCACCTGCGCGGTGATGGCCGCCGCAGCGGGGGAGAGCAGGAACTCCACCGACCGCGCCACGTCGCCGGGGGTGGCGTCTCGGTCGAGCATGTTGCGACGGTGGATCGCGGCGCGGACGTCGTCCGCGATCGCGGTGGTCATCGCGGTGTCGATGAAGCCGGGAGCGACACAGTTCACCGTGATGCCCCGGCGGCCGACCTCGGCGGCGAGCACCCTGGAGAACCCTTCGAGAGCACACTTGGTGGCGGTGTAGGCGCCGAGCCCGCGGAAGGTCCGGTGAGCCGCGATCGACGAGATGTTGACGATGCGTCCACCACTGCCGTACATCGCCTTGACCGCGGCCTGGCACAGGGACATGGGCACCTCGACGTTCAGCTGCCACATCCGGCTCACGTCGGCGCTGGCGGTGGCCACGTGCAGCGCGCCGGTCGCCACCCCCGCGTTGTTGACGAGGCCGTGCAGGTCGGCGCAGCCCCGGATCCGGGTGGCCACCGCGACCCGGTCGTCGCCGCGGGTGAGGTCGGCGGGGAGGAACGTCAGGGCAGCACCGACGGTGTCCCGCAGGCTCGCGAGTTCGCCGGACAGGGTGCGCGACACGGCGACGACCCGGTATCCGGCGGTGAGCAGCTGGCGGGTGACCGCCAGGCCGATGCCGCGCGACCCGCCGGTGACGAACACCGTCCCGTTCGTCTCATCCACCACGGGCCGCCTTGCCGGAGGTGGCCACCGCGAGCTGGTCGACCACGGCGAACCGGCGCGGCTGTTCCGGCGGGGAGAGCACCCGGCGGGCGTACGCCCTGACCCGCTGGACGACCACGTCGGGGTCGTTTTCGGACCGGGTGACGATGTCCACGCCGACAACGGCGCCGAGCACGCTGCTGCGGACCGCGTACACCCGGGCCGCGGCGACGTCCGGGTGCTCCTGCAACAGCCGGGCCACGTGACCCGGCACGACCTTCGTACCGCCCACGTTTATGACATCGCCCTGACGGCCGAGGATGTGGACCCGCTCGTCGTGGACGGCAGCAAGGTCGCCGGTCGGCAGGTACGGTGCACCCGGCCCGGACGACACCAGGAGTTCGCCGTCGCGGATCGCCAACGCCTTACCCTCCGGCCCGTACCCGTCGAGGACCGAGCAGGGCAGGCCGGGAAGCCCGTCGGTGACGGTGGCGATGCGGCCGAGTTCGGTGCTGGCGTAGATCTGCAGCACGCGGCGTGGCGTGAAGGCGGCCCGGATCAGGCGCAGCAAGCTCGCGTCCACCGGTTCGCCACCCATCGAGACGGTGTCTATCCGGGGTCGGGCGCTCTCGGTGCCCAGGTGCAGCGCTGCCATCCGCCAGAACGAGGGGGTGCCGGCGACGACGTCATAGTGCGCGGCTGCGCGGGTGGCGAACTCGGTGGGGGTGAGGAAGTCGACGTGGGCGGCCCGGCCGAGCGCCTGGCTCACGGCGGCCACCGCGGCGTACGTGGACGGACTGTAGCCGACTCCCCACCGCTCGCCGCCGGCCGCGTCGAGCCAGTCGGCACCGCGGCTCAGCTCGTGCCAGCTCCAGTGGGTCGGGGTGGGGGTGCCGGTGGTCCCCGACGAGAATATCCACACTCCGGCCGGCCGGCCGCCGGGCTCGCCGTCGGCCTCGGTGATGCGCCGGATCCGCTCCTCGCCGACGTCCAGCAGGGCCTGCGGCCGGAGGTGAGCCAACGCCGGCGCGGCAGTGGTCGGGCCCACCAGGACGACGGAGACGTCGAGCGGGCGCAGCGCGCGCAGCGCCACCACGAGGTCGGCTCCGGCGGTCACGTTTACCGCGAGGTGGCGTAGGCCGGCGGCGGCGACGGCGGCCCGCAGCCGCGCGACCCGCGAGCTGATCTGGTCATCACACAGCGACACGGGCACGGATCAGCCCGCCGCCGGTCGTAGGGCCTGGCAGAGGTCACCGAGCGTATCCATGCGGTCGACGGCCACGACGTCGAGCAGGATGCCCAGTTCCTGCTCGAACTCGATGATGAGTTCCGCCATCACGAGGCTGTCGATCCCCAGGTCGGCCAGGCGCATGGCGGCGGTATAGCGTGCCGCGGCATCGGTCGGTGGCACGGTGAGGACCCGGGTGGCCACCACGTCGAGGACCTTCTCGTCGATCGTCGTGTCCGAGTGGACGTTCTCCACCGGTCAACCAACTCCATCCCTGAGTAGCGCCTCGGGCCGGTCGCCGGAGGCGGAGTCGTGTCCGACCGAGATCCGTCCGGGCACCGCCAGATATGGCCGGTGCGCGAGCGTGGCGCGGACCCGGTCGGCGAGATCGTCCGCCGTGACCGGGACGCCGCCGGCCCTGACCTCGGCGGCGACCCGCGATCCACCGTCGTCCGCGATCTCCACGGCGGCCGTGGCGCTGGTGACCTCGGGCTGCCTTTCGAGGGCCGCGGTGACCTCGGCCAGGTCGACGACCAGCAGCACCGCGCCGTCGGGTGCCCGCAGTGGCGCGAGAGCCGGTGCTCCGGCCGGGGCCGCGGCGACCCGGCCGGAGTCATCTCCGTCCAGTCGCGCCCGGAAGGCGGTGACGAACCTGGTGAAGCTCTCCTGCGACATGGTGCCGCCGTCGACGGTCAGCCGGATCCGCAGCCCGTCGGGACGCTCGTTGACGGCGATCCGCAGGCCGTCGGCGATCCGCTGGAAACCGGGGGTGTACGCGCCGCGTTCGATGGCGACCGGCGCACGACCTGACGGGTCGAGGCCGGCGGTGTCCGGGGCACGACCTGACGGGTGGAGGTCGGCGGTGTCCTCAAGGTATGTCATCAGCAGCGTGCGGTGGACGGGATGCCCCAGCCGCCGTGCCGTTGCCGCCCACATCTCGTCCAGGACCTGCGGCGACACGTCCCGACGCGAGGTCGCCGCCAGCTGCTCCCGTCTGACCTGTACCAGCAGGTCGGCGGGCCGTGCCGGTCGGTCAAGCACGACCGGCACGGTGACGTCGAACATGCCGACGATGCCGCGCTCGGCGTGACGCCTGCCGTTCAGCCGCATCGAGACGGCGATCCGGTCCTGCGGCGTGACCAGGAAGACGGTGGCGGCGAACACGGCGAGCAGCCACTGGGCCGTGGTGAAGCCGGACGCCTGCCAGCGGCGGCGCAGCGCTTCCCATTCGGGGCCGACGACGGGCAGCAGTTCGGTCCGGGCGGTGGGCGTGGCCGGTCCACCGATGCCGGGAAGGAACTGGCAGCGAGGCGGGAGCCAGGGTGCGCGCCGTCGCCAGTACGCGGACACCGCCCGCGAGCGTCCGGTGGTGGCGGCAGCTGCCCGGGAGGTCACCGCGGCGAGATAGTCGGCGTCCTTCGGCTCGGTGCCGGGCGGGCGACCGAAGTACGTGTCCCAAATCTCGCGCACGACGGTCATCCGGGCGGTGGCGTCGACGGCGAGGGCGGAGAACACCCCGATCGCCGCGTGCAGCGTCGGTGAGAAACGCAGGAGTCGGATGATGAACGGGTATTCGACCGCCAGATCGAAGGTGTGCCTGAGATCGGTCGCCAGCACGGCGCGTACGTACCGGGTGAACTGTTCGGTGTCGTTCGCGGTGACCTGGGTCAGCGTGACGATCGGGTGCTGGTCCGGCATCGGGCGAACCCACTGGACCGGGGCGCCGTCCTGCGTCGTGACGCCGATCCGCAGCCCCGCGTGCCTGGCCACCGTCGACCGCACCGCATCGACGAATGCGGAAACGTCCAGCGGACCGTCGACCCGATAGGACATCCAGAGGGATGTCATGACCTCCGGCGTTTCCTGAAGTGTGCGGTGAAGCGTGAGCTGACCCGGCAGCAATGGATAGAGCGCGCGGGTTTCTGAATGGACCGTGTCGGTTTCGGTATCGGCCGCAGTGGGGCGGGCTTGTCGAGACGACATCCGGTTCTCATCCCAACAATGGTCATCGACGGGGGCTGGCTGAAGATCGGCAGACTAACAATCACCCCGATATCGTCAAGGTGTCCGCACTTGAACGGGGGTCGGCGATCGGCGTGAGTCCACGATCGCGCGGATCCGTCGACGGTCGACTTTGCCGTGTGGGGTGAGCGGCAACGCGTCGAGCGTCACGCAGTGGACCGGCACCTTCGCCGGTTCGAGCCGGCCAGCCAACTCCCTCAGCACGTCGCTGGCTGGCCGGCCGGTGGCCACCACGACGGTGAACGGGCCCCGCTCGTCCGGCGGAAGGGTGACGGCGCCGCCGACACCGGCGACGTCCATCGCCGCCGCCTCGATCTCGGCGGTACTCGACCGCACCCCGCGATGCGTGAAGACATCGTCGCGCCGGCCGTGCAGGTACAGGTAGCCGTCCGCATCGAGGTGGCCGCGGTCGCCGGTACGCAGTCGCCGTACCCCCGCGGTCAGCTGGAAGGCGGCGGCGCTCAGCCGTCGGTCGCGCCAGTAGCCGGACATGACGTTGCCACCCTCGACGACGATGTCACCGACGCTGCCCGGAGGCAGCGGACGCCCGCGACGGTCGACGACCCGTACCACGGTGCCGGGAATCGCGCGTCCGACCGAACCGGGGCGCACCAGGTCGCCGTCCGGCTCCAGGATGGTGGCCCGTTTGCACTCGGTCAGCCCGTACATGTGCGTCAACGCGGCACCGGGGAACGCGGCGCGCAGGCCGTCGGCGAGCTGCGCCGGCATCCGGGCGCCGGTGCTCGTGAACAGCCGGACCGGCTGCTTTACCGGCGGCGGCTTTCGGGCCGCCAGCCGGAGCAGCGCGGTGGCGATCTCGGGCACCAGGGGTACGACTGTGGCCTGGGAACTGGCTATCCGGTCCAGCAGCGCGATGCCCTCTCCCTCCCCGAGGATCTCCAACCTCGCGCCCGCAGCCGTGCTGAGCAGGATCTGGTAGAGCCCGTAGTCGAACGACGGCGGCACGCAGGAGAGCACCACGTCGTCCGGCCGATATGCCAGGACCTGCCCGATCGCCTCGGTCGCGAAGAGGATCCGTTCGTGCGGGCAGACCACACCCTTGGGCTGCGCACTGCTACCCGAGGTGTACATCAGGAGTGCTGGCGCCGCCGGCGCACCGTCGGCGACGCCTGGACGCGGATCGGCGACGGGCTGGTCGAGGGTGGCCAGGATCTGCCCGAACCGCTCCGCCGACCAGGTCGGCGCGGGGACGTCGACACTCGCCGGTTCGACCCCGATCACCAGGCCCGGGGCAATGTCCGCGAGGACCGCGCGAAGCTGGAACGGGCGCATCCCGGTCGACAGCGGCGCCAGCGTCAGGTCCGCGTACGCGGCGGCGAACAGGATCGCCGCGAAGCCGGCGCCGCCGGTTCGCACGGCGATCCGGTCACTCGGCCGCAGGCCGGCTGCCCGGAACAGGTTCGCGAGGTTGATGCTGCGTCGCCGGAGCTGTTGGTAGCTCCACCGGTGGAGCCGGTCGCCGACCGCGACGCGGTGTGGATGCCGTCGCGCGGCGGTGTCCAGCAGGGAGTTGATCCGCATGTCACCTGGTATCGGGGCAGGGTGCGACGAGACACGACGCTCGTGGCGTGGGGGACCGGGGCAGCTATTCGGCAAGCATCTCGCTGAACTGGTGCCACCCACCGGCACAGGCCTGGGCGACCGCGCGTAGCGGTTCGTGGCAGTGCGCGGGCACGGTCCCGGCGGCATCCGCGGACTGCGCGATGAACGTGAGCGTTGCCGTGAGCAGCCGGAGCAGGGCCTTGCCGTGGTCGGTGTACCGCAGCGAGGGATCCTGGACGAGCCGCTCCAACCTCGGTCGGATGACGGCTTTGAGGTCCGCGGCTGTCGCCGGCAGCCGATCGGTGGATGTGGGTGCGGGTGCCGGCGGCTCGGGTGCCGTCTCAGCGGCGGTCACCTCGATCGCCGGGGCGGAAGCCTCGCCGAGCGCCTTACGCCGGACGTCGAACGCGGTGCCCACGGAGATGCCCGCCCGGCGCGCTATCTCGCGCAGGCTGACACCCGGCTCACGACGCACGATCTGCTCGGCCAACCGCCGGCCCGCCTCCGCCGACACCGGATGCCGGCGGCCGTCCCGGCCGATCCGGACGTTCAGCTGGTGACTGTTGTCGGTTGAACGTCGCCGCAGCGCGGCCACGGTCTTCGCGGCAACCCCGCACACGGACGCGATCCGGCGGTCGGACCACTGGGAGTGCGAGGCGAGGATCCGTTCAGCCGCGGTCAGCCGATCCCGAGTGCTCAGCGGCAGGCCGTGCGCGATGTTCAACTGCACCGCCGCGACGAAGGCGTCCGCGTCGGAGCCGTCGAAGTAGACCACCGGCACTCGCCTGTCGCCTCGCGCACGTGCCGCCCGCAGTCGATGCATGCCGTCCACCACCCGCAGCGAGGACCGCTGGACAACGATCGGCGGCACCACATCGGTCAACTCCCCGAGCAGCCTGGTGTGGCTCGCGCTGATCCCGTCCAACCGCGGTGAGAAGCCCCCCCGCAGCGAACTGACATCGACCATTTCGACTTGCGAAACTGTATCCGATGCCTCACTGTACGTGTTGTCGAGCTCGGCGACCTGGCCGCTATCCGGTTGCCTCTTCATTTACACCCCGGTACCTGTTCTCCCCCGCATTGCACTTTGTCGAAGGTGCATCCGCGGCGCACATGGTACGACCGGGCGTGCATATTCAGCGCACATGACGTGTACATGCGGGACCTGCGAAGTGGTGGAGTCGACGGGGTGGCGGTGTGTGCGTTCAAGTCGCTCGTTGATCGGGGCTTGTGGATCACGGTAGTGCCGGGTAGGGTCCGAATCCCGAAGCCTCCAGCGTGTTATCGGGCCAGAAAAAAGGGCGACGACGAGGCTGTGTCGTCCGTCTTACCGTACGAGGTGCCAGATGTTTCCGGCGCCTACTCGGGACGCATGGGCGGGATATCTGATGACCCGAAAATCAGAACTGTCGACCGCGGATAAGGGCGATCTCCTAGATAGGTCATGGTGGTAGCAGCGATGACGACAGAGCAGGCGAACCTGCGAATACCCGGACCGGCTGAGCCGTTGTCGGTGATCCTGAAGCTCGTCGGCGACGCCTGCAACATCAACTGCTACTACTGCTACGAGAAGCGCAAGCCCTACGCCGGCTACGACAAGCTTCCCCTCGACGCCCTCGCCCGCCTGCTCGACCTGGCCGGCGGCCGGCCACTGAGCCTGGAGTTGCACGGCGGCGAGCCGCTGCTGTACGGGATGGAGGCGACCTCCGACCTCCTGCGGCTCCTGCGGGGCTACCCGGGGAACATCTCCCTGAGCGTCCAGACGAACGCGACGATGTTGACGCCCGAGTGGTTCGATCTGTTTGCCGAGGAATGGCCCGAGATAGACATCGGCGTGTCCCTCGATGGTGATCCTGAGGCCAACCGCAACCGGGTCGACTATCGCGACCGGAGCACCTCCGAGCGCGTCCATGTGGCATTGGAAATGGCCGCCGCGCGTGGTCTCGCGGTGGGCCTGATATCGACCGTGACGAAGGACGTGTCCCGGCGCCCGGAGGAGACGCTCGACTTCGTTGCCGGGTTCGACGCGGTGAAGGCGCTGAAATTCTCTCCCTGCTTCGACTTCAACGTCATGCCGAAACGAATTCCGGTCGGTAACCGCGAGACGATGCTCCCCCTGCTGCCCAAGGGGGAGGAGCATGCCGGTTGGGCGATCACGCCACTCGAATTCTCCGCGTTCCTGGTCCGGGCGTACGACCACTGGCGCGGTTCAGGTCTGTTCCGGCGATTCCTGCTGGAGCCTTTCACCAGCGTGATACGCGTACTCGCCGGCCGCGACACCCGTTTCTGTCACTTCGCCGAACAGAAATGCGCGTTCGTGCTGACCCTCTATCCGGACGGCCGCCTCGGCAGCTGTGACGAGTTGGGCGTACCCGACGGGCTGCTCGGCACCATTCACGACCTGCCGTCCCTCGACGTGGCCACCTCCCTCGTCACCAACCCGACGCTGCGCGACGGCCTCGACGAACTGCTCGACAAATGCGTGGGCTGTGGCTATCGGAGTACCTGCGGCGGCGGTTGCCTCGCCACCCGCATGCGCTACCGCAACAGCGCCTTCTACGAGGACTACTGCACTCATCGAATCGAGATCATTGACCACATCGCGGCGGATATCGCCAGAGAGCGAGTAGCCAGTGAGCACTGACCTCGCACTGCCAGAAGTCTGGCCGGGCCTCGCCCACGAGTTGGCGACGCTACGCGAGCATCGCGTGGCACAGGTACGCACCGCCGCGGCCCGCCTCGACGGGCGGTTCGTCGTGCCACCGGCCCTCGATGCCCGGCAGTACGCCCTGATGCACCACTTCACGTACGCCATCACGGCGGCCGTGCGCGAGCGGCGCCTCGACGACGCACGTGACCTGGTCCAGCGTTGGGCAGCTGTGGATGCCGCGAGCGGCGTGCCGCTGCTGCCGGGCCATGACGTGCGGATCGTGGCGGCCGACAGTTGTGCGCGGTCCGACGACGACCGCTACGAGTCGCCGCTCTTCCTCGACCTGGAGCCGGACCGGCAGGCGGTGCCGTCGGCGCCGTGGTCGGCTGCCGGGGAGGCGATCAAACTCGCCGGCTTCGACCACTTCATCACGTCGGTGACCGGCGTCGTGGTCACCATGCAGCTACGCGCCGACCGCGACACCACCCAGAGCTACGCCCTGAAGGCACTGCCCGGCACGATCTTCATCGACGTCGTGCAGGACCCAGTCCGCCTTGGTGAACTGATCCTGCACGAGTCGGCACACACGTTGCTGAACGAGATCTTCGCGGCCTGCGGGGTCGAGCTGGATCCCGAGGCGCGCTGGTTCTCGCCGTGGAAGCAGGCATACCGCCCGGCGTACGGCTTGCTGCACGCCGGCTTCGCCTTTGGGGTCCTTCAGAAGTACTTCGAGTACCACGCGGCAGCCGACGAACGGCCGTCCGCGTACGCCCGGATCCGAGCCGAGATCGGCTCGGAACAGTGGGACCTCGCGCGCGGATCAGTACGAGACGCCCTGACCGAGGTCCGCGATGAGCGGGTGGCGTCACTGCTGTGGAGCTTCGTTGCCTGAGGGCGTGCTCCCCAGCGCCGGACGCCGGCCGGTCCAGGTAAACCACGAGCCGCAGAAAGGAGCAGCATGAAGTCAGACCAGGAGTTCGAAGAGTTCGTGGACGCGATCCAGTCCGCCAACTTCGACCCTCGCGACACCCGCGCCACCGCGCACACGGCAGCGGTCTTCGCGAGCGACTGGGATCGCGTCGAGAAGGCGATCCAAGCCGACAAGACCGACAACTGATCCGGTGCGGCCAGTGGCTCCCGAGCCTCGGTGGCCACTGGCCGCTCCCGGTCGACAGCCTCGGAAGAGTAGCAAGTGATCATGCCGTCGAGTCCCACCGAGGACGCCGTGCTGGCGATGGCCCGTACCTGGTCAGCCGATGTGGGAGTGACCCGCAGCAGCAGCATCACCCGGCTCGACCGGGTGGGGGTGCCCGTCGCCATGGCCGTGCGCCCGGGAGCACTCGTCGGATCCCTTGTCGTCACGGGGGGCAAGGGGACGACGGAGGCGGCAGCCGAGATCGGGGCGCGGCTGGAGGCGATGGAACTCGCGGCCGCCGAGCACACTCGCTGTCAGGTGCCGCTCGTACGGACCACGTACCGGGCGATCGCCGCCCAGTTCGGCGGCGCCGCCGCGCTCCTGCGGCTCTGTCCCCGCCTGGGCGTCCGGATCCCGTTGGACGAGGAGGTGACCGCGGCGCAGGGGACGGACCTGCGCAGCGCGACGCCCGTCCTGCTGCCGAGCGAACTGGTTCTGCTGCCGCCACCGCCGGACGCTGCCGCCCGGGCGTACTTCGGCGCGAACTCCTTCGGACTGGGCTGTGGCCTGACGCTGGAGCAGGCCACGATGCACGCCATGCTCGAGGTGCTGGAGCGCGACGCCCTGTCGTTTCCGGCCGCCGCCGGTCAGGAATGGGCCATCGACGAGCACTCGCTGCCCGACCGGCTCACGAGCCTGACCGCGCGGATCCGTCGCGCGAACGTGGCGATCCGCCTGCTGGCCGTCAAGCAGGACCTGGGCCTGCCGGTCGCGCACGTCGTGCTCTGGGACCGCGACGAGACGGACCGGCGGTTCGTCAACGGCGGGCATGCCTGCGCGCTCGACCTCGACCTGGCGATCGAACGTGCCCTGCTGGAGGCGCTGCAGAGCCGCGCTGCCTTCATGCACGGCGGTCGTGAGGATCTGCCGAGCCTGGTCGACGTCGCGACGGAGCAGGCCACGGTCGGTGAGTGCAGCGCGCTGTCCGACGTCCGGCAGCAGTTCAGCCAACCGGTACCCGCAGACGCCGTCGGGCTGGCCGACTGGCTGGCCGAACGCGGCATCGGTCCGGTGATCCGCTTCGTCCTGCGGGACGGGAGCACCGACGGGGCCTGGGTGGTACGCACCGTCATCGTCGGCTGCGAGTCGTATGTCGCCGGGCTCTCGCCCCGGGTGGGGCCACGGCTTGCGGCGTGGTCCCATGGCTGACCGGGATCTGATCTTCGTCGGGCCGACCGGCTACCAGTCGAACCTGCTCGGCGTCTCCGCGCGATATTCGGTGCTTCCGCCGCTGACCCGGGGAATGCTGGCACCGGCGCTACGTGACCACCCGTCCGGACGGGTGATCATCGTGGACGGTGGGTTCTACCACGAGTTCGCCGTCGACCACCGGGAGATTTGCGCCGCGCTGCGCGACGGACGTGACGTGATCGGGCTGGGCTCCATGGGCGCGCTGCGCGCCGTCGAGCTGCGTACCCACGGCATGCGCGGCTACGGCGCGGTGGTGGAACTCATCGAACGCCACGGACTCCACGACGACGAGGTGATGCTCCTGCACGCGGCCGAGCCGCCGTACCGGCCGGTGACGGTTCCGCTGGTGGAGGTGCGTGCGGCGCTCGGGCAGCTGCTGCTCGCCGGGCTGGTGGACGGCGACGAGGTGGCGGGAGTCATCGCCGAGATCGGCGACCTGTGGTTCGGCGACCGCAGCCTGCCCAGGATCCTGCAGGCGCAGCAGCGGCGAACTCCGGACCGTCCGCACGTGGCAGCGGCACTACGCGGCAAGTTGCAGGGTCCGGCGCTGTTGAAGCGGATCGACCTGGAGTGCCTGCTCACCGGCGCACCGCCACCCGTGGTCCGCATGCTGCCCTGCGGCGCGGTCATCCCGAACCCGTCGCAGCCGCCCGGACCGGCCTGATGGTCACCATGCCGGACACCACAGTGGACTGGGCCCACATCTGCGCGAACGGCATCCCGTACCGCGATCCGGTGATCGGATCCTGCCTCGCCGACGTGCAGTGCCGCGACGACAGCGAGGTCGCCGGCCGCAGCGCTGCGGCGGTGCGCCGGGAACTCGGCTGGCTCACCCTCACCGGCGACGAGCGGATCTACCACCCCTGGTGCGGCCCGGGCACCTACGCCCGCGAGATCGCGAACGGCACCGGCTGCCGCAGTTACCTCGGCGTCGATGTCAACCCGGCGGCGATCGTCGCGGCGCGCCGCCGATGCCCGGATCGACGGTGCCACTTCCAGGTCGGTGCCTTCGACACGGGCTCCGTGGTGCCGGCGCACGACCTCTGTCTGCTCACCTATGAGCTGGTCAACCAGTTCGACCCGTCGACGCTCGGCCCGGCACTCGACCGGATCGCCGCGGCCCTGCGGCCCGGCGGGCGGGTGTTCGCAGACGTGCGGACCCGCACCGGCTCGGGGATGCACCCGGTCGACCGTGAGTCCACCCACTATCCCGCCGGCACCGGCATCTTCCTGCGGGCCGAGCACGTCGTCGAGTATCAGGCGCGGTTCGCGGCGGAAGGTCGCCTCTACCTGCAACGTTTCCGGATCACCCGGGACGACGGCCCGAGGCGGGAGTTCTACTCCTGGCTGTGGCTGTACGACCAGGACGAGATCGAGCGAGCCGCCGCGTGCGCCGGGCTTGCCCTGACCGCCGCCGCGCACGTCCACGCCGGCAGTGACATGCGGCCACCTTCGGCGGCCGGCTCGATCCAACTGGTATTGGCCAAGAAGGGGAAAGGCACGGAATCATGTTGACGACCTCGGAATCCCTCCTGGTGCACAGTATCGAGCAGTTCCTGACCCCGATGGAGTGCCAGGCGATCTGCGATGCGGTGGACCGGCAGATCACCGCCGACGGCCGCGCCGCCTTCGAGGGCGAGCGCGCCGTGTCGGTGCACGCCGTCGACGGGATGAGTACCCGCGACGTGATGGAGCTCTACGAACCGGCCGGGCGGTTGGAGCTCTTTCCGCTGCCGGTGGGGGCGACGACGGTACTGGACGAGGCGGCGCGGCGGGCCCTGCCGCACCTGCGCAGCCTGTTTCCCAGCGGCCGTCGCCTGACCTCGTGGATCTATCTCGAGTACGGCGTGGGCCAGTACATCACACCGCACATCGATATGCCGTTCGACGAGACCGACCCGGATCACGTGAAGGTCGCCGGGGTGAGCATCACCCTCAACGACGGCTTCTCCGGCGGGGATTTCGTGGTCGAGACCTGCGGCAGCCCAGACCTGTGGGAGGAGCCCACGGACGGGCTGCGCAGAGTCCGCGAGGGCGCGGACCACACCACGCAGTGGTACAAGGCGCTGCCCCGGACCCGCTGGCGCACCCGGATGGCCGCCGGGGGCCTGGTCATGTTCGGCAGCCAGCTCAGCCACAGCACGGAGCCGGTCACCCACGGACGGATCAAGAAAGTCATCGGCTTCTTCACCAACTGACGGAGAGTGCAATGGACGCACGTCTTGCCTACGAGCTAGCTGAGCTCAATGCCAACATGTCCGATGTCGAACGTCTCGTCACGCTGCACTGGGGCCTGTCCTCGGTGCTCCGGGCGAACGTCGCGGGCGACGTCGTGGAGGTCGGTTGCAACGCCGGCTACACCAGCGTCTGGCTCGCGACGACCATGCGGGCGCTCGCCCCGGAACGCGAACTCGTGCTGTTCGACAGCTTCGCCGGGATGCCGCCACCGGGGGAGTTGGACACCCACCTGCCGGAGGGCGAATGCCTGGCCTCGGCGGAGCAGGTGGAGCAGAACTTCCGCAGCAGGGACCTGCCGATGCCGCGCGTCGTCGCCGGCTGGTTCGACGAAACGCTCGCCGAACTGCCCCAGCGGATATGTTTCGGTTACCTCGACGGGGACCACTACCGCTCCATCCAGCTCAGCCTGGAACAGGTGTGGCCCCGCCTGGAGCCGGGCGGACTGCTCGTCATCGACGACTACTGCGACCTGAGCCGCAACGAGCGGGCCTGGGACGGGCTGCCCGGGGTGAAGAAGGCCTGTGACGAATTCTTCGCCGGCACCGACCATGTGGTGGAGGTCGTTCCGGGCACGTCGGACCTGACCCTCGGTTACGTCTACAAGCCCACGTCGGACGGCGGACCCCGATGACGGTCGACACCACCGCGGCGGTGAACCTCGATTCCTTGGCCGGCATCTCGCCGACGCGCGTGTTCCGCCAGGTGCTTGAGACGAGCACGCCCTACACGTTCAGTTCGGTCGTCTCGTTCACCGGATGGAGCACCCTCCTGCTGGTCGAGCGGGCCGACCGGCCCGGCGTGAAGTTCGTCGCCAAGGGGCTGTTCGGCTACCACAGCGTCATCGCCGCCGCGCCGCCGCACCTACGGGCCGAGCTGCACGGCTACTACTGGTACCGCCAGTTGCCGGAGCGGGCACACCGGCAGGCGAGGGACCAGTTCGGCCAGGAGGCCGACCTCCTCTCCCGCCTGAGCGGCTCGCCGTACTTCCCCGACCTGGTCGAGATGGACCTCGGTGCCCCGGTGCCGTACTACGTGATGGAGCACCTGCCGCTCGGCTCGGTCCGCCACTGGCTCGGCACGCACGGGGCGCCGGACGCCGCGACCGCCATCGCCTTCGCGCGCCGGCTGCTGAGCGGGATGACCGTCCTGCACGACATCGGCTACGTCCACCGCGACATCAATGCCGAGAACGTCCTGATGGCCGACGGCGGACCGGTCATCGCCGACCTCGGCTGCGCCCGCGCCCGCACCGCCACCGAGCCCCGATCGCCGAAGTCGGCGCTGATCTCGTGGCCACCGGAGTACGACGTGGGCTACCACGAGGCGGACATCACCAGCGATATCTACTGTTTCGGCATGGTCATGTACGAGCTGCTGACCGGCACCATGCCCCGCTACGGCGCACCGCCGCTGCCCAGCGTGGTGACCGGACACGACCCGCGCCTGATCGAGCTGGTCGAACGGTGCGTGCGGTGGGAGCCGGACCGCCGGCCACCCAACGCCACCGCCGCATTGGAGGTGCTCTCGTGACGACCCGGACGCTCGCCCCTCGACCGCAGACGACCGCCCCAGCCCACCCCGACGACCTGATGCGGCACATGTTCCTCGGCCGGTTGATCAGCCAACACACGATGATCTTCGAGCCGCTGGTGTACGCCGAACACCTGCGCGTCCTGGCCAAACTGGTGGACGACTACGTATTGACCCCGACCGGAGCCGGACAACTCGCCACGTACACGCCCGCGAACGTGGCTACCGTCTGCGTGGCCGCCGCCACCGGGGTGCCGGACGGTGGCTGGCCGGAGTTCGCCGCGAGCCTGCGAACCCACGAGGTCGCGGTGGGCATCCGCCGCCACCAGCTCGTGGTCGGCTCGTCCGGCCCCGCGGACCTGCGATACGTCCGGGAGGCGGTGGAGATCCTGGTCGACGGTGACCTGGGCGCGTTGGTGGAGCTGGGCACGGGCGGGCTGTTTCCCGCCGCTTCGCTGCCGCGCCCGCCGGGCCTGGGCGCCGGGCTGCTGCTGGCACCGGACCGAGCGTTCACGTCGGAGGCCTCCGCGCTGGAGCGCCTGCTGTACGAGATGATCGCCGCACCTGCCCGGATCTGGGCGGCGGTCGAGCCCTCCGTGTACGAGTGCCTTCGTCGCAGTCTCGGCGACGTCGGCGTCGACGATGTCTTCGTCGCCGGCTGTGTGGCCCAACTGCTCACCAGCGCCGACGAGCGGGGGCAGGACCTGGCCGCGCGGCTACCCGCGCTGGCCGCACTGGTGGAGACGGTCCGTTCGCCACTGACCAGCGCCGCCCGAACCGTGGCCCTGGGGTTGAAGGAGGCGTCCCTCTTCGCCGAGCTGCTGTGCTGCTGGTGGCCGGGGACCGAGCGGTCGGTGCATCTGTTCACCTCCCGGCTCGACTACCTGACCCGGCACCCGGCCGGGCGTACACCGCAGGAGCGTCAGCCGTGATCCCGGCGGGCCGGCAGGACCGGCGATTTCCGTTCATCGCGTTGGAGGGCACCGACGGCAGCGGGAAATCGACGCTACGGATCAGCCTCGCGCAGGCCCTCCGGCAGGTCGCGTCGACGGTGACGGAGTTCGGCCAGCACAGCTGGCTCGACACCGACGCCGCTCGGCTCATCGTGGGCAACCGGATGGCCCGCAGCAACGGGAACGCCGACGCCGTCGTGGAGGCGTACCTGCGCGACAAGCGGCTGCACTTCGAGTTCAACATCAAGCCCGCCCTCGCCGTCGGTCCGGTCCTCACCGACCGGTACGTGCTCAGCGACATCGTCTACCACCACGTCCTGCACGGCGTACCGATGGAACGCATCAGCGCCGCCATGACGGCGCTGCGGATGCCGACGCCCGACGTCATCGTCTTCGTGGACACCCCACCCGCGCTGGCCTGGACGCGCATCGGCACCCGCAACAAGGAGCTGCGGCCGTACGAGCGCCCGGACACCCTGGTCCAGCTGTACGACGCCTACGACCGCGCCATCCAGGCGAACCTCGTACCGACGCGCGTGCTGCGTTTCCGCAACCACGAGGAGTTGTCCGACAGCGCGACGCAGCGTCTGGTCGCCTCGCTGCTGTCACAGTTTCCGCAGTTGTCCCACGACCGAGAGGTGCCCACAGATGTCTGAGGTCCGAGTCCGCGTCGCCGTCTATGTCGTGCGTGACACGCTCACCGGGCCGGAGCTGCTGGTGTTCGACCACCGAGACCAGCCTGAGGCGGGCACGCAGGTGCCCGCCGGGGGCATCGAGGCCGGTGAACCACTTGAGGATGCGGTGCTGCGCGAGGTGGCCGAGGAGACCGGCGTCACCGCCGTCACGGTGCGGAAGAGTCTCGGCGTGCAGCAACGACCGCATCCGCACACCGGTCAGCCGCGGGTCACCGTCTTCTACCACGCGAGCACGACGGAGCGTCGGGACCGCTGGTCCCACCAGGTCGCCGGCAGCAGCGGCACCGATGACGGCATGGTGTTCGAGTGCTTCTTCATCCCGGTGGCGAAGGCGTTGGACCTGCTGCCCGACCGACAGGACGAGTTCGTTGCGGCGCTGCTCCAACTCCTGCCCGAGAATGCGTAGCGCGGCCACGGGCCTGCGGAAGGCGCCCCGTCCGATGTCGCGGTCGGGCGACCTCTCGTCGGGCAACCCGGATCCGGACCTGCTCCTCTGGCGTCACGACCGCTGGCCCACCGCCGTCGCGGCCGACCTGCTGCTCTACGGCACCCCCAGGATCGTCGACGCCCTGCTTGTCCCGGCCCAGGCGTACCTGGCCGGCCAGGGCGTCGCCAACGACCACCTGACGGCGCTGCCCGGTGGGCTTGAGGCTGTCGATCGGGCGTTGGCCACGCTGCTGCGTCCCGGGGACCGCGTGATCGTGGAGAGCCCCACCTACAACGGAGACCTTCCGCTGATCGCCGCGCTCGGTCTGGTGCCGGTGCCGGTACCCGTCGACGAGGAGGGGCTGCGACCAGAACCGTTCGTCGCGGCGCTCCGGGACGCCGCCGGTGTGCTGTACCGCCCGCGCGCACAGAACCCCACCGGGGCAGCACTCACGTCCGGGCGCGGCAACACGCTGCGCGCCATCATCGAACGCTTCCCGAGCCTGCTCGTGATCGAAGAGGACCATGCGGGCGGGATCGCGGGCACCGACTACCACTCCGTGATACCAGCCGGCCATCCACGATGGCTGCACGTCGCGTCGGTGTCCAAGTGGCTCGCCCCCGATCTCCGGTTCGCGTTGGTCTGTGGTGACCGGGAGTCGATCCAGCAGGTGGACCAGCGCAGGCTCCTGGGCGGTGGGTGGATCAGCCGGATGACCCAGCTCGCCGTGGCCGCCCACCTGGCCGACCCGGACCTCGCGGCAGACCTCGCCCGGGTGCGGGACGAGTACGGCAGACGCCGCCGACACGTGCTCGATCTGTTGGCCGAGCGGGGTCTGCGCGGATACGGGCGCACCGGACTGAACGTGTGGATCGAGGTGCCCGACGAGGCGGAGACCGTGTCCCGGCTGGCCAGGCGCGGTTGGCAGGTCGCCCCTGGGTCGCGATTCGCCGCACCGACACCGGCGATCCGGGTGACCGTGGCCGCGCTCGCTGTGGCACAGGCGCAGCGGTTCGCGGACGATCTGTTGTCGGCCACCCGGGGGCCCGGCCGTGTCGCTGATTGAGACCGCGATCCGCCGCGAGTTGCGCACGCGTCCGGATCAGGGCCAGCGGTCGGTCGACGAGATCCTGACGGGCAGATCCTTCGCAGCCGTCGTCCTCGATGACGGCAGCGTCGGCACCGCCATGGACTACCAGGGTTACCACGGCGGCGGGTCACCGGGCGCGGTCGTGTGCCGGCGTGGCCCCCAGGTCACCGACTACCTCGGTACGTCGCCCGGCAGGTCGCTGCTGGACTGTGACCTCGTGCGTACGCCACCGGCCGGGTTGGACCTGACCCGGCAGGCCGTCAAGATCGCGCTCCTCAGTGCGCTGTCCCGGCCCTGGCTCCGGCCGACCGCACTGGCGGAAGCGGGCCTGGGTCACGTGGTCGCGCCCTTTGACGAGGTGCACGCCCACCAGGCGGGGTCGACGGTGACGGAGGCGCTGACCCGGGCGGTGGGGAGCGCGGGCACGGTCGGGGTCATTGGCTTCGGCGGGCTGATGGAGCACCTGGCCGAGGTGGACGGGGTGGGTCGCGTGCTGGTGGCCGATCTGCACGACGCGCCACGAGCCGAGCGTGTCCGGTCCACTCTCGCCCGGTTCAACGCGAGGTTCGGCGAGGCGCGCATCCAGCTGGTCGGCGATGACCTGCACCGGCTGGCCGACGAGTGCGAGGTCGTCCAGATCACCCCATCGTCGCTCTGCAACGCGACGATGGACGAAGTCCTTCGTACGCTACGGGGGTTGCGGCTGATCGTCGTCGGGCCCAGCGGCGCGGTGCCACCGCCGGTGTGGCAGGCACACGGAGCCGTCCTGGCCTGCACCGAGCTGAGGGACAGCCGTTTCGTCCGGGCGTACCACCACGACGATCATCTGTACGAATGGTACGTGGAATACGATCGGCGGCTCGCCTACTGGCCGCAGGAACGGCGACCGGCCGAATGACCGGGCACTTGCGGTCGAGTCGCGCCGGGTTCCACCCCGGGTGGTCGGGGCACCACCTCGACCGTGGCCGACGTGGTGCCCCGACTACCGCAGAGCGATCGTCAGTACCGCAGGTTCCGCAGGTAGCGGTAGCCGATCTCGGCGGTGAGCTGAGGCGTCACGTCCGGAGTGTCGTTCTCCACGATGTACTCAAGCACCGGGTGCTTCCGGAAGATCCGCCTGAAGTCGATCATTCCGGTGCCCAGGTCGGCCATGTCGCCGTCGGCGGCGTGCCGGTCCTTGACGTGGTATTGGAGCACCCGCTGCGGTGCGGCGCGGATGACGTCCAGGGTGAAGCCCTCGGGGTCGGTCACCCCGTCACCGGACTCGATGCCGCCGGTGACCGCCCAGTAAATGTCGATCTCCAGGTGGACGAGCCGGGGGTCCAGCTCCTCGGTCAGGATGTCCCACGGGGTCCGACCACCGCCGAGGTCGATTGTGAACTCGTGGGCGTGGTTGTGGTAGCCGTACCGCAGACCCGCTCGGGCCGCTGCGGCGGCCTCCACGTTCATCTGCTCCGCCCACCGCTTCCAGTCGTCGGCGTTCTCCGAGTAGAGGTACGGCACCACCATGAACTTCTGGCCCAGCGTCACCGCGTTGCGGATCTTCTCCTGTAGCGCGGCGGGAGTTTCGCTGATCCCGTCGTGGCTGGACGTGGCCTTGATGCAGATGCTGTCCAGGAAACGGCGCAGCTGGGCGGCGTTGCGGCCGAAGTAGCCCAGCGCCAGCTCCACCTTCGGGTAGCCGATCCGGGCCAGGTGCCGCAGCGTGGCGTCGTACCCCGGCTCGCCGTTCAGCGCGTCACGGACCGTCCACAACTGAATGCTGATCAGCCCCGGCGGCACCCGCCGCCGACCGGCATGCCCGTGCCCGTGCCCCGGACCGTGCTTGGGACCGGCGGAGGCGGCCGTTGCGCCCGCCGTGGCGAGGCCGACACCGGCCATCGCGGCCACCGAGCCGCGTAGCAGGCCCCGCCGGTCGAGGACGGAACGCCGCAGTGCGGCCATCCCGTCGTAGCCGTAACACATGATGACTCCTCTCGTGGGTGTCTACACGCCCGGTACGAGCACGACCTGGTCGGTCCCGGTCAGCGGCGGCAGCCCGTCGTCACCCGGGTCGGTGTAGGAGGCGACGAACACGGCGGACAGGTTGTCCGTCTCCGGGTCGTGCCCCGAGGGGACAGTGGTCAGTATCGACCCGGTGCAGCCGTTGGCGGTGGTCTGCGGGTGGCCGTGGTCGTCGTGGCCGAGGATGTAGGTCACGCTGACCCGGGCACAGTCCACCGCCTGGTCGTCGGTCACCCGTACCTCGTACTGAATGGTGTCGCCGAAGGCGAAGGGTTGGCCCTCGACCGGCGCGACGAGCTCGACCACCGGCACGGCGTTGCCGACCACGACCCGCACCGACGCCGACGCCGAGCGTCCCTTCCGGTCGGTGACCTTGAGCGTTGCGTCGTAGCTGCCGTTCTCGCGGTAGGTGAAGGTCGGGTTCGCCGACCGCGAGTCGACCCGGTCGTCGTCGTCCAGGTACCACTCGTAGCGCAGTCGGTCGCCGTCCGGATCGGTGGTGCCCTCGCTTGAGAACTCCACCGTCAGCGGGGCCAGACCCGCGGTCTGGCTGGCCGAGACCGCCGGGATCGGGCTGCGGTTGCCGTCCCGACCGATGAAGTCGATCCGGGCCACCTGCGCCTCCGGATTCTCGCTGAAGAAACCGTCACCGTATTCGAGGACGTAGAGCGCGCCGTCGGGGCCGAACTCCAGGTCCATCGGGTTGTCGAAGACGACCGAGGGCAACACCGGCTCGATCCCGTCTAGCTTGCCGCGCCGGTCCAGCTGGAACGCCTTCACGTAGTCGCGGGTCCACTCGTAGAACAGCGGCTTGCCGTCGTAGTACGCCGGCCACGCCACCGGGTTGCGGCCCCGGGTGGTCGCCCGGTCGAAGCGGTACGCGGGACCGGCCATCGGGCCGATGCCGCCGGTGCCCAGCTCCGGGAACTCGGAGGAGAGATCGTAGCTGTACCACACGTCCGGCTGTTGCGTCGCTGGCAGCTTCCGCAGCCCGGTGTTGTTCGGCGACTCGTTTACCGGCGCCGAGCAGTCGAACTCCGCACCGGACTCCTCGGCGGCGAAGTCGTAGTCCCGGTAGGGCAGTTGCGGAGTGATGCAGTAGGGCCAGCCGTGGTTGCCGGCCTTGCGGGCCACGAACCACTTACCGTGCCCCGCCGGTCCGCGCAGCGGGTCGGGTTGACCAGCGTCCGGCGAGTAGTCGGCGACGTACAGGTCGTTGGTCTTGCGATCCAGTTCGATCCGGAACGGATTACGCAGACCCATCAGGTAGATCTCGGGGCGGGTGTCCCGGGTGCCGGGCTTGAACAGGTTGCCCTTGGGAATGGTGTACCTGCCGTCGGCGCCGACCTTGATCCGCAGGATCTTGCCGCGCAGGTCGTTGGTGTTGGCGCTGGTGCGCTGCGCGTCGTACGCGGGATTACGGCCGGGCCGCTCGTCGATCGGGGCGTACCCGCCAGACTCGAACGGGTTCGTGTCGTCGCCGGTGGAGAGGTACAGGTTGCCCTTGGCGTCGAAGACGATGTCCCCGCCGACGTGGCAGCAGATGCCCCGGTCCACCGGCACGTCGATGATCCGCTGCTCGGAGCGTAGATCCAGAGTGTCCTTGACCAGCCGGAACCGGGACAGTCGGATGACGCCCTCGAACGGCGCGAGTTCCTCCTCGGAGCCCCAGGCCGGCGCGTCGCCCTCGTTGACGTCCGGCGTGGACGGGTCGTCGACCGGAGTGTCCATCGGCGGCGAGTAGTACAGGTAGACCCAGTTGTTGCCGCGTCGGCCGAAGTTGGGGTCGACGGCGACGTTCTGCAGGCCCTCCTCGTCGTGCTGGTAGACGTCGAGAGTGGCGGCGATCGTGTTGCGGCCGGTGTCGGGGTTGTGCAGCCACACCACGCCGGCCCGGGTCACGTGCAGCACCCGGCCGTCGGGCAGCACGGCGAGGTCCATCGGCTCGCCGGGGCGGTCGTTGAGGGTGACCTTCTGGAAGGCCGTGTCCGGTGGGGGACTGGTGGTGCCGGGCGTGGCCGTGGGGGTGGTCGGCGCGGCCATCGAGCTGGCGGGCGGGGCGACGAGCGTGATGGTCGTCAGGCCCGCCACGGCGAGCGCGAGTCGTCTCTTCAACTGCCTCTCCTAGGTGTGAGGACGGGTCGGGCAGGTCGGGACGTACGGGTGCTGGGCTTCTCCTCCGGGTGTCGGGCAGCACCGGATGGCCCGTTGAATCGCCGGTGGGCGACGCGGGCGCGGGAACTGGGAGTTGGGGGTAGGTGTCCGAGGGGCCGTCGGAGGTCACGATCGAGACGCTGGCCCCGGCGACGGTTCACCTCGTCGTAACATCCGGGCTGAAGTTAACAAAAGCGATGTCGATATGTCCATGGCTTCTGCCAGGTTTAATCGAACTTTTGGCTATGGTGGCGAAAGGATCGTCCACACACGAAAAACCGCCCGCAGGGTCGGCGGGCGGATCCTCGGCCCTCAGGGCGGTGCAGGTCGGATCGACGGCTCAGCGTGGCCCGTCAGGCCACCGGGCCCGGGCTGCGGACGCCTCGGACCGCGTACCGGTGCATCGTCACACCCTGATCGAACGACGCCTGCTCAATCAGATCCAGCTCGACCGGCTCGTCGTGCGCGTCGAACAACGGCCGACCGGTGCCGAGCACCACCGGATGGGTGAAGAGCAGAAGCTCGTCGAGCAGCCCCGCCCGCAGCAGGCCGGTCGCCAGGGTGGCGCCGCCGACCCCGATGTCACCGTCGGACTGCGCCCGCAGCCGTCCGAGCTGCTCGATCGCGTCGTCCCCACCGATGACCCGGGTGTTGTGCCCGGCGCTGTCACGGGTACGCGAGACCAGCACCTTGGGCATCGAGGTCCAGATCTCGCCGTACTCACGCATGAAGTCCGGCAGGGATTCGTCGTCACGGGCGCCCGGCCAGAACGCCTCCATAGTCTCGTAGATCGTGCGACCCTCGATCATCAGCGACATCGCCCGAGCCCGCGCGTTGAACTCCCGGTGCAACGACTCCCCGATGCGCATCCAGTCACCGCCGCCCTGCTCACCCGGGGCGCGCTCGATCCGCAGATCGACCGACACGTTCATC
This sequence comes from Micromonospora sediminimaris, assembly GCF_016863575.1. Classification (NCBI taxonomy): domain Bacteria; kingdom Bacillati; phylum Actinomycetota; class Actinomycetes; order Micromonosporales; family Micromonosporaceae; genus Micromonospora; species Micromonospora sediminimaris. The sequence goes on from NZ_BOPD01000011.1 coordinate 180,861, forward strand.
CAGTACACGAACCGACCCGACACGCTGTCTCCCATGAGGTAGTGAACTGCAACTGCTTCCGGCTCGACGCCAGGTTGTGTCGGAACGTGGCTTCATCGAGGCTCGTCGAGCCGGGCCAGCAAGGTCCGGGGCGCCACCGACCGATAGCCGTCCTCGATGACCTCGGCCAGCTCGGACTCGCCGATCCCGGTGTCGAGGCGTACGCCGACCCACCCGCGATGCCCCACATAGGGCGGGCGAAAGTAGGTCCGGGGATTCTCCGCGATCAGCTCCTCGGCGGAGCCGGGCAGGGCGGCACACCACAGGTGGGCGAAGTCGTCCTGATGATGGCCGTCCGGCCAGACCATGACGAACGACCTCTTGCCCCGGACGAACCAGGTCGGGGTGCCGTGGCTCAGCCGCTCGCTGACCTCGGGAAGACGCAGGCAGGCCCGCCAGACGATCGCCACCATGTCGGTCATCGGCCCAAGCTACGACACCGGTCCGACAGAACTCGGGAACGCCGGGGGCAGGATCGGGAAGCCGGGGACGGGCGGCACTCACCGGCCCGGCCGAAGTCGACTGATGGGCCGGCGGCGGTAGGGTTCGGCCCCGTGGAACACGAACCGAACGACCCCGGGCTGGCCGACCTCGTGCACCGGCTGCGCCGGTTCGCCGACGAGCGGGACTGGCAACGGTTCCACACGCCGAAGAACCTGGCGATGGCCCTCGCCGGCGAGGTGGGCGAGTTGCTGGCCGAGTTGCAGTGGCTCACCCCGGAGGAATCCGCGCAGGTGATGGCCGATCCCGAGCACGGCGCACGGGTGCGCGCCGAGATCGGCGACGTCATGATCTACCTTGCCCGCCTGAGCGACATCCTGGGCATCGATCCGCTGGCTGCCGCAACCGACAAGTTGACGGAGGCAGCGCATCGCTACCCGGTCGAGCGGTCGTACGGCTCGGCCGTCAAGGCTCCTTCGGCCGACCGCACCGGCTAGCCACCAAGACCCTGATCCGACTCGGTAAGGTGCTCAGAGCCAAGCGGTCCGACGGGCTTCCGGTGCACGGATATGCCCCCCATCCGCACGATCACATCGTGCTGCCTGGGGGCATGTGCCAATGTCGGCGTTTCGGACGTCCGCCGCCAATCTGTTGCGTCTGGCCACTGACGGCACCCTCGCCGACCGGGTCGCCGAGCATCTGTGGTCGATCCGCCACGGAGTGAGCCCGGCTGAGCGGCGGTCCTGGATGAACAGCCTGCCGGTCCTGGCGCAGGATCTCGCCGACGCTGGCCTCGACCAGGTGGAGGTGCTGGTCGAGTACCAACTGCCGTTAACCAGCCGACGCATCGACGCGGTGCTCGCCGGCGTTGATCCTCGTAGCGGGGATGACTCCTATCTGGTCGTGGAGCTGAAGCAATGGTCCTACGCGACCGCGTACGAGGAATCCGACACCCTGGTCGCGGTCGAGCACGCACGTGGACCACGACTGCATCCCGGCGTGCAGGTCGCCGACTACTGCCAGTACCTCACCGATTTTCTCGGCATCCTGGGCCGCCGCCGCTACCCGCTCAATGGTGCCGCCTACCTGCACAACGCCGTCGACCGGGACATCGTCGACCTGCTCGGTCGACCAGTCACCGAGCAGAGCCGACTCTTCACCAGGCAGCGTCGCGGCCAGTGGCTCGCCTATCTCCAGTCGCGGTTCGCGCCGAAATCCGGCGCGGCCGCCGCCGATCGCTTCCTGACCAGCACCGTCCGGCCCAGTCGACATCTGCTTCGGTACGCCGCGCAGGAACTCAAAGACCGGTCACAGTTCACGCTGCTCGACGAGCAGCACGTGGCGTACGAATTGGTGCTGCACGCGGTCGAGCGGGCCCGGAAGGCGAACCGAAAGCGGGCAGTGGTGGTGGCCGGCGGACCAGGCAGCGGCAAGAGCGTCATCGCCCTGTCGGTGATGGGTGAATTGGCCCGTCAGGGTCGGACCGTGCTGCACGCCACCGGCTCCCGCGCGTTCACCCAAACCCTGCGTCGCTACGCCGGACACCGTTCGACCCGGCTCCAAGGGATGTTCAAGTACTTCAACAGCTTCATGGACGCCGGGGCCAACGACATCGAGGTGCTGCTCTGCGATGAGGCACACCGGATCCGGGAAACCTCCGTCAACCGGTACACACCCAAGGCTCGGCGGGACCGGGCGAGGCCGCAGCTGGACGAACTGATCTCGACTGCGCGCGTGCCGGTCTTCCTGCTCGATGAGCATCAGGTGGTCAAACCGGGGGAGCTGGGCAGCGTCGAGGTCATCTCGGCGTACGCCGGGAAGCTGGGCCTGGAGGTCGAAGTCGTCGCCCTGCACGACCAGTTCCGGTGCGGCGGCAGCGCGGCGTACGAGGACTGGGTGCTCACTCTGCTCGGCCTGGACGGCGATGGACCGACCGTGTGGGCCGGCGACGGACGGTTCGATCTGCGGCTGGCGGAGTCCCCGACGCAGCTGGAAGCGTTCCTGCGGGCGCGCCAACGCCCGCCGGGCGCCGCCGGTGAGCCGGGACAGACGGCCCGGATGTCGGCCGGCTACTGCTGGCCGTGGAGCGACCCTCGACTCGACGGCACCCTTGTGCCGGACGTGGTGGTCGGTGAGTGGGCCCGACCCTGGAACGTCAAGAGCGATCGCAGCGTGGGTGATGCTCCCGGTAGTGCCTTCTGGGCCACCGATCCGAACGGCTTCGACCAGGTGGGCTGCGTCTACACCGCCCAGGGCTTCGAGTACGACTGGTCCGGTGTCATCATCGGCCCCGACCTGGTGGCGCGCGACGGCCGACTGGTGACCCGGCGGGGCGAGTCGAAGGATCCGGCATTGCGGAGCCGCAAAGCCGTGAGCGACGACGAAGCCGACCGGCTGATCCGCAACACCTACAAGGTGCTGCTGACCCGCGGTATGCGCGGGACGATCATCCACTCGGTCGACCCGGAGACCCGCGAGTTCCTGGCTGCTCTGGTGAGACCCACCCGCGAGGTGGAAACCCACTATGAGCAGAATGGCGACGGCGGGGGTGGCCGCACGTTCGACTGACCGGTCCTGGCGGGGCAGAGGGCAGCGGTTGTCGGAGTACGTACGCAAGTAACGAACATTGGTGAAGTTCGATGCATTCTGGACCTTCCTCCGTCACGTCCCGGTAACGCTGCACTACCGTCGGGGCATGGTCTCGCGTCGATCGATTCTCGGAGCGGTGCCACTCGCGGCCGCCGCTCTCACCGCCGCCCCAGGTCATCCCCGCTGGCTCACCGGAGCGTCCGCGTCCAGCGATCCGGTACGCGTACCGCCCGACCCGGCCACCATGCAGGCCGCCGCGACAGCGGTACGCGGCTTCACCGCCGACCTCTACCGCACGATCGCGTCGAGCCACACCGGTGGCAACGTGGTCTGCGCGCCGTACTCGGTCCAGTTGGCTCTGGCGATGGCCAGGGCGGGTGCTGGCTCGACCACGGCGGACGAGATGGATGCCGTGCTGCACGCGCCGCATCCGCGACCCGGCGCGCTCGACAGCGGTCTGAACACCGTCGACCAGTCGCTCGCCGGGCGGTTCCAGGATGGCGACGGAGTGCGGCAGCCCCGGATGACCACGGCCAACGCGGTGTGGACCCGCCTCGACCTGGGCCTGCGATCCGGGTTCCGGGACACCCTGGCCGGCTACTACGGTGCCCTCCCGCACCCGGTCGACTTCCGTGACGCGCCGGAAGCGGCCCGCCAGGAGATCAACACCTGGGTGTCCGATCGGACCAACGCGAAGATCCCGGAGTTGTTGGTACCGGACTCGGTGCGCTCCGACACCAGCCTGATGCTCACCAACACGGCCTACCTCAAGGCGGCCTGGTACTACCCCTTCAGGGCGTCCGCCACAGTGGAGGAACCGTTCACCCGGGATGACGGCACGGTCGTCCAGGTGCCGATGATGCGCGGCCCGTTCGACCGGATGGGGCACCTCCTGGGCGACGGTTGGCGGGCGGTCGACGTACCGCTCGCGGGCAACGGGCTGGCCATGGCGATCGTCATGCCGACCCGGGACAACCTCGCCGCGGTCGAGGCCAACCTCGACGGGGCGTGGCTGAGCGCGTTGTTCGCCGGCTTCCAGTTCACCGACATCGAGCTGCGGATGCCCCGGTGGACGTTCCGCCTGCCGGCCCAGTTGGGCGCGGCGCTGAGTGGCCTCGGCATGCCCACGGCCTTCACGCCGTACGCCGACTTCACCGGGATGAGCACCACCGACCCGGCGTTGTGCATCGACGACGTGGTGCACGAGACGTTCATCGGGGTGGACGAGAAGGGTGTCGAGGCGGCTGCCGCGTCGGCGGTCATCATCCGGCCACCGTCGATCCCGCAGGGGCCGCAGTTCTTCGTGAACCGGCCGTTCCTGTACGTCATCCACGACCGGGTCACCGGCGTGCCGCTGTTCCTCGGCCGGGTCCACGACCCGCTGGTCACCGGCTGACCGGCCCGGCGGCACGGCCACGTCCGAGCCGGTCGCGTCCGGGCCGGTCGGGTCAGGTGGGCGGGGTGCGGTCCCGACGGGCGTCGGCCAGCACCTCCGCCCACCAGCGCAGTTCGGCCAGGCTCGCGGTCAGGCCACGGGAAAGCTCCGCGTCCGGTGTGTAGCGGCCCTGGTCGTCCAGGGCCGTCCACGGCACCCGCAGACCCAGGGCCCGGCGGGTGGTCACTACGCTGAGTTCGGCGAGTACGCCGCGCAGGTGTTCGATCGCCGCGTACCCGCCGTAAACGCCGTAGGCCACGATGGTCGCGGGCTTGAGCCGCCACTCGCCGTAGTGCCAGTCGATCAGGCGCTTGAGCGAGGCGGGGTAGCTGTGGTTGTACTCCGGCGTGACGAACACGAACGCGTCGGCTGCGGCTATCCGGTCGGCGACCTCGCTCTTCGGCCCGCCGCCGGGATACAGGAGGCTGTCGTCGGGCAGCTCCACGTGGGCCACGTCGATCAGGTCGATGTGAAGAGGGCCCATCCCGGCATCAGGCTTCAGCGCGGCAGCCGGGTTCAGGGCGGCGGCGACCCAGCGGGCGATCGTCGGGCCCATGCGGTCCTTACGGACGCTGCCCGAGATCACGGCCACCCGTATGCCGGCGGCGGGAGACAAGCTGCTGTGCTGGTCGGTCGAAACACTCATGTCCCAGACCGTGCAGGTTCAACATATGTTGAAGTCAAGTCGCCCGCGTGCCTATCCTGCCGCCATGACAGTGCTCGCGGGTTCCCCTCGGACGTTCAGCGTCGGTGAGGTCGCCGTCGACAGCGGCGTCGCGCCGTCCGCCGTGCGGTTCTACGAGAGCCACGGGGTCATCACCGCGGTACGCACGGCCGGCAACCAACGTCGTTTCGACGGGTCCGCCGCGTGCCGGATCCAGGTGGCCAAGCTCGCCCAGCGGGCGGGTCTGAGTGTCCGCGAGATCGCCGCTCTCTTCGCCGACCTGTCGGCCGATCCGACACCCGACGAGTGGGCAGGCGTCGCCCACCGGCTGGTGGCCGAGGTCGAGGGGCGGGTACGCAACCTCAAGGCGCAGCTCGCGGCGCTGGAGTCGGGCACCAGGTTGTGCGAGATCGGGCGGGCCGATCCCGCACGATGACCGACCCGTGAACGTGACCGCCTGCGGACTTGACTTCAACATATGTTGAACCCCGATCGTCGGGGGCATGAGTGATCTCCCTTCGTCCGCCCGGACGCTTGCCGCCCTCGTCGAATCGGCCACCATCGTCGGCCTCGGCACCAGCACCCGGGAGGCCAACGAGACCTTCCGACTGGTCGAGGAGGCCACCCACGAGTTGATCCGGCGCGGATTCCGGACCGTCGCGCTGCTGGACAACCAGCGGGTCGGCGACCTCTACGACTGCTACGTCCGGGGCGAGGACGTCGACCTGGACACTGCGCTCGGCCAGGCTTGGGGTCCGTGGCGGACGACCGAGATGCGCGACGCGCTGGTCCGGCTGCGCCGGCACAACGCACATCACCCCGACGATCCGGTACGCGTCATCGCGGTCAACGGGCGGCGTGCGCTGCCAGCCGACTACGACCGGGTCGTGGCGCTGCTCGATCCGGTGGAACCGGCGACCGCGGCCCGGATCGGCGAGATCTTCGCCGTCATCCGTACCGCACACGACAACGGTGAGCACGTCCAACGCCTGCGTGGCACCCACCCGGGCGTACCCTTCGTGGAACTCGCCCGCACCTCCCGCGACCTGGCCGCCCAGCTGTCGGCCGGCCCGGGGCGCGACGAGGCGCTACGGCTGATCGACGCGATCGTCGACTTCCACGCGCACGCCCTCGGCGGCGGCTACGACGCGGCTTCGGAGGAGCGTGCGGCCGCCGGGCGACTCCTCGACCACCTGCGGCGTACCGGCGACCGCGTGGTGTTCTGGGAGGGCAGCGCACACGTCGCGGCACACGGCGATGCCATGGTGGGCGCACACCTGAGGGCCGCGCTGGGCGATGGATACGTAGCCGTACATGTCACCTTCGGCCACGGCCGGCTCCCCGCGACGGACATTCCGCGCCCCGCCCCGTCGTCACTGGAGGCGGTGCTGCTCGACGACCCCGGTGAGCGGATCATCGACCTGCGCTCCGCCGTTCCTGCGAACCTCGCGGAGCGGCGTGAACGGCCGTGGCGAACCCGGTTGATCTCCGGCCTCTACCAGGCCGAGCGCGACGAGGACCACTACTACGAGCTGCCCACCCTTGCCGGCAGCTTCGACGTGATCGCCTTCATTCCCACCGTCACCCCGATCCACCCGCTGGTGATCGAGCCGGAGACCCGGCTGGGCCAGTACGGTCGGCAGACACCGCGCCACCTCGTCCTCGGTGAGGGTGTTCGCGTAGCGGCGAATTGTACGGCCTGGAGCAGGATTCGGTGAGCCGTCCGTACTTGGGGACCGGATCGACCGGATCGACCGGAGTGACAGGCCGTGCTGACGCGTGCGCATTCAGGGTCGTCGGACGTCATACCAATCATGTTTAAGTTCCTCTATGCTCTCGGAAGTCGCACCCCGACCTCCACCACCACCACCACCCCCGGAGGAATCACCATGATCGTTGCGAGACGTCACCGTCCCCGACGGCTGGCGGCCATCGGCGCGTCAGCTCTCGTCCTGGTGGGTGGGGCCATCCTGGCCCCACAGGTCCAGGTCGCGGTCGCTGCGCCGGGCCCGGTGATCGCCGAGGCCATCGTCCCGGGGCAGAGCGCCGTGATCACCGGTGTGGCCTCCGGGCGGTGCCTGGAGGTGCCGAACGCGAGCACCACGAACGGCACCCAGACCCAGTTGTGGGACTGCTTCGGCGCAGCCCACCAGACCTGGACCTACACCGCCGGCCGGCAACTTCAGGTGTACGGCACCAAGTGCCTGGACGCCAACGGCGCCGGCACCAGCAACGGCACCCAGGTGATCATCTGGGACTGCCACGGCGGCACGAACCAGCAGTGGAACGTCAACGCCAACGGCACCATCACCGGCGTGCAGTCCGGGCTCTGCCTGGACGCCAACAACGCCGGCACCGGCAACGGCACGAAGATGATCCTGTGGTCCTGTCACGGCGGCACCAACCAGCAGTGGACCTCGCCGGCACCCCCGCCGACGAGCCCGCCGCCCACCCCGCCGGCCGGGTCGCTGCCCTGCGACATCTACGCGGCCGGCGGTACGGCGTGCGTGGCGGCCCACAGCACGACCCGGGCGCTGTACGCGGCGTACCGTGGCAACCTCTACCAGGTGCGACGCTCGTCGGACAACACGACCCGCGACATCGGCCTGTTGACCACCGGCGGCACCGCAAACGCGGCCACGCAGGACTCGTTCTGCGCCGGTACGCAGTGCGTGATCACCGTGATCTACGACCAGTCCGGTCGGGGCAACGACCTGTGGTATCAGGGGTCCACAGTCGTCCCCGGCTCGCCGCAGAGCCGGCCGGCGATCGCCACCACCGAGTCGCTCACCGTCGGGGGCAGCAAGGCGTACTCGCTGTACATCAACCCGGGCAACAGTTACTGGCGCGACGGCCACCTGACCGGCGTGCCGACCGGCAGCGCGCCCGAGGGCATGTACATGGTGACGAGTGGCACCCACGTCAACAACGGCTGCTGCTTCGACTACGGCAACAGCGAGACGACCCGCAAGGCCGACGCCGCAGGCGCGATGGACGCGATCAACTTCAGCACCCAGTGCTGGTTCGGCGGGTGCTCCGGAACGGGCCCGTGGGTGCAGGCGGACCTGGAGTGGGGCCTGTTCCCCGGCGGCAGCCAGTCGTGGAACCCGAACCAGCGCTCCTTCCCGCACAAGTTCGTCACCGCCACCTTGAAGAACAACGGCACCACCCGCTTCGCCATCAAGGGCAGCAACGCCCAGTCCGGCAGCCTCTACACGCTCTACGAGGGACCGCTGCCGCCCGGCTACAGCCCGATGAAGAAGCAGGGCGCGATCGTCCTGGGCAGCGGTGGGGACTGCTGCAAGCCCGACGGCGGGGCCAACCTCAGCGCCGGCACCTTCTACGAGGGCGCCATGGTCGCCGGCTACCCCTCCGACGCCACCGAGAACGCCGTGCACGCCAACATCATCGCCGCCGGCTACCGCTGACGGTCGCCCACGGCGCGTGGATCACTGGCCGCACCCCCGGCCGGTGATCCACGCGTAACAACAGAGATTCGTCCATGAAACCCGTCACTGAGATCGTCGGGCATCGATCTTGTGTGGGAGGTGGCGGTGACGATACCGACGACACGGCGACAGTTCCTCCAGGCCGTCGGGGTGTCCGGCGGGGCCGGGGTGCTCTACGGGACGATGGGTGCGCTCGGCCTGGCACCCGCCGCGCAGGCGGCGCCACCGTTCCGGGCGCCGAACCGGTCCGACTTCACGCTTACCGGCCGCTCGGCGAAGTCCGTGCTGGTGCTCGGGGCCGGCATCGCCGGCCTGGCCACCGCGTACGAGCTGGGCAAGGCGGGCTACCTGGTGCGTCTGCTGGAGGCGCGTGACCGGCCCGGCGGGCGCAACTGGACGGTGCGCGGCGGCACCACCGAGACCGACCTGGACGGGCGTACCCAGCGGGCCCGCTTCGCCGACGGCCAGTACCTCAACGCCGGTCCGGCCCGCATCGCCCAGCACATGGTGACCCTCGACTACTGCCGGGAACTCGGCGTGCCGATCGAGATATTCGGCAACCAGAACGCCGACGCCTACTACGTAAACGAGAACGCCGGGGCGCTGTCCGGCCGGCCGATCCGGCACCGCGAGGCCAAGGCGGATGTCTACGGGTACGTCTCGGAACTGCTCGCCAAGGCCACCGACCAGGGTGCGCTCGACACCTACCTGACGGGTGAGGACAAGGAACGGCTGCTGGAGTTCCTGCGCGGCTTCGGCGCGATCGGCGGCCGGGTGGCCGACGACCCGGCGGCCAGCTGGCGGTACGCGGGCACCAACCGGCGCGGCTACCTGGTGGAGCCGGGCGCCGGCTTCGAGGCGGGCACCCCGAAACTCACCCCGTACCCGCTGACGGACGTGCTGGCCAGCGGCATCGGCCGGTACTTCTCCTTCGAGTTCGGCTACGACCAGGCGATGCTGATGTTCCAGCCGGTCGGCGGGATGGACCGCATCGCGTACGCCCTCGAAGCGGCCGTGGGGCGTCGGCTCGTCACCTACGGCGCGCAGGTGCGCTCGATCTCCAACACCGGCTCCGGGGTGACCGTGGTCTACGACGGGCCGGGCGGCCGGCCGCGTACCGCCACCGCAGACTTCTGTGTCTGCACCATCCCGCCACAGGTGCTGGCGAAGATCCCGGCCAATCTCACCCAGCCGGTCCGGGACGCGTTGGCCTACCCGGTCCCGAACGCGACCGGCAAGATCGGCTTGCAGTACCGGCGACGGTGGTGGGAGCAGGACGAGAACATCTACTCCGGCATCACCAACACCAACCTGGACCTCGCCACGATCTGGTACCCGTCCTACGGCTACCACGGGGCGAAGGGCGTGGTGGTCGGCTACTACAACTTCGGCGCCAACGCCCAGGCGTACGCGGCGCTCACGCCCGCCGAGCGGGAGGCCCGCGCCGTCGCCCAGGGCGTGCGGATCCACGGTGAGGCGTACCGGACGGAGTTGGAGACGTCGTTCTCGGTGGCCTGGGACCGCACCCGCTACTCGGAGGGCGGCTGGGTGTCGTGGCCGTCGCGCACCAGCGGGCAGTACGGCCGGCTGCTGGAGCCGGACGGTCGGGTCTACTTCGCCGGTGACCACCTCAGCCACTACATCGCCTGGCAGGCCGGTGCGTTCGAGTCCGCCCGCAAGGTGGTCACCGACCTGCACGCCCGGGTCATGTCGAGCTGAGCCCCGACAGTCCGACCTCGACGAAACGGCGTCACCTGCGAAAAGTGCCCGGCCGGCCGGCACGTCGCCGACCCTGGTGATCAATCTTGTCCAATAGCATTGCGCGCATGGTCGTAATCCGGTGGCTGGGGCACCGGCGGGTTCAGGCAGCCGCGCGATGACCCAGCCGGTCCCCGGTGCGGCCCGTCCCGCCACGTGGTGGCTGCGGGTCGTCTTCGGGGTGATCGGCCTGGTCGCCTCGGTGCTCGGCTACATCGGCCTGGACCGCCTTTCGCGGGTACGCCCCGAGGCCATCGGGGACCGGTACGACATCCTCTACTACGACCTGCAACTGTTCTTCCTCAGCGCCGAACTCTTCGAGCAGCCCGGTCCCTATCCGTGGCAGTTGCAGGTGGCCCGGTTCATGGCGCCGCTGTTCACCCTGCTGGCGGTGGCCGAGGCCGGCCGGCTGCTGTTGGCCACGGAGATCCGGCGGCGGCGGGCCCGGCGCGCCGGCGGCCACGCCGTCGTCTGCGGCGACTCCCAGTTCGCACACATGCTGGCCGACCGGCTCTACGCCGACGGCGACCGGGTGGTGGTCGTCCGCTCGGAACCGTTCGGGCCGCTGGAGTACCGCCGACGCCGCTACCTCGGCGTCGTCGGCGACCCGACGAACGAGGAGGTGCTGCGGGGGGCCGGCCTGCCCCGGGCGCACACCGTCTACGCCTGCACCGACGACGACGACCGCAACCACGCCATCGCCAACACCGCCAACCGGCTGATCCAGGACCGACGCCACCCGCCCCGGGTGTACGTGCAGGTCCACGACCCGGAGATGTGCCTGTCGTTGCAGGCCCGGCGGCTCGGCGCCGCCGGGTCCAGCCGGCTGCGTCTGGACTACTTCCACGTCGACGACATCGCCGCCCGGGCGCTGCACCGGCACCATCCGCTGCCGTCGGCCCCCGACCGGTCGACGACCGTCCTGATCGCCGGTGGCGGCAGCTTCCGCCGGGCGCTGCTGGTGGAGACCGCCCGGCACTGGCGGGCGCGTCAGGCCGACCAGAGCGGTTCCGGCCGTCGGCTGCGGGTGGATCTCGTGGCACCGGACGCCCGGGCCGAACTGGCCCTGGCCACCGCCCGTTACCCGTTCCTGCGGGAGGTCTGCCGGTTGGTCGGGTACGACCGGGACATCGCGGGGCTGGTCGGCCTGGACCATTTCGCCGCCGAGGGCTACGACCGCATCTACCTCTGTGCCCCTGACGAGATCAGCGGCCTGCGTTTCGCGCTGGACACCCCCGCGCTCTGGCGCGGGGCGCGCAGCATCGTCTTCGTGCCGGTCTACCGGCAGGCCGCGCTCGCCGCCGCCTTTCACGGCGACGTCCGCCACGACCTGCTCGACGAGGTGCACGGCAAGTTGCGGTTGTACCCGGTGCTGACGCACGCCTGCGACGCCCGGCTGATCGCCGAGGACCTCACCGAACGACTCGCCCAGCAGATTCATCTGCGGTACCTGCACGCCCAGCAGCGGGCCGGCGTACGTCTTGGTGACGCACCCGCCATGGTGCCCTGGTCCCGGCTGCCGGAGTCGCTGCGCCGCGCCAACCGCAGCCACGTCCAGGACATCGCGGCCAAGCTGCTGAACCTGGGCTGCGTCGTGGCACCCCGGCACGGCGGTGCCGGTGACGCCTCCGCGGCAGGGCGGGCCATCGACGACCGGGTCGAACAGCTGGCCCGACTCGAACACGAGCGGTGGTGCCGGGAACGGCGCTCCGAGGGCTGGACGTACGGCGAGCCACGCGACGACGTCCGCCGTCGGCATCACCTGCTGCGGCCGTGGGACGAGTTGCCACCGGCGGCCAAGGAGCAGAACCGGGAGGAGATCCGGGCGTTGCCCGATGTGCTGTCCGACTGCGGCTTCGAGTTGATCCGACTGGGCCACACCGTGCCGGTCCAGCGGGGAGGGTCGGCCGATGCCGCCTGAACGGGAACCGGTCCGCGTCGGGGTCACCGGCCACATCAACCTGACCCCGGCCACCGAGCGGCTGGTCGCCGAGGCGATCCGCCTCGAACTGCGCCGGATCAGCGACCGGCCGGTGCACGGTGTCACCTGCCTGGCGGCCGGCACCGACCAGATCTTCGCCCGCGCGGTTCTGGACAGCGGCGGCACGTACGAGGTGGTCCTGCCGGCCCCCGACTACCGGGACACCATCGCCCCGGCGGCCCGGGGCGCCTTCGACGAGCTGCTGGGCCGCGCCACCCGGGTCCTGCACACCGGCCACCGCACCTCCGGCACCGCCGCCTACGTGGCCGCGAACCGGGAGCTGCTGCTGCGGGTGCAGCGGCTGGTGGCGGTCTGGGACGGCGAACCGGGCTGCCACGACGCGTCGACCGACCGGACCGTCGGCTGGGCCCGCGAGCGGGGCATCCCCACCACCGTCATCTGGCCCACCGACGCGCGCCGGTCCCCGGCGGGATGAGCCCGGCAGTCGCGGCCCACGGTGGCGGGCGACGAGCTACTCGAACGGTATGTCACGCAGACCCGCGGCCACCGAGAGCCAGAAGAAGCCGTGCCCGGCGATGCCCAGGTCGTACTCGCCCGAATCCGGCACGCCGGGAAACTCGGCGCCGCCGGTCAACTCCCGGGGCCGGCAACCGACGTGCGAGGCCAGGCTCAGCGTTGTGGTCTGTGGATAGCGGGCGAAGTTGAACAGGCAGAGCACCTCGTCGTCGGGCTCACCACGTAGGAACGCCAGCACCGCCGGGTTTGTGGAGCGGACGATCCGGCAACCGGGGCGGGAGAACGCCGGGCAGGCGTGCCGGGTCTCGATGAGTTTCTCGACCACGTGCAGCAGCGACGAGCGCGAGCGGAGCTGGTTCTCCACGTTCACCGCCATGTAGCCGTAGATCGACTCGTGGATCGGGGGTGCCGGCAGGTTCTCCGGCTGCGCCACCGAGAAGCCGCCGTTGCGGTCCGGGGCCCACTGCATCGGGGTGTTGAACGCCAGGTGGCCGGGCAACGCCAGGTTCTCACCCATGCCGATCTCGTCGCCGTAGTACAGCACCGGTACGCCGGGCATCGACAGCAGCAGGGCGAAGGCGAGCTCCAACTGCCCCCGGTCGTCGTTGAGCAGGGTCGCCGTGCGCCGCCGGATGCCTGTCGCACCGCGCATCCGGGCCAGCGGGGCGTACGCGTGCAGCAGGTCGTCGCGTTCCCGCTCGTGCAGCAGGCCCAGCGACATCTCGTCGCCGTTGCGCAGGAACACCGCCCAGTGCCGGTCGGACGGTTGGTCGCCCATCTGCGCCAGCACCCGGGACACCGGCCGGTGCGCCTCCCGTCGCATGGCCAGCAGCAGGCTCGGCATCAGCGAGGCGTACATCACCAGATGGCACTCGGGGTGCTCGGCGGTGCCGAAGTAGGCGCCCGCCCCCTCCGGCCAGTCCTCACTCCAGGCGATCAGGATCCGGTCCGGGTACGTCGTGTCCAACCAGGATCGGAGTTGACGCAGGTAGCCGTGGGTTTCGTCGAGCCCCTTGCTGGAGGTGCCGCTGCGCTCGAACAGGTACGGGACGGTGAGCAGGCGCAGCCCGTCGACGCCCTGGCGGAGCCAGAACGCCATCACGTCGCGCATCGCCGCGCGTACCTCGGGCGCGTCGTAGTTCAGGTCCGGCTCGGACCGGCTGTAGCGGTGCCAGTAGTACTGGCGGCGTTGGCTGTCGTAGGTCCACCCCGCGCCGTGGCTGCCGAGCGGGTCGTCGGCCTCGGCGTAACTGTCGCCGCTGTCGCTCCAGACGTAGAAGTCGCCGTACGGGCCGGTCGGGTCGCTGCGCGACGCCTGGAACCACGGGTGCTGGTCGCTGGTGTGGTTGAGCACCAGGTCCAGCACCACCCGCAACCCCTGCCGATGCGCGAGGCTGAGCAGTTCCAGCAGGTGCGACGGGGCACCGAGGCCCTCGTCGATCGCCTCGAAGTCGGCGGCCGCCCGACCGTCGCCCAGCGCCGGGGCCGCCATGATCGGGTTGAGCAGCAGGCAGTCGACGCCGAGGCGGCGCAGGTAGTCCAGCTTCTCGGTGACACCCCGCAGGTCGCCGTGTCCGTCTCCGTCGGAGTCGTAGAAGAACCGGACGTTTACCTCGTAGAAGGTGCTGCCGGCCGCCCAGCCCGGCTCGCCCGCGGGCTCCGGCGGCCCGGGATCCTCCGCGACCTCGGCGCGGGTGACCCGCAGCCGCCCCGACAGGGCCTGGCGGGCGCGCTCGGCCACCCGTTCCGCCGGATCCCGTTCCAGGGTCTCCAGCGTCTCGAAGGCGGCGACCAGCTGGTCCCGGCTGCGCTGGTGGCCGTACGCCCAGTTGCTCAGCTCGTCCACCGCCAGCACCCGGGCCGCCGCGAGCCGGCTGCGGGTGAGCGCCAGCAGTTCCTCCGGGATCAGCTGGGGCCGGCGGGGCGCGTTGCTGAGGATGAGATCACCGACGCCGGCGGCGCGCATCTGCGGTGTCTGCCGGCGTTCCCGGTCGACCATGCGCACGGCCGCGTACTCGAACGCCTCTCGCACGCTGATGATCCCGTTGCCGTCCCGGTCGGCCCCGCCGGTACGTAGCCCCTCCAGGAACGGACCGGAGAATGCCGACGGCAGCGCGTGCTGCTTGTGACCGTCGCCCTCGTGGGCCAGCTCGGTGGCCCCGGCGGAGACCACGACGATGCGACTGCGGTCGCCGCGCTGTTTGAGGTCGCCGAAGGCGCCCGCGTGGCAGCAGTCGAGGATCAGCACCAGCTCGCGGGCGCGGCACTCGTCGACCCAGTGCCGGAACTCGTCGGTCGGCACCGAGGTCGGTGGCAGCCGGTCGGGGTCGGTGTCGGTCGCGGTGAGGTAGAGCCGGTGACCGTGATGCAGCCGCCCGTGGCCGGAGTAGTAGACGAGCAGGAAGTCGTGCGGGTCGGCGCTGGTCAGGAAGTCGTAGAGGGCGAGCTGGAGGCGGTACGAGTCGGCGTCCAGGAGATCGCGTACGTCGTCGAAGGCGCCGAGCGTCGGATCCCGTAGCAGCCGGGCCCAGTCCTTGAGGTCGCTGGCGGGGGAGTCGAGGGTGGGCAGCGCCTCGCTGGCGTAGCTGCCCACCCCGACCAGCAGCGCCCGCTTCACCGTGGCTCCGCCGGGTCAGTCACCGTCGACCTTCTCGGGCACGGCCGCCGTACCCTGCCGGGGCACCGACACCGACTTGATCAGCTCGGCCAGGGTCTTCTCCGACACGTCCCGTACGTCGATCTCGGTGCCGTCGGGAAGGGTCATGCGCAGTCGCTTGCCCTTGTTGCGCTCCTGATAGCGCTTGATGACCTCGGCCAGGTGCCGGATGTCCGCCGCCGCCCGCTTGACCGTCGGCACGGTGAACACGGCGAGGGCCAGCACGCCGAAGATGTAGCTCGCGGTGTCCCGGGTACCCGGTGCGGCCTCGGCGGTCAGTTCGCTCGCCTCGACACCGGGCAGCTGGTTCAGGTGTTCCTTCAGATGGCGGGCCTGCTCGGCCAACTCCTCGTCGCTGAGCGGACCGTCCGACCCGACCTGCAAGATCAATCCATCGACCATGATCCCATCGTGGTCGCTGTCACTACACCGTGCAAGGGCCGCCACGGCGGGATACGGGTCAGGGGCGGGAGTGACGGGCATCCGACAGAAAGCGGGGGGATCCCGCGCGGCGGCGGGTTGCTGTCCGTTTCGCTGATGCCAGTTCGTCGTACCTCAGGAGTAGACCGACCAGGACTGATGCATGTCGGTGCGGCGGTCGCGCGGCGACCGCCACACCGACCCGACGAAGACGAGAGAACGCTGATGAGTGGTGTACGCGTACTGGTGGGGACGCGCAAGGGCGCGTTCATCCTGACCTCCGACGGCAGACGCGGCAGCTGGACGGTCGACGGGCCGCACTTCGGCGGCTGGGAGATCTACCACCTCACCGGCTCGCCGGCCGATCCGGACCGGCTCTACGCCTCCCAGTCCGGCGGCTGGTTCGGGCAGCTGATCCAGCGCTCCGACGACGGCGGACGGACCTGGACCACGGTCGACAACGACTTCGCCTACGCCGGCGACGTCGGCGACCACCTCTGGTACGACGGAACCCCGCGGCCCTGGGAGTTCAAGCGCATCTGGCACCTCGAACCGTCCCGCGACGATCCCGACACCGTCTACGCGGGCGCGGAGGACGCGGCGCTCTACGTGTCCCACGACGGCGGCGGCAAGTGGACGGAGCTGACCGCCCTGCGTACCCACCCGAGCGGGCCGTCGTGGCAGCCCGGCGCGGGTGGCCTGTGCCTGCACACGATCATCCTGGATCCGGTCCACGAGGGTCGGATCTACACCGCCATCTCGGCGGCCGGCGCGTTCCGCAGCGACGACGGCGGCACCAGCTGGCTGCCGATCAACAAGGGCCTGCGGTCGGGGGAGATTCCCGACCAGGACTCCGAGGTCGGCCACTGCGTGCACCACATCACCCAGCACCCGTCGCGCCCTGACACGCTGTACATGCAGAAACACTGGGACGTGATGCGCAGCGACGACGCCGGCGCGAACTGGCGCGAGGTCAGCGGCAACCTGCCGTCGGACTTCGGCTTCCCGATCGCGGTGCACGCCCACGAGCCGGAGACCATCTACGTGGTGCCGATCAAGAGCGACTCCGAGCACTACCCGCCGGAGGGCAAGCTGCGCGTCTACCGCAGCCGCACCGGCGGCGACGAGTGGGAGCCGCTGACCGACGGGTTGCCGCAGTCCCACTGCTACGTCAACGTGCTGCGCGACGCGATGGCCGTCGACACGCTCGACCCCTGCGGCATCTACTTCGGCACCAGCGGCGGCCAGGTCTACCGCTCCGCCGACGGCGGTGACAGCTGGGCGCCGATCGTCCAACACCTGCCGCCGGTGCTCTCGGTGGAAGTTCAGGTGCTGCCGTGATCCGGGTCGTCCTCCCGGCTCACCTGAAGACCCTCGCCGGGGTCACCGGTGAGGTGCGAGTCGAGGTGGCCGGCCCCGGGCCGGCCACCCAGCGCCTGGTGCTCGACGCCGTCGAGGCGCGGTACCCGATGCTGCTCGGCACCATCCGCGACCGGCACAGCGGTAAGCGCCGCGCCTTCGTCCGCTTCTACGCCTGCGAGGAGGACCTGTCCAACTGCTCACCCGACACGCCCCTGCCCGAGCGGGTCGTCGCCGGGCAGGAGCCGTTCATCGTCCTCGGCGCGATGGCCGGCGGTTGACGCGGCTCACAGGCCGCGGGCGAACAGCGCCAGGCGTACCCGGTTGGGGCTGCCCGTCTTGGTCATCAGGCTGGTGACGTGGGACTTGACAGTGGTGACGCCGATGTGCAGCCGCTCGGCGATCTCGCCGTTGGACAGCCCGTCGGCGACCAGCTCCAGCACCTGCTGTTCCCGGGCGGTCAGCCCGGTGACAGGTGACGGCGGCCCGGTGCGGGCGTGCACCGCGCGCTGCACCAACCGGCGCAGCACCTCCTGACTGAACGGGCTGTCGCCCGTCGCGGCCCGGCGCACACCCTCCAACAGCTCGGTTGGCGGTGCGTCCTTGAGCAGGAAGCCGCAGGCGCCGGCCGTCAACGCCGGATACAGGTGGTCGTCGTCGCCGAACGTGGTCAGCACCAGGACGCGGGCACCGGGACGGTCGGCGATGATCCGGCTGGTGGCGGAGATCCCGTCGACCCCGGGCATGCGCAGGTCCATCACCACCACGTCGGGCACCAGCCGGGCGGCGAGGGTGATCGCGTCGCGGCCGTTGTCGGCCTCGCCGACGACCTCGATGTCGGGTTGGGCCTCGCAGAGCATGCGTAGGCCGGCGCGGATGAGGTGCTGGTCGTCGACCAGCAGTACCCGGATCACGCCGGCTCCGTCGCGCGTGGGCCGGCACGGGTTCCGTCCAGCACGGTGGCCACCCGCCACCCCGTGCCGGTCGGGCCGGCCGTCAACTGTCCGCCGAGGACCTCGACCCGCTCACGCATGCCGGTGATGCCGTGCCCGCCGCCGACCGGCACGGTGGCGGGCACCGAGCCGCGACCGTCGTCGACCACCTCCCAGTGAACGGCCCCGTCGACCACGCTTACCGAGAGCCGCGCCACCGCAGCGGTACCGGCGTGCTTGGCCACGTTCGTCAACGCCTCCTGGCTGAGCCGAAGCACCGCGAGGCCGCGTACCGCGTCGAGGGCGCCGACCGCCGGGTCGATGTCGGCGACCACTGTGACACCGGCCTGACGGGCCCGGTCCACCGCGGCGCCGAGCGCGGCCGGCAGCGCCGACGGTTCGATCGCGGTCAGCGCGGCGTCGCCGCGTACGCCGTCGGGGTCGCGTAGCACCGCGACCAGCCGGCGCAGGTCGGCAAGGGCTGCCGTGCCGGTGCCGTGGACGTCGTCGAAGACCTCACCGACCCGTGGATCCAGGTCGGTCAGCACGTGCCGGGCCACCCCGACGCGCAGCACCATCGACGCCACGTGGTGCGCCACCACGTCGTGCAGTTCCCGGGCGATGGCGCTGCGCTCGTCAGCACGCGCTGCACGGCTCTCCGACTCGCGCCGCCGCTGCTCCTCCTCGGCCCGCTGCCGCGACTGCTGCCCGAGTTCCCGGGTGGTCCGGATGACCAGCCCGAGCAGCAGCGGAACGCCGACCTCCACCAGCAGCCCGAACACACCGGAGAGCAGACGCGACAGCGGATCGCCGATCGAGTCGGTCAGGTCGACCACGGCCAGCAGCCCCGCCGCCAGCCAGATGGTCCGCCCCCGGCGGGCGACCATGGTCAGTTCGAGCAGCGCCCAACTGGCACCCACCTGATTGATCATGAAGTCGTCGACCAGCCAGATCGCGACCGCCAGCAGCGTGGTCTGGGTCAGCATGCCGGCCAGCGGCCGGTGGTGCAGCGCCAGCCCGATCGCGAAGGCGAGCACCGCGAGGATCCACTGGGTGCTGGTCGGTGCGGACAGGGCGCCGAAGAACAGGTAGCCCAGGCCGGAGAGGATGAGCAGCACCATCCGCACCAGGCTGTCGCGCGCGTCGAACAGCCGTCCCACCCAGGCCACGGCCTCAGCCTAGGCGGTGCTCGTCGAGGCCGGCAGCGGCCGTCGGGTCAGCCCATCTGGTGCGTACGACCAGATAGGCGGCCAGGCCGATCGGGCCCAGCAGGATCGTCAGCAGCAGCACCGGCGCCATCACCAGCGGTGGAACTGCCCGTTCCCGGCTGTCGAGCCAGGCCCAGCGGCCCACGAACAGGTCGAAGGCGATGAAGTGTGCCCAGGCCGCCGCGGCACCGTCGGCAGTGCCCAACAACTCCCGTACGCCGTCGAGGGTGGGGTCGATCACCGCCGGCAGAACCTCTGCGAACGCCGGGACCACCAGGATCGCGTAGATCGCCACGACCGGCACCACGATCAGCGGTGATCGGATGATCCGGTGGGTAATCGTCCAGTTCGGCAGCAGGATCATCAGCGCCCAGAAGGGTGCCGCCACCGCGAAGGTCAAGGAGAACAACGTGGCGCTCACACGGTCACCTCCGTCCGCTCGTCACCCGCGACCCGCCCGTCGCGCGGACCCGCCGCCCGCTGCTCACCCGGGCCCGCCGGCCGATGTTCGACAGTGGTCGCCGAAAACCGGTGTCGGGCCAGCACCGCGCCGGCAGCGGCTACGGTCGCCACTGCCAGCGCCGCCGCAGCGGCCAGGGTGAGCGTGTCCGGCCGGAGCAGCGGCTGCCCGCGCAGCGCCTGCCAGGTCAGCAGTACGGTCGCCGCACCGTAGCCGGCGCCTACGACGAGCAGCAACCGTGCTCGGGTGCGCTCGTCCAACGCACCACCGGTGAACCGGCTCAGCAGCAGCGCCAGGACCGGCAACACCTGCATCCCGTGCAGCCCCACGAAGTGCCCGATCCGCAGATCCCCACCGGTCGTGCTCCAGCCGACCAGCGGCAGCCCCGGCCCGCCGTCGGGCACGCCCACACTGTGTGCCCCGGCGACGCCCTCGATCACCGAAGCCTGATCCGGCAGGGTCATCGGTACCGCCACCAGCATGCCGAGTGCCGCCAGCCCGAGCCCCAGACCGATCGCGTAGCGGCCGGCGCGGCCGGCGATCGGCTGCCGTAGCACCGCGACACCGACGACGACGTGCGCGACGAACAGCACCATGATCGCTGCACCCATCAGCTGCCACAGCACGGCGTTGACCGGGCTGGTCTCGTTGTAGTGGCTGGTGGTGCCGCGGAGCACCTGTCCGACGATGATGCACATCTCCACCACACCCATGGCGACCATCACGGTCACCGCCCACTCCGCGACCCGGCTACGGCGACGTAGCAGGGAGAGCAGCCAGACCAGGGTGCCGCCGTACAGGACGAACGACACCGAGAACTTGAACGGCTTGAGCCAGATCGGCACGCCGGTCAGGACCCGCTGGTCGGCCACGACGCCGACCGCACAAACGACGGCGAGCACCGCCATCGCCGAGACGAAGACCATCAGGGGGCGGTGCCGGTACGCCCGCCGCGACAGGTTGTCAGTCATGTCTGTAGATGCTGGTCGGCGTACGGGCCGACGTCGCCCGACCACTGGCCTCGACCGCGGCCGGTGGTCGAGTGCCGTCTCCTCCCTGGGTAGGAGAGGAAGAACGGACCCGGAGGCAGGGCCAATGCCTCTGTCGGCAGGTCAGCGATGGTGGCAGCGTGGCGGAGTAAGGAGGCGACGATGACCACCCTGAAGAAGAAGACGCAATGGACGGTCGGCGACGTGATGACCCGCGACGTCGTGTCGGTGCGGCCCGACACCTCGTACCGTGAGGTGGTCGACGCGCTGGTGGGCAGCGGTGTGAGCGCGGCACCCGTGGTGGACGCGAAGGGTCACGTCCTCGGCGTGGTGTCCGAGGCCGACCTGCTGCACAAGATCGAGGCCGCGGGGGACGAGCGGCACCGCCGGATCATCGGCGTTCGCCGGGTGGCGGCGAAGGCACAGGCCACCGTCGCCGGCGACCTGATGACCGAGCCGGCGGTCGTCGTCGGGCCGACGGCGTCGGTCGCCGCAGCGGCCCGGCGGCTGGAGGCGGCACAGGTCAAGCGGATGCCGGTCGTGGACACCGACCGGCGGCTGGTCGGAATCGTGTCGCGGCGGGATCTGCTGCGGATCCACACCCGGCCGGACGCGGAGATCAGCGCCGACGTCGTCGACACCCTGCTGCGCGGCCTGTGGATCGACCCGAACACCGTGACGGTCGGCGTGGTGGACGGCGTGGTGACGTTGTCCGGCACCGTCGAGAGTCGCAGCCTCGCCGGTATGGTGGCCGATCACGCGGCCAGGCTCGCCGGAGTCGTCGAGGTGATCGACGAACTGGCCTGGGAGCGCGACGACTCGGAGTTGATCGAGTCGAGGGGCTACGCGTTCGGCACCGCCGAGCGTCTCATGCGACCCTCGCGTGACTGAAGACCGGCTCCGGCATCCCGACGGGGCGGAGTACCCGGCCCGGCGGGTGGCGGGTCGGGGGCCCGGCTGGTACCGGGGCGACGTCCACCTGCACACGACGCTCTCCGCCGGTGGCGAACTCACCCCGGGGCAGCTCGCCGCCGCCGCCCGCGAGATCGGGCTGGACTTCGTCGCCACCACCGAGCACAACACCACGGCCGGGCACGGTGAGTGGAGCCGGTACGCGGGCGACGACCTGCTGGTCATCCTCGGTCAGGAGGTCACCACCCACACCGGTCACTGGCTAGCCCTCGGCCTCGAACCCGGGCACCAGATCGAGTGGCGCTACGGCGTGCGCGACGACGCCATCGACCGGCAACTGGCCCGGGTACGCCGAGGGGGCGGGATCTGCGTGGCCGCCCACCCGTACGCGCCGTACGAGTCGGGGACGTTGGCCTATCCGTACCGGTGCTTCGACGCGGTGGAGGTGTGGAACGGACAGTGGCGCTCGGACCTGCCGTGGAACGCGGACAACGAGGCGGCGCTGGCCGAGTGGGGACGCAACCTCGGCCACGACATCCATCGGGGACGGTGGTGGCCGACGCTCGGTAACAGCGACGCCCACCTCGCCGGTCAGCTCGGCACCCCGCACACCGTGGTCTTCGCCGAGGAACTGGGCGTCGACGCGGTCCTCGCCGGCCTGCGGACCGGCCGGAGCTGGATCGCCGGCTCCGCCGCCGTCGACCTGGCGTTCACCGCCGCGAGCGGTGATCGCGTGGTCGGTGTCGGTGAACGCCTGGACTCTGGCGGCGAGCCGATCGAGGTGCGGTTGCGGGTGTATGGGGTGCCGTCCGGCGTCGTCAGTCTGCACACCGAACGCGGCACCGTGCTCCGCGAGCGACTTCCCGCCGACGGGGCGGGCACGGTCCGCTGGCGCACCGCCGTGCGGGAGGGCGGCTTCGTCCGGGCCGAGGTACGCCACCCGGATCGGCGGATGGCGGCCCTGACCAACCCCGTCATCCTGGCCTGACCGGCGGCACCCGTCCCGCCGGGCGCTGGCGCCCTCGGCACATCCAGACCGGTGCTCGTCACATTCAGGCTCCGGCCGGGGTCGGGTGGGTGAACCTTCAGGAAGGGGAGTGGCGTGGGCGAGTCCGCCTGGTTGGCCGAGCGGTTCGAGCAGCAACGGCCGTACCTGTATTCGGTGGCCTACCGGATGCTCGGCTCGCTCGGCGAGGCGGATGACGCCGTGCAGGAGACGTGGCTACGGCTCTCCCGCGCCGACCACGACGAGGTGGACAACCTCGCCGCCTGGCTGACCACTGTGGTCTCCCGCGTGTGCCTGAACATCCTGCGCAGCCGGCAGCGGCGACGCGAGGAGCCGTGGGACGTCCGGGTGCCGGACCCGGTGATCATGCCCGCCGGACCCGACGATCCCGAGCAGGCCGCTGTGCTGGCCGACTCGGTGGGGCTGGCGCTGTTGGTGGTGCTCGACACGCTGACGCCCGCCGAACGTCTCACGTTCGTGCTGCACGACATGTTCGGGGTGCCCTTCGACGAGATCGCCCCGATGATCGACAGGTCGCCGGCCACCGCACGGCAGCTGGCCAGCCGGGCCCGCCGTCGGGTACGCGGACAGGCCCCGCCGACCGACCGGGACCTCGCCCGGCAGCGCGCGGTGGTCGACGCGTTCCTCGCCGCAGCCCGGGACGGTGACCTCGAGGGACTCGTCGCCGTGCTGCACCCGGACGTGGTGCTTCGTGCCGACGGCGGCACCACCCGCACCCGCCACACCACCGTGATCATTAGCGCTCCGGCGGTGGCCGCCCAGGCCACGACGTTCGGACGATTCTCGCCGTTCGCGCGGCCCGCGTTGATCAACGGTGCCGCCGGGGTGGTCGTCATGGCGTCGGGCCGCCCACTGTCGGTGATGGCGTTCAGCATCCGCGACGGTCGCATCGCCGAGATCGACGTGATCGCCGACCCGGACCGCCTGACCCGGTTCGACCTGTCCGCCTTCACCGACTGACGCGCACATGGCGCGGCGCGGGGCCGTCGCGGTGTCCGTGCCGGTTCAGCGCGGCGCGGCGTACGCCAGTGAGACCCGGACGTCGTCCCAGCTGCCGGTCAAGGTGGCACCGGCGGGGGCGGCGGTGGATCCGGGGCGGCGGATCACCCCCAGCTCGACGGTGTCGGTGACGATGAGCGTCGGGTCGCCGTCGACCACCCGGAGCACCGCGCCGACCACAGGCACGGCGACGGCGGGGGCGTCGCTGGTGATGGCCATGCTGGGCGGGCGTACCTCGCGCCGGCCGTCAACCTCGAAGTACTCCTCGGCCTGTCCCGTGCCGGCCAGGACGGCCTCGGCCAGAGCAGCCGCGTACACCGGGTCGCCGACCGCGTCGTAGACCCAGCGCCGACCCAGCACCGAGTGCTCGGTGGTGCCCACCAGCCACTCGTCGGCGCCGTCCAGCGGCGCCCCACGGTAGGTCAACGGAACCTGGTGCACCGGCCCGTCGCCGCCGGCGACGAGGAGCGTCTCGATGCCCACCTGCCCGGCCGGGTCGTCGAACCGGTACCCGGCAACGCGCGCCACGTCGACGCCGCCCTCGTACCAGTCGCGGGTCGGCAGCCAGGCCGCCAACAGTTCCAGCTTGGTGGGACGGATGTCCGCTCGGTGCAACAACGCCATGTGCCGCATCGTACGCACCACCCGGACGGGAGCCGGCGTGCCGGGTGGAAGGGATGGCGCTGGGCCACATCGGGCAGGCGGTCGGCCGAGGGAGGTTCCTGGCCGCGGATGGCGGCGCGGTGGCGTTGTGGCCTAGCATCTCGGGCCAGTACAACGTCGAGCTCAACGCGGGTTCCCCCGACTCGCCGCCGGTGCCGCCGCCGGGTTCAACGGCCCGCGGGAAAGGCACCCCTCGTGAAGATCGTGGCCGCCGACGTCATCGTCACCAGCCCGGACCGCAACTTCGTCACCCTGAGGATCACCACAGAGGACGGCATCACCGGCCTCGGTGACGGCACGCTCAACGGGCGCGAACTCTCCGTCGCCTCGTACCTGCGCGACCACGTCGTGCCGTTGCTGCTCGGGCGCGACGCGCACCGTATCGAGGACACCTGGCAGTTTCTGTACCGCTCGGCGTACTGGCGGCGCGGGCCGGTCACCATGGCGGCCATCGCCGCGGTCGACGTCGCGCTCTGGGACATCAAGGCCAAGGCCGCGGGGATGCCGCTCTACCAGCTGCTCGGCGGCGCGTCCCGCACCGGCATCATGGCGTACGGCCACGCCTCCGGGCGGGACCTGCCGGAGCTGTTCGACTCCATCCGGGCCCACCTCGACCTCGGCTTCCGGTCCATCCGGGTGCAGACCTCGGTGCCCGGCATCAACGCCGTGTACGGGGTGGCCACCCAGCCCAGCGCCGACGGTAAGCGCTACGACTACGAGCCGGCGCAGCGCACCCCGTTGCCGGCCGAGGAGGACTGGGACACCCGGGCGTACCTGCGCCACCTGCCCGGCGTCTTCGAGGCGGTCCGCAACGAGTTCGGGCCCGAACTGCCGCTGCTGCACGACGGGCATCACCGGATGACCCCGATCCAGGCCGCGAGGCTGGGCAAGGCCCTGGAACCGTACGACCTGTTCTGGCTGGAGGACTGCACCCCGGCGGAGAACCAGGACGCGCTGCGGCTGGTCCGTCAGCACACCATCACCCCGCTGGCGATCGGCGAGGTGTTCAACACCGTCTGGGACTACCAGACCCTGATCCGGGAACAGTTGATCGACTACGTGCGTTCCGCGGTCACTCACACCGGCGGCATCACCGCGATGCGCAAGCTGCTCGACTTCGCCGCGCAGTACCAGATCAAGTCCGGCATCCACGGGCCGACCGACATCTCGCCGGTCGGCATGGCCGCCGCGCTCCACCTTGACCTGGCCATCCACAACTTCGGCATCCAGGAGTACATGCGGCACGGCGCCCTCACCGACGAGGTGTTCCGCCAGTCGTTCACCTTCACCGACGGTTACCTGCATCCGGGTGAGCAGCCGGGTCTCGGCGTCGAACTGGACGAGGAGGCCGCCGCCCGGTTCCCGTACCAACCGGCGTACCTGCCGTTCAACCGGCTCCAGGACGGCACCGTCCATGACTGGTGACCGCCCCCGCCCAGCTCTCGTCGATCTTGCACTTTTTGTCCCCGCGAAAGCCACGAAAGGGTTGTTTCGCCGACCGGAACTGCAAGATCGACGAAGTGGGGTTGGGGCGGCGGCGGGGTGGGGGTGTCGGGGGTAGCACGAGGTGGGATGGCGCGGGGTGGATTCGGGGGTTCTCAGGGCGCGGCGCGTGGGGGGAGTTCAGCATCTGTTCGGGTGGCCTTGGCTGGGTGACGCGACGGCAGGTGAGCGGGCATGCGGGAGACAGCGGTCGAGTCGATCGTCAGCGGCGAGGACACCACCCTGGCGGAGCAGGTGTGGCGCAACGCGGCCGAGGACCCGGACGCGGTGCAGTTCGTCCGGCCCGACCCGGATCCCCGGTCGTGGCCGGTGCGCCGCTCCGGGCGGGGCGGCGCCCTGCCGGTGACCTGCCGGCAGTTCCGCGATGACGTGGTCGCGGTGGCCCGCGGTTTCGTCGCCGCCGGGGTCGCGCACGGCGACCGGGTCGGGTTGCTCAGCCGCACCCGGTACGAGTGGACGCTCGTGGACTATGCGCTCTGGTCGATCGGCGCGGTGACCGTGCCGATCTACGACACCTCCAGCCCGGAACAGATCCGCTGGATGCTCGGCGACTCCGGTGCGGTCGGCTGCGTGCTGGAGACCGCGGACCACGCCTTCAGCGTGGCCGATCTGCGTTCGGAGCTGCCCGAGTTGCGGCAGACCTGGCGTATCGACGCCGGTGATCTCATCGAGCTGGTGGCGCGGGGCCGCGCCATCGACGCCACCGAGGTGGATGCGCGTCGAGCCGCCGTGACCGGCGCCGACATCGCCACCATCGTCTACACCAGCGGCACCACCGGCCCGCCGAAGGGCTGCGTGCTGGCGCACCGCAATCTCGCCGCCGACATCGGCAACGCCACCGCGGTGCTGCCCCAGTTGCTGCATCCGGGTGCGACGACTGTGCTGTTCCTGCCGCTGGCGCACGCCTTCGCCCGACTGATCCAGATCGGCATGGTGCACAACCGCGCCACCATGGTGCACAGCGCCGACATCTCCGGGGTGCTCGACCAGTTGCGCCGGTTCAAGCCCACCTTCATCCTCGCCGTGCCCCGGATGTTCGAGAAGCTGCACGACCAGGCCCGGCACACTGCCGAGGACGCGCACCGGGGATGGCTCTTCGGCCTCGCCGAGCGGGCGGCCGTGCGGTACAGCCGCGCGCTGGACACGTCACGTGGCCCCGGAAGGCTGCTCCGCCTGGCGCACCTGGTGTTCGACCTCGCCGCGTACCGCCGGTTGCGCGCCGCACTCGGCGGACGGTGCCGGATGGCCATCGTGGGCGGCGCGCCGCTGGGGGAGCGGCTGGGGCACTTCTTCCGGGGCGCCGGCATCACCGTGCTGGAGGGGTACGGGTTGACCGAGACCTCCCCGGCGCTTACCGCGAACCTGCCGACGGCGATGCGGATCGGCACGGTCGGGCGACCACTGCCGGGGGTACGGATCCGCATCGCCGACGACGGCGAGATCCACGCCCGGGGCGAGGTGGTGTTCGGCGGCTACTGGAACAACCCGGAGGCCACCCGGGCGGCGTTGACCGACGACGGGTGGCTGCGTACCGGCGACCTCGGCACGATCGACGACGACGGTTTCCTGCGGATCACCGGACGGACGAAGGACATCATGGTCACGGCCGCCGGCAAGAACATCGCGCCCGCGCCGATCGAGGAGCGGATCCGAGCGTATCCACTGATCAGTCAGGTGATGCTGGTCGCCGACGGTCGCCCCTACGTCGCCGCGCTGGTGACGGTGGACCCGCAGGCGTGGACGCGCTGGCGGGAGCAGCACGGGCATCCCGGGGCGTCGGTGTCCGCGTTGCGGGACGATCCGGAGTTACGTGGCGAGATCCAGATGGCGATCGACCGGGCCAACCGCAGCATCTCCCGGGCCGAACAGGTCAAGACCTTCCGGATCCTGCACCGGGATCTCACCGAGGTGGACGGGGAACTCACCCCCACGCTCAAGATCAAGCGGGAGGCGGTGCAGGATCATTTCGCCGACGAGGTCGCCGCCCTCTACCAGGGCCATTAGGTTCGGTGCCGGCTCGCCGCTGCCCAGCCGGTGCTGATCAGGAACAGTGCGGCGCTGTAGGTCGCCATCACCAGCACGCCGTGTCCGGGCAGCGTCGTACCGGCCGCACCGAGGCCGATCAACAGGTCCGAGAAGAGGAACAGCGCGCCGCCGATCGCGACCCGCAGGCCGAACGCGGTCGCGGTCGCCGCCATCAGGCACAACGCCAGGCTGTACCCGAGCACCGGCAGCCGCAGGTCGCCCAGCCGCGGCCACAGCAGCGCGTTCGCCACCACCCACAGCGCCAGGTACCCGGCCAGCGCCGCCGGTCGGGCCCGGCGGTGACCCACGAACGCGGTGACGAACGCCAGCTGGGTGCCGAGGAAACAGCCCATCCCGACCAGGAACGCGGCGTCCGACGGCATCAGCAGCGCGACGTCTCCGGCGGTGGCGAGCAGCAGGCCGACCGCGATCGGGGCGTTCGCCGCGCGGACCCGCCACAGCCAGGCCAGCAGCAGCGGCGCCAGCAGCGGCTTGGCCAACCACTGCACCGCGAGCACGTCGGTGGCGACGGCGACCAGTTCGACGGCCGCCACGACGGCGAACGCCCAGAGCAACACCACATCCCGGTCCGGCCGCCGCAGCCGCGTGTCCACCAGCCTCCGGCCGGCGCCGGTCGCGGTGTTCATCGGGCCGGCTGCCAGCCCGGGCGGCGCAGCAGGTACCCGAGCCGCTCCCGCCAGGACCTGGTGGTGCGCAGGTCCCGCCAGATGGCCGCGTACTCGTGGGTCGCCACCCGCAGCGGGTTGTAGGTGCCGATGTTCTTGGTCAGGCCGTACCGGACCGCGTCGCCCTCAGCCTGGAAGGTCCCGAAGAGTCGATCCCAGATGATCAGAATGCCGCCGTAGTTGCGGTCCAGGTACTCGTCGTTCGAGCCGTGGTGCACCCGGTGATGTGAGGGGGTGTTGAACAGCAACTCGATCGGTCGGGGCAGCAGGTTGATCCGCTCGGTGTGCAGGAAGAACTGGTAGAGCAGGCTGATCGACTGCTGAAGGAAGATCATCCACGGTGGAATGCCGAGCAGGGCCAGGCCCAGCCAGAAGGGCAGCGAGGTCATCGGCGTCCAGCTCTGCCGCAGCGCGGTGGAGAAGTTGAAGAACACGCTGGAGTGGTGCACCACGTGTCCCGCCCACAGCAGTCGCACCTCGTGGTGGGCCCGGTGGAACCAGTAGTAGGCGAAGTCGTCGGCGAAGAACAACAACACCCAGACCCACCAGTCGCCGGGGGAGAGACTGAACGGCGAGATCGTGTAGGCGGCGGCGTACAGGCCGATCGTGAGCAGCTTCCACGGCACGCCGATGACCTGGCTGCCGGCCCCCATGGTCAGGCTGGTGGCGGTGTCCCGGGCCTCGTAGCCCCGTTCGGCGTCGTCGGGCGCGAACCGGTACGACAGCGCCTCGACGGTGATGAGCAGGAGGAACGCGGGGATGGCGTAGAGCACGGCGGGGATCATGCCCGGCTGTCCTTTCTGGTCGGGGCGGTGAGCGCGGCGGTGAGCAGCGATCGGGCCTCTTCGGCGGCCTCGACGTCCCGGCCGTCGGCGATGGCCGACGCCAGCCGGCGGTGCCCGGTGACGTCGAGCAGTTCGGTGGCGCGCCGTTGGGGCGGCACCTCGGCCACCGCCAGGGCGCCGGCCACCAGGCTGTTGAAGGCCAGCAGGTACGCGGTGTTGCCGCAGCCGTCCAGGATCAACCGCCAGACGGCGATGTTGGCCTCACCCATCGCGGTCAGATCGGGTGCGAGGTCGGCGAACTCTTCCACCGCGCGGACGATCCGTCGCCGCGCCGCGTCGTCGGCCCGGCGGGCGCAGAGCCGGGCCGCGTCGACGCCGATGCAGGCCCGCATGTCCATCATGTCGCGGACCAGGGTGGCGACCGGCAGTACGTCGCCGGAGCGCACCAGCGACAGCGCGAGATCCAGACCGGCGTGCACCCGCCAGTTCAGCACCCGGGTGGCCCCGCCCTGGCTGATCCGGACCAGGCCGAGTTGCTGCAACCGACGCAGCGCCTCCCGGACCGCATGTCGGTTCACCTGGAAGGTCGTCGCCAGCTCCCGTTCGCCGGGCAGCGTGTCGTCGGTGCGGTAGGTGCCACTGACGATGGCGTCGCGCAACTGTCCGAAGACCAGGTCGGAGACGGAGGCCCGGGTGACGGGGACGAATGCCATGCCCGGCAGTGTGGCCCAGGGCACATCAACCCGTCAACTGGTTGGACCAGTTGGGAACCTGGCGGATCGACACGCCCGTGGCTCGTGACCGTACTGTCGCAGTGAGTTAGGGTGCGTTCGCAGCGGGTGGCGGTCGGGCACGGGAGGCGCCGGTGACGAGACGACGGCGTGGCCTCGCCCGCGCGGTCCTA
Source organism: Micromonospora sediminimaris (assembly GCF_016863575.1). Taxonomy (NCBI): domain Bacteria; kingdom Bacillati; phylum Actinomycetota; class Actinomycetes; order Micromonosporales; family Micromonosporaceae; genus Micromonospora; species Micromonospora sediminimaris. The sequence goes on from NZ_BOPD01000011.1 coordinate 211,222, forward strand.
CGGCTCGGTTTCCTGACCGCGGTCGCCGGGGCGGCATGGTGCGCCTACGACGTCGCCTCGGCCGATTCCGCCGGGGCCGCCGGGGAGCCGTCGGTGGCCACTCAGGACGGAGCAACCCCCCGCGTCGGCGACCTCGTTCGAGGTCTGCTCGCCCCGGCACTCACGTCGGATCCGCCCGCCCCGGAGCCCCCGCCGCCGGCCCCATCGCCGCCGGCCCCACCGCCCAGGTCCGATCCGCCCCGACCGCTTCCGCCCGACGAGCCCGAACCACCCGCCGACGCCAGGCCGGCGGAACCGCCGGCACCACCTGCCGGTGGGCGACCACCGCAGGACACCGCGCCACCGGCCGACCCGGCACCACCGGCCGACCCGGCACCACCGGCCGACCCGGCGCCACCGCCGACCGACCCGAGCACGTCGAGACCGAGGCCGACCGCACCTCGGGTCGCTGCCCACCCGGCGGGTGCGGCACCGGCAGCGCAGCGGACGGCCGGGTCGCCAGCTGCGAGCCGGCCCCACAGCCGATCGGCGGAGCCGCTGGCGCGACTGCCCGAGGCGGTACGCGACGAGGTGGCCGCCGTGGTCGCCGAGGCCGGGACGCTCGCAGCGCCGCTCATCGCCGCCCTTGTGGAGCTGCTGGATCCCGAGTCGCCGCTGCTCGACTCCGTAGTGGTGGGGCTGGAGCCGGTGCTCGACGTGCTGGATCCGGTCGTCGAGCTGCCCCAACCCGCTCCGGCACCGGTGGACCCGACCCCCCGGCCCGATCCGGATCCCGCCACGCCACCGGCACCGGAAGCCGAACCCGCGCTACCGGCCAGGCCGGACCGGGCCGACGCCGGCGCGGACGGCGCCCGGCAGATCGGCTCCGTCCACCACGTCATCCGTCACCGGTCCGGCCACCCGGCGGCTTCGCTGCCGCACAGCGGCGAGGAGATCGTCGACGGTGGACTGCACGAGCGGGACGGGCAGGCCGACCGTACGCCGGGTCCGCCGCCCTCGTCGCCGGCTCCCGGCACCAGCGGCGCCGAGTCGGCACCGACGTCGCACAGCGGCCCGGTCGACATGGCCGTGGCCGGCTGGTCGCCGCCGACGGTCAGCGGCCGGGTGACCCGGCTGGCGCGTACCCGGAGACGCCCCTCCCGCTCGCCACGCCCGCGCAGCCGGCCCGCCTGACCGCTCGCTGCCACCTCCGCGCCGCCACGTCGGTCCTGGCCGCGCGACGCGACACCTGACGGCGGTCTACCCCGCCGACCGTCCCGGGCCTGCCGGCGTGTGACTGCCTGGCACCGGCCCATCACCTACTTTTCCGACTTCATGCCTCACCAGGAGTAACCATGCACGTCACCCTGCCGGTCAACCGTGCCCGATGGTGCGACGTCGACTGGATCGTCGACCTGCTCACCGCCACGATCGTCCCCACGTCCCTCGGCGCGTGGCTCGTGCCCGATGAGCGGCGCCGTGCTGCCGTGATCGCCGCCGTGGCCCGCATCTGGACCGAGCACGCCCTGCTGTTCGGCGACGCGTTCCTGCTCAAGGACGGGACCGCCGCCACCGTCTGGTTCCACCGCTATCGCCCGATCCCGCCGCCACCCCGCTACGACGAGCGACTCGACGACGCCAGCGGCGAACACGCCGTGCGCTTCCGTCGCGTCGACCATCTCCTTGCCGCGCGGCGGCCCGCCGAGGCACACAACCACCTCGCGTTCCTCGCCGCACCCCCGGACGTCGACCGGGCTCGTCAGGCCGCCGCCGTCCTCGCCGGCAGCCACCGGTACATGGACAACCTCGGTCTGCCCGCGTACGCGGAGGTGCACGACGACGACCTGCGTCTCTATCGCCGGCTCGGCTACCGGGGCCGGCAACGTCTGTCGGGTCCCGGCGGCGCCACCGTCAACCTGCTCTGGCGGCCGGTCCCGTCGGTCCGGATCAGTCACTCGACCGTTGCGACGCGTCGGGTACCACCCGCCCTACAGGCGACGCCGCCCAGGACGGTGATGACGGTCGACGCCGGAGGAGGGGCCTGCCGCTGATCCGTGCTGAGATGGCACGAACGTGATCCGTCCTCCGGCGACCCGGACGCGCGCGGGTCGGCCCGGTCGACCCGCGCGCACCCGGGCTCGAAACCACCGTCGGCGGCTGGTGCGAAACGTCGGGCGTCAACGCTGGGCGGTCGGTGACGGGGGAGCGCTGCCGCCCTGGGGTGCCTCGGTGGACATCAGCTCCACGACCGCCTTGCGGTCGGCCGCCGACGGTAGGCCCCAGCCAGGTCGGTACCCGTACACCTCGCGCAGCGGAGTGGCGCTGGTCCGCCCGCCGAGTATCTCCACGGCGTCGGTGTCGATCAGCCCTGGATGCTCCACCCCGCACGCCTCGGAGACTTTCATCAGGTCCCGCCGCAGCGTCTTGAGGTAGTGCGCCGCCCGGACCGACTTCGATGCCGGGTCCAGCCCCCGGGTCAGCCAGGCGTTCTGGGTGGCCACTCCGGTGGGGCAGGTGTCGGTGTGGCACTTCTGCGCCTGGATGCAGCCGATCGCCAGCATCGCCTCCCGGCCCACGGCCACCAGGTCGCAGCCGAGCGCGAACGCGACCACCGCGTTGTCGGGCAGGCCGAGCTTGCCGGAGCCCACGAAGACGACCTGCTCGTGCAGGTCACGTTCGGCGAAGATGGGATAGATCCGGGCGAAGCCCTGCTGGAACGGCAGCGACACGGAATCGGTGAAGATCAGTGGCGCGGCCCCGGTGCCGCCCTCGCCGCCGTCGATGGTGACGAAGTCGACGCCTCGGCCGGTGTCGCGCATCAGGTCGGCCAGGTCGGTCCAGAAATCGAGGTCGCCCACGGCCGATTTGATACCGACCGGCAGACCGGTCTCGGTGGCCAGGAGTTCCACCCAGTCGAGCAGGCTGTCGCAGTCGGCGAACTCCGCGTGCCGCGAGGGGCTGACACAGTCCCGTCCGACCGGGATCCCCCGGGTCGCGGCGATCTCCGCCGACACCTTCGCCCCCGGCAGCAGGCCACCCAGGCTGGGCTTGGCGCCCTGACTGAGCTTGATCTCCAGCGCCCGCACCGGTGCGCCGGCGACCACGTCCTTGAGCCGGGCCAGGTCGAACCGGCCCCGATCGTCGCGGCAGCCGAAGTACGCGGTACCCAGTTGCAGGATCAGCTCGCCGCCGTGGCGGTGATACGGGGACAGCCCGCCCTCGCCGGTGTTGTGCAGGCAGTCGGCGAGCGCCGCGCCCCGGTTCAACGCCTCGACAGCGGGGCCGGACAGGGAGCCGAAGCTCATCCCGGAGATGGTCACCACCGACGCGGGGCGGAACGCGTGGGTGCGGCGTCGCGCGCCTCCGAGCACCTTCGCCGACGGCAGTCGCACCTCGTGCCCGGTAGTCGGCGTCGACGGCGGTACCGCCCGACCGAAGGTGCGGTGCTTGATGACCGGATATCCCGGGCTGTACTCGATGTCGTTGTCGGTGCCGAACCCGAAGTAGTTGTTCTGCCGCTTCGCCGAGGCGTACACCCAGCGGCGTTGGTCCCGGGTGAACGGACGTTCCTCGTTGTTGCCGGCCACGATGTACTGCCGCAGCTCCGGCCCGAGCGATTCGAGCAGGTAGCGGGCGCGACCCAGCAGCGGAAAGTTGCGCCTCAGCGCGTGCTCGCGTTGCAGCAGGTCACGGGCGGCGAGCGCGGCGAGGGCGGTGACGGCGGCGGGTACGGCGTGACGGGCCCATCTCATCCCGCCACACTTTCCGTCGCCGAGCCCGGTCAAACGTCGGGGCGGTGCAGCTCAGCGCCGGTCGGCGGCACCAGGCGCAACGGGTAGGCCGCCGACCGTGCCCACCGGACGACTCACCAGTTGGCCACCCGGTGGGGTCGGTGCACCCGCCGGGCCGATGGCGTCACCGGCGGCGGTGGCGATAATGATCGCGTGTTCAGCGGCACCGTTCACTTGCGCGTGGCACGGATAGTGGCGACATGAACGGTTGGCAGGTCTCCGGCTACACCCCGGTCCGTCGGCTCGGTGCCGGTGCCTCCGGCAGCGTCGATCTCGCCGTGCACGACGCCACCGGCACCGCGGTGGCGATCAAGTATCTGACCACCGGGCCCGACGACGAGCTGTTGCGGGCCGACTTCCGGGACGAGGCGCGGCTGCTTGCCGACATTGACGACCCGCACATCTGTCGCCTCTACGAGTACGTCGAGGCGTCCGGCGGGGCGGCGATCGTGATGGAGTTGGTCAACGGCGTGTCGCTGCGCCAGATGCTGCGTGCGCAGGGTCCCACCACACCGGAGTCGGCGCTCTGCGTGCTCAAGGGTTCCCTGGCCGGGCTCGGTGCGGCGCACGCGCGCGGCGTGGTGCATCGTGACTACAAACCCGAGAACGTGCTGGTGACTGCCGAGGGCGCGAGCAAGCTCGCCGACTTCGGCATCGCCATGCCGGTCGGTGTCGCCTCCGGTGGCACTGTCACCGGCACCCCCCGCTACATGGCTCCCGAGCAGTGGTCCGGTGCGCCGGCCAGCCCGGCCTGCGACATCTACGCCGCCACCGCCACCTTCTTCGAATGCCTCACCGGCCACCCGCCGTTCGACGGGCGGGATCTGGCCACGCTGCGCCGGCAGCACATCCGGGCGCCGATCCCCACCGATCGGGCACCGCGCCCGGTGCACGGCCTGCTGCGCGACGGAATGGCCAAGCGGCCCGACGACCGTCCACAGCCCGCGCAGGTCTTCCTCGCCAGCCTGGAGGAGGTAGCCGCCGGTGCCTACGGGGACGACTGGGAGGAACGCGGGTGGCGCGAGCTGGCTCGCCGGGCAGCGCTGCTGGCGGCCTTGTTTCCGTTCCCGGACGGCAGCGGGGGCGGCATCAGCGTGGCCAGCACGGCGGTCGGCGCCTCTGCGCCGACATCGGTGGGCGGGGCCGCCGACGGATCCGTACTTCGGCGGACCGGACGATCCCGGGCGGCGCTGGTCGGGTCCGGCCTGGTGGCGGCGATGCTGGTCGGCGTTGCCGGGCTCAGCTACGCCGGGAAGGACGAGCCACCGTCGGTCGGTGCGGCGGCGGCCACCGAGGCCCGCACGGATCTGACCGCCGGGACCGTCCCGACCGTCGGAGTGCCGGCCGCACAGCAGCCGACGCCGACGTCCGACGTGCCGACGGTCGGCACCCCCGGTTCACCCACCCCGACCGGTACGGGGACCGTCCCGACGGGCGGCACCACGGTCGAGCCGAGCCGGTCGGTGCGTCCCCCGGGCGGCTCACCGCCCGCGACGCCGGCGCCCACGTCGTCCACCAGTCCCGCACCGCCGTCGGACACCACCGCGCCCACCGTCGACCGGGTCACCGCGAGTCCGACCGAACTGGATCCGGCGGGCTGCCCGTTCGGGCCGACAGCGAGCACGGTCACCGCGCTCGTCGCCGACGACCGTACCGACTCGGGTGAACTGCGGGTCCGTCTGCGCTACACGCTCGAGAAGCGGTCCTACGAGCAGAACATGGCTCAGCTGCGTGGCGGCCAGTTCCGGGGCGTGCTCGGCGACCTGCCCAGGCCCGGAGCGACCACGCGGATCCCGGTCGCGGTCCTGGCCACCGACGCCGCCGGTAACACCACCACCGGTGCGACGGTGCACGTGACGCTCTACTCCTTCTGCACGCCCGGCTGACCAGCCGCCCCCGCACCCAGGCCCGCGACGAACGCAGGAGACGACAGCGTGAATCAGCCGGACGACGACGCCACGGAGGCCCTACCCACCCAACGGGTACCGGCCGAGCCGACCGTCACCCTGCCCGCACAGCCACCGTCCGTGACCGCACCTAAGCCGTCACTCGACGGTGCGGAGCCGACGCTGTCACTCGACGGTGCGGAGCGGACGCTGTCACTCGACGGTGCGGAGCGGACGCTGTCGCTGGCTGGGACCGGGGGAGACACGATGGCCGCGAATGTCACGGTCGGTACGCGTACCGGCGGCACGGCCCTGCCCGCGCCCACCGCCGGGCCCGGCGGCGAGCTGCGGTTCGGTCCCGGCGTGCCGGTCGCCCCGCCAGCGGCACCGGCCTGGCCGGCACCCGCGCCGCCGCGCCGGCCGTCGCCCTGGCGTCGCGTGACCACCGTGCTCTCCGCGCTGCTGAGCCTTGCGCTGCTGACGGCAGTGGGGTTGTGGATCTGGCAGCGACTCAGCCCGCTGGAGATCGCCGATGTCACCGCGAGCGTGCCCCGACCGGCCGAGGCACGCTGCGACGTCACCGTCGACGTGGTCGCCACCGTGCGGACCAACGGCCGCGCGGGCGTGATCGAGTATCAGTGGCTGCGGACCGGCAGTGCGCCTGGTGCTCTGCTCACCGAGCGCGTCGGTCGGGGACAGCGTAGCGTCACGCTGACGTTGCGCTGGTCGTTCACCGGGGTCGGCAGCACCACGGAGACCGCGACGGTGAACATCGTGTCGCCGGCACCGGCGCAGGCGGCGACCGAGGTCAGCTACGCCTGTCCAGGCTGACTCCGACGGGCCGCTGGTCGGGATGCGTCTGCGGCTGGGACGCCTACCGGCCCCCGGGATGCAGCGGCCCCATCCTGATCGCCCACGCCGTGGAACCGGGTAGCGCCGTGGAACCGGGCAGCGCCGCCGCCGAGCGGCTGCCGCTGCTCGCTGCGGACGCGACTTGACGACCTCTGCCGGCCACACCGACGTCCGCCTCTGGAACGAGCCGGCCTGACGGCGCTCTCGTACTATGAATCGCGAGCCGTCAACAACCGAAAGTTTCGATCCGGGACGTCGTTCGGGTGATCGGGTGGGTGGCGGAGTGGGTCATCGTCGCAGCACAGATGGGGCATTGGTGCCCTTCACGGTGACTCGGGCCGGCTCGGGACACAGTGGCACCAATTAAGATCATTATTGACATTTATGCGACTCGATGCTTATCTGGCGTTGGAAGCGCTCCCATCCACCGACACCACCGAGGAACGGAGGACGCACATGCGTTCACGCAGGCCTGATCAGAGCGGCGGACGGTCCCGGTCAGCCGTCCGCCAACCCCTTCGGGTGTTTGCCGTGCTACTCGCGATGATCGTTGGCGTGCTGCCCTGGGCCACCCCGGCCCAGGCGCACGGCACCATCATCAACCCGGCCTCCCGCGCCTACCAGTGCTGGCAGAGCTGGGGCAGCCAGCACACCAACCCGGCCATGCAGCAGCAGGACCCCATGTGTTGGCAGGCGTTCCAGGCCAACCCCGACACCATGTGGAACTGGATGAGCGCGTTGCGGGACGGTCTGGGCGGCAACTTCCAGGGCCGCACCCCCGACGGGCAGCTGTGCAGCAACGGGCTGTCCAGGAACAACAGCCTGAACCAGCCTGGCGCGTGGCGGACGACGAACGTGAGCCGCAACTTCACGGTCCAGCTCTACGACCAGGCCAGCCACGGCGCCGACTTCTTCCGCGTCTACGTCAGCAAGCAGGGGTTCGACCCCACCACCCAGCGGCTCGGCTGGGGCAACCTCGACTTCATCACGCAGACCGGCAGGTACGCGCCTGCGCAGAACATCTCGTTCAACGTCTCGACCTCCGGCTACACCGGACGCCACATCGTCTTCGTCATCTGGCAGGCTTCGCACCTCGACCAGGCGTACATGTGGTGCAGTGACGTGAACTTCGTCTGATCGACCAGCTCCATCGCTCCGGCCCAGGGTTGCCGTCCTGGGCCGGAGCGGCTCGTCGAGGCGGCCGCGACGCTGCGGCGGACCGGCACCGGCCGGCTCACTGCGTCCGGTCGGCCCGAGCACGGGCGATGCCGGCACCGATCAGGCGTACGCCTCGGGCCGTCGCGGGGTGAAAGCCGAGCAGGTCGTGGGCCCGGCGGATGCGATAGTCGAGCGTGCGCGGATGGATGTTGAGGGCCGCCGCGGTACGAAGGCGGTTCATGTCGTTGTCGTAGTAGGCAGCGAGCGTCTCGACAAGATCGGGGCCGGCGGAGAGACGGCGGGTGAGGTCGTCGAGCCAACGGTCGACCGCGGGCAGTTGTGCGACAGCGAGTTCGATCAGGACGTCGGCGACCGTGTGCAGGCAATCCGGCCTCGCCTGCGCGGGCGCGACGCAGCTGACCCGGCGGGCCAGGTCGGCGGTCTCGGCCAGGCTGCCGGTGGGGCCGGCGGCGGTGCCGATCGACAGCGGACGGCCGACGGTGTCGGCGAGACCGCGGATCACCGCGAGAGCGATCTGATGCTCCGTGGCGACGAGCGTTCCGACCGCCTCCGACACGGGGGTAAGCAGGACGAACTCCGACGGCTTGCGCCACATCATCGGCGTGCGGCGCACGTGCAGCAGCGTCTCGATGGTTCTGGCGCGCACCTTGGCGGTCAGGCGTCGCGTGTCGCCTCGGATGGTGACGACCGTGACCAGGTACGGCCCGTGGTGGGACAGGGCGAGGTCACCGGCGAGCTGACCGGCGGCGGGGTCGTCGTGAAGCAGTGCCAGCGTGAGGTGTTGTATCCGCGCTGCGAACGGCACGCTGCGGTGCTGCCCGGCGAGGAAACCCCGGGTGTACGCGGCCTGGGCGACCGCGCCCTGCGGGCCCAGCCACCGCAGCATTCGCATCACGTCCTCGATGTCGTCCGGCCCGGCCGCCTCGCGGATCTCCTGAAGTGTCAGCGTCGAGTGCAGCGTCAGCACCTGGCGTTGGGCTCCGGCGGAGATGCCACGTTCGCCGCGCTCCTGGCCGACCGACTCCATGTGCCGCAGATCGTCGTCGGTGAAAGGCTGCTCGTCGGCCGCGAGCGCAGCGGTGCGGCGGCGGAGCAGCACCGCGAAATCCATCATCGCGGCGAGCCCGTGGCTGGACACATCGACCCGCCGAAACTCGGGCAGCTCGCGTTGGTACACCCGAACAGCCCGTCGGGCGTTGCGGTCGACCTGCTTGCTGAGCTGGTGGAACAGGTCTCCCATTGAAGCCCCTGCCTCGAAGGTCCAGCCGTTCCCGCGTCACCTCAACCTCAGAGATTAGTGCCCCCGCCCGAGTAATAACCAGCGCTCCGCGAAGGGTGGCACCGCGTTCGATCGGGTCACCACAAGTGACAAGCGGCGTTGCCCGATCGCGCATCCGGGTTGTCACCGATGACGAAGACAAGCCGGTGCCGCGCGGTCCACGCTATTCGCGTCCGTCGATAACAGGGCGAAGGAGAATCGCCATGGGACGTCAACCGGTACGTACGCTCGTCGCCGCCACGCTGGCGGTCGCCCTGGCTGTTCCGGGTACGGCGGCGCCGGCGCACGCCGCCGACGGCACGGTGCCCGTGCAGAAGATCGGCACCACTGTCATCCAGCTGCTGAACCTGTTCAGTGACGGCGGGCTCAGCCCCGAGGAGATCGCCCAGCTGGTGACCGACACCATCCTGGCTGTCGACGATGCCGAGTCGGTGGTGCTCACGCACATGGACGCCCTCGCCGCGGCGCCGTGGCTCGGTGCGGCACGGGCGCACATCGTGGAGTTCAACGACATAGAGATCTTTGAGGAGGAGACGCTCTGGGACTGGGCGATGGCCGTCACCCGCGACGCCGACATGGCGGCGAGCGTCTTCAACGCGATGACGGACCCCAAGTCCCGCAACGACCTCGGGTACGCGATCCACACGCTCTACCCGATGGCGCTGGCCGCCCGGGCCAAGGCCGGGTTCGGCACGACCACGCTGATGCGCCACTACCGGGAGGCACTGGAGTCGATCGTGGAGAACCTCAAGCCGGTCTGCGCACCCCCCGCGCAAGGTGACCTGGACCCGCACCCGTCGATCTACCACGTCGTGCACGTCTGCACCGCGCCCGACGGTCGGCGACTGGAATTCCAGGACTACGAATACTTCGGCGACTGGCGGGAGGGCCCGTACTCGCCGGAGTCGCTGTTGGAGGCCGCCGGGGCGGGCACGAGTTGGGCGGTGGCCCGGGCGGTCCTACAAACCATGGACAACCAGGGAGGCGATCGGTGACAAGACTACGTAAGCGATTCGCTACCGGCATGGCGGCTGTGGTGCTGGCCACCGGGCTCGTCGTGCCGGGCGGAGCCCGACCGGCACAGGCGGCCGTGGACCCGACGACGGTGGCGGCCATCATCCAATTCGCTGCTGCGGCCTACTCGTACTTCAACAGTTCCCAGAACGGCGGACTCACTCTCGAACAGGCGACCAGCCAGATCATCGGCGCGGTAAACGCCTCGCGGGACGCGATCAACGCACACGCCGACGCCTTGGCGGTGGCGGAGGCGACCGGCTGCGTACGGCACCATGTGCTCGAGTTCGCCGACATCGCCGAGTTCCCGCTCAGCCTCAAGCAGCGCTGGGCGCAGGACGTGACAAGCTGCGTGACGCTCATCGACGCGCTGTGGAACGCGGTCACCAACGCCTCGGCGAAGAACCAGCTCGGCATCCTGCTCGGCGCCATCGGGCCGATCGCGCTGATCGCCCGGGCCCAGGCCCGCTTCAGCGTCACCGAGCTGAGGTCGTTGCTTGTCAACGCGTTCACCCGGGTGCAGACCCAGTGGCAGCCGTACTGCATGGGAACTCCGTACGGTGTCAACGAGGAATTCTGGATGAACTACCACGATCCGATCTGGCTCGACGGCGGCTTCTTCTGTTCCGGCCCGTACGACACCGTCACCCGTACGCACGTGGCCCAGGCATCCGCCGGCGGCATGGGGCTCTTCCAGTACGGGGCACTCATCCAGTACGACTTCAGCCCGCTGATCGACGCGGCGTCAAAGCAGTACGCGCACGGGGTCGCGGTCGCCTCACTGGCCCAACTGCGTCCGTAGGTCGTCTCCTCCACTGGTTTCTGCGCAGGGGCAGGCGGGTAGGTCGGGCCGGACGAACCACCTGCCCCTGTGGAGGACCATCCGATGCGAGACGACTTCGGTGACGCGGTGGGGGACACCCTCCGCTCGATACTTCTCTTCCTGCCCAAGGCGCTCGCCGTCGTGGCCATCCTGGTGGTCGGCTGGCTGCTGGCCAAGGCGGTGCTGAAGCTGGTCAACCGGCTGCTCGAAAGGGTCGGCTTCGACCGTGCGGTCGAGCGCGGCGGCATCCGCCGGGCCCTGGCCAGATCCCGCTACGACGCCAGCGACATCGTCGCCCGGCTCGCCTACTACGGGATCCTCCTGCTCACCCTCTACCTGGCCTTCGGGGTCTGGGGGCCGAACCCGATCTCCGACCTGATCGGCGGGGTCATCGCCTGGCTGCCCCGCGCCTTCGTGGCGATCGTCATCGTGGTTGTCGCCGCCGCCATCGCCAGTGCGGTGAAGGACATCATCTCGGGCGCGCTCGGCGGATTGTCCTACGGCCGGCTGCTGGCCACCGCCGCCTCGGCGTTCATTCTCGGACTCGGCATCATCGCCGCGCTCAACCAGATCGGTGTGGCGACCACGGTGACCACGCCGGTGCTGATCGCCGTGCTGGCCACGATCGGCGGCATCCTCGTGGTCGGGGTCGGCGGCGGGCTGGTGCGTCCGATGCAGAGCCGCTGGGAGTCCTGGCTCGCCCGGGCCGAGCAGGAGTCGCGGACCATCGCCGAGCACGCCCGGGCCTACTCCGCCAGCCGGCGCGAGGCCGACGAACGTCCCGCCGACCCCGCCGCCAGCGCGTCCACCCATGCGTCGGACGTCGCCACGCCCAGCACCTCCCACCCGGTCAACGCAGAGCCGACTTCCACCGGTGACGACCCGGAGGCGACCCAGGTCGTCACCGGCCCCGCCATCGATCCCGACGCGACCACGCCGCTACCACGCCAGGATCCGGCCCCGACGCAGCCCTCGGCGTCGCCGGAGAGCGACCCGGACACCACCCAGGTGGTCACTCCGAATCCGCCGCAGGTGCCGGCACCGCGCGACTCCGCCGACAGCGACTCGACAATCGTGCTGCCGAAGACCGGCGAGCAGCGTTGACCGTCGGGCGGGACGGGACCGGTACCGGTCCCGTCCCGCCCGGGCCGTTGGCCACGCCCGAATCACCCGTGCGGAACCGCCGGGTGGGCGTTAGCATCAGCGCCATGACCTGGCGACATTGATCCGTCATCCGAGGCCGTGGGCCGCCCCGGACGCCGTGACACCGGCGTCCGTGACCCGTCCACCTGAAAGGCCCCGATGACCCCGACCTCGCCGCGTGCCCGCCGCCTGGCCGGCACGCTCTACGCGTACGCGTTCCTCACCGACCTGGTGCTGCTCTACCCGGTGTACGCGCTGCTCTTCGCCGACACCGGCCTGTCGGTCGGGCAGATCTCCTCGTTGTTCGTCATCTGGTCGCTGGCCAGCATCGCGCTGGAGGTGCCCTCCGGTGCCTGGGCCGATGCGACCTCCCGACGGCGGATGCTCTGCCTCGCGCCGCTGTGCACCGCCGCCGGCTTCGCCCTCTGGACCCTCGCGCCGTCCTATCCGGCGTTCGCCGCCGGGTTCGTCCTCTGGGGGGCCGGCGGCGCGCTCGCCTCCGGCGCGACGGAGGCTCTGGTCTTCGACGAACTGGACCGGCTCGGTGCCGCCGACCGGTACGCCCGCGTCATCGGCCGGGCGCGCACCGCCGGGACCCTCGGTGTGCTGGCGTCGATCGTGCTGGCTGCTCCCGTGCTCGCGTTCGGTGGCTACCCGGCGGTTGGCGCGGCCAGCATCGCGGTGTGCCTGCTCGCCGCGGCCGTCGCCGTCCGCTTCCCCGAACACCGCCAGGCCACCCGCCCGGCCGGCGTCGCCTCCGCCCCGCCGGGCGGCCTCGACGTCGATCGCGCCGTGCCGCGTGGCGTCGATCGCGCCGCGTCGGCTGACCTCGACGCCGACCTCGCCGTGCCGGCCGTGGGCAGGGCGGCCCCAACCGTGGTCAGTGGGCCGGCGGACACCGTGACGGCCGCCGACCCGGACGGGGACGAACTCGGTTGGTGGCAGGGGCTGCGCGCGGGAGTCGCCGAGGCCCGAGGTCACCGGTCGGTGCGCCGGGCGGTGCTGCTCGTCGCCGGGGTCGGTGCAGTCTGGGGCGCACTCGACGAGTACACGCCGCTGCTGGCCCGCGACACCGGCGTCGCGCTGACCACCGTGCCGTTGCTGCTCCTGATCGTCACGCTCGGGCAGGTCGTCGGTGGTCTGCTCGCCCCGGTCGGTCAGCGGTTCGGCAGTCGTGGCTTTGCGCTGCTGCTGGCCGGCTCGGCGCTGGCCCTGGCCGGGGGCGCACTGTCGGGTCACCCGGCCGCGTTCGGGCTGGTGGCAGTGGCGTTCTGTGGTCTTCAACTGGCCTCTGTGCTGGCCGACGCGCGACTACAGGCCCGGATCACCGGGCCGGGGCGGGCCACCGTCACCTCGCTCGCCGGGATGGCCACCGACCTGACGATCATCGTGGTGTACGGCGGGTACGGCCTGGTCGCTACCGTGGCGGGCAATCGGGTGGCGTTCGCGGTCGCCGCCGTGCCGTACCTGCTGATCGCGGTGGCACTGGCGATCCGGCCGTCCGACGACCGGAGACCGCTCGCGTCGGTGGGGGTGGCCCGGGGCGGTTAACGGCTTCAGCCCAGGTCGTCGTCGAGGTATACCCAACGGCCGTCCTCACGGACGAAGCGGCTGCGTTCGGTCACCGTGCCCGGATCGTGCCCCTCCCGGTAGTGGGCGCGGAACTCCACGGTGCCGGTGCTGTCGAACAGGCCACCGCCGTCGGTGTCGAGCACCTCCAACCCGGTCCAGCGCTGGGTGGGGTCGAGGTGCAGCCGTGGCGGCCGGGTACCGGAGTGCCAGCTGCGCAGCAGATAGTCCGGGTCGCCCACGGCGAAGGCCGCGTACCGGGACCGCATCAGCGCCTCGGCCGTGGGCGCGTCGGCCTCACCCCGGTGCAGCCGTCCGCAGCAGTCCGCGTACGGCAGGCCCTGCCCGCACGGGCACGTCCCGGTCACCTCGGGTCCGCTGGCTGGTCGTCTGTCTCGCTTGGCCACGTCGCCATCCTTCCGGTCACGGCGTCGGCCACGGCCACCGGGGGCGCGTCGGCGCCGCTGCCGACCGCCGCGGCGGCCGTCGGAAAAACCGCCGAAGCTACGGCGGCCGGGCTCCCGACTCGCCCGCCCCAGGGCCCGACAGCCCTGCGGACGCGCCGGTCAGCGGGATCCCGAGCGGGGGCTCCGCCGGTTGCCGAACGACTCCATCGTGGTGGCCCGCTTCGCCGGTGCCGGCGTGGCCGAGCGGGACCGGGATGCGGCGGCCTGGGAGGCGGAGGTCTTCCTGGTCGGTGCCCGCTTCGTACCCGTGGCCTTCCCCGCCGGTGCCGTCCTGCCGGACGCTCTCGCCGCCGTCGCCTTCTTCGCCGATGCCTTCTTGACCGGGGCGGACTTCTTCGCCGCGGTTGCCTTGGCAGTGGGGCGGCGGGCCGGGGTGGCGGTGGCGGAGACTGCCTTCTTGCGGGCGACGCGGGAACTCGTCGGGGTGGGCTTCGTCTCGGGCGTCTTCGCGGCGGTGGCCCCGGTGGCCCGCTTCGCCGCCGTGGCCGCCTTCTTCGCCGCCACCTTCCGCGGCGGCGGGCCACCCTTCTCCGCGCCGGTCCGCTTGCTGGCCCGTGCTGCCTGCGCCATCGTCGCTCCTTGCGAATCTGCCGTGGGCGACAGTTCTTCCCGGCGCCCCGACGGTCAAACGCGGGTTCACGCTGCCCGGGTGGCGAAAACGATCACGTTGTCGACGTACTCGCCGGTGCCCCGGTCGAACCGACCGCCGCAGGTGATCAGTCGGAGGCCGGCCGCGTCGCCCGGCCCGTAGACCAGGTCCGTGGGGAACCGGTCCTTCGGATACGCCTCGACGTCGTGCACGGCGAAGCGCACCATCCGGGCGTCGGTCCGGACGATCTCGATGGTGTCGCCCGGACGCAGCCGCCCCAGGTGGAAGAAGACGGCTGGCCCGCCGGGGGAGTCCACGTGACCCACCAGCACCGCGTTGCCGGTCTCGCCGGGGCTGACTCCGGGCCGGTACCAGCCCGCGACACCCGGGCGGTCCAGTGGTGGCACCTCCAGCGCCCCGGCGGCGTCGGCGGCGACGGAGATCAGCGGTGCGCTGATGCCGACGGCCGGGATGCGTACCTCCACAGGGGCGGCCCGGGGCAGCGGCGACAGGTGCGGTGCCGGAACCGTCCGGTGCGGCGCCGTCGCGCCGTCGGGTTGCGGTGGTCGCGCCGGTAGCCGCGTCAGACCCGTGCCGACCAGCGCGAGGCCGGCCACCGCGAGCGCCGCGATCAGGAACCGGATCACCTGGTACGCCCGCACGGGAACCTCCGTTCGCGGTGCCCGCGAGGGGCGTGGGATCTTCGTCTGCCGGTGCCACCTCGGGTGCCCGCACCGTCGAGCACGGTGCGGGCACCCGTCGCAGGATGGGATGGGGTGAGTCGTGGATCAGTGGGTCGCGGCGGTGACGGCGTGGCGACGCCGCCGGGCCAGAATGACGGCACCGCCTAGCGCGGTGGCCAACAGGGTGGCGCCGGTGGCCAGGGTCCCGGCACCGTCGTCGTCACGGCCGCCGGCCTCGGCACCGCCGATCGGGGTGACCGTGAAGGTCGCACTGCCGTCGGCCGTACCGTCGCCGCAGGTGGCGGAGACCGTGTAGGTGCCGAGGGTGAAACCGGCGGTGAACAACTCCGCGCTCAACCCGCCACCGGCGGCTGCCGTGGTGGAGCGAACGTTCTGGTCGCGGTCAGGCCCGGTGACGCGGAAGATCGCGTCGCCTGATTTCGGGTTGCAGCCCGTCGCGGTCAGTACGACGGTTCCGCCGACCGGCGTGGTGGACGGCGACACGGTCGTGTCGGCCAGCGCGGTGCCGGGCAGCAACAGCGCGCCCAGAGCGATGCCACCTGCCGCCGGTATGAGAACTCTTCTTGCCTTCATACGCGTCTTCCCTCACTTTTCGTCCGCTGACTGCGTGGGACGTCGTTCGGGTGGCCAACTCCGTGACTAGCACCGGTGTGCCCAACACTAGGTGGCCTTGAGACTCGATCCGGTGAAAATGAGAAATCCTCGTTGCCGTCCGGTGTTCTCCCGGACGCCGTAGGCGTCGCGGAAGGGGCGGTCGGGGTACGCCGTGTCCGGCTGCTGGGGTTGTGGGCGCGATGCCCAGGTGGCCTACACCCGCGCCCCAGCCTGCGTGCGCCCTCCCAATGATCCCGGGGGGGTTTGGGGTGGGGTGTCGGGTTCCGGGGGAGGGGGTTGGGGAATGGTGTGGACCGGCCGGTCGTTGAACACTCGCGAACGGCCGTGAAAGACTGCCCGCACGGCGGGTGGCCCCGGGAATGTTGGCGGGTCGCCGGTCGTTGGACATGGTCGCGGCGATGCGAAGCGGCCCCTCAGGCCCCGCGTCCCGGAGATCTTTCCCCTTTCTGTTTTGAGCGCCTTTTGTGCT
>NZ_BOPD01000012.1:0-198155 GCF_016863575.1 Micromonospora sediminimaris
CGAACACCGACGCCACGGAGAGCACCGGCACGGCGGGCGAGCCCGCCGCAGCGACGCCTACCGCGACGGAGGCCGGTACGGCCGGTGGCGGGGCCGCGCGGGCGGACCGGCCGGCGGTCGAGGGTACGCGGCGTCCGTCGCAGCCGACCTCGGTCATGTCGGCGGCACCGGTGAGCCCGGCCCCGACTCGGGGAAACGTCTTCAAGGCCGGGCAGTTCCGTTCGGAGCGGACCCGGCGTGCGGTGCTCGTCGGTGCCGTGGTCGCGCTGCTGCTACTCGGCGTGGTGGTGGCGATTCCGCTGCTCAACGGTGGCGACGAGGACGGCGGGACTCCGCCGGCCGCGAACGGCACCAGCAGCGCACCGCCGCCAGCCAGCTCGGAACCGGCCGCCCCGCAGCCGAGCGACCCGCCGGCCAGCCCGTCGGCGTCGTCCAGCCCGTCGGCCTCGCCCAGCGCCTCGGAATCGGCCGGTGGCCTGCCGGAGGGGTGGGCGCTGCGGACCGACCCGGTGGGCTTCAAGGTGCCGGTACCCGACGGCTGGCGACGCAGCACCAGCGGCACTTCGGTTATCTACCGGGAGCCGGACGGGGTACGGGAACTGCTCATCGACCGCACCGACACGCCGAAGCGGGACGCCGAAGCCGACTGGCGATCGCAGGAGCCGAACCGGAAGAACCTGGTCCGCAACTACGAGTACATCGACATCTCCTCGTTCGACTGCAAGTGGCGGACCTGCGCCGACTGGGATTGGCGGGAAACCCGCGACGACACCCGGATCCGGGTCCGTAACCGGGCCTTTGTCCCCGCCAGCAACCGGGGCTTCGCGCTGCGCTGGGAGGTCGCGGACCGCGACTGGGACGAGCAGTTGGAGAACTTCGAGATGATCTTCCGCGAGTTCGTGCCGGACCGTCAGGACTGATCGACAGGCATGGCCCTCCGACGTCCGGGGTATCTGATCTCCGACGACGGAAGGGAGGCCCGAGATGGGTTACCGAGGAAGGGACGCCCGGCCCCGGCTGGCACTGTGGACGGCCGTGGTGCTGGGCAACGTCGTACTGCTCGTCGCCACCGTCGGAGTCGCGGTGCTGGCGACCCTGTTGAGCCTGGTGACGCTCGCCGGGGCCGCATTCGCCGGCTGGCACCTCACCCGTCGGGGCTGCGTGTCCCGCCGGTCCGGGATGACCGTGCCGGTCGCGCTGGCCGCCCGACGGCGGGCCTGAGCTACAAGCCGAAGCCGCGCAGTGCGGCGACGGCAGCGGGTCGTGGACGGCGCGACGGCAGGCTGACGTCCGCTCCGAGCGAAGGACGTCGGCCCGCCGTCGCGGCGTACGTCAGGTGTTGTTGGCCAGGGCGATCAGCCGGCTGCGGTCGCCGTTCCAGTAGTTGCGGTCGACGCCGCCGCTGATGCCGGGGACGCTGCCGGAGTCGGTGTACTGCCAGAAGCTCCAGAACGGCGCGCCGGCCGGCAGCGCGCCGACGGAGGACGACCAGCGGGCCACCCACAGCGGGTGGTTGTTCCACGGCCCGCTCCAGGAACCGGTGCACTGGTTCCAGAAGCTGGTGGTGGTGTAGATGACCGCGTACCGGCCGGTGCGGGATCGGTAGGTGTTGAGGAAGTCCTGCACCCAGTTGCGCATGCCGGTGGCGCTCAGGCCGTAGCAGTAGCCGCCGCTGTACGGGTTCGCCTCCAGGTCCAGCGCGGCGGGCAGGGTGCGGCTGTCGGCGGACCAGGCGCCGCCGTTGGAGGCCAGGAAGTTCGCTTGGACCGCGCCGGAGGAGATGTTGGGCCGGGCGAAGTGGTACGCGCCGCGGATCACACCCGCGTAGTACGCGTTCACGTAGTTGGTGTTGAAGTTCGGGTCCCGGTAGCTCGTACCCTCGGTGGCCTTGATGAAGGCGAACTGGATGCCGGAGTTGCGGACGCTCGTCCAGTTGATGGTGCCCTGGTAGCGCGAGACGTCGATGCCCGGCACGGTGGCGGCGGCGGCCGGGGTCGCGGTGGCGACGAGCCCGGCGGCAGCGGTGGCGAGTACGGCGACTGCGGCGGCGGTCAGCCGACGCAGCGATCTGGTCCGACCCATGGCGTCCTCCTGAGACGACTGTCGATAGACAGACATCTTTGAAGGCGATCGTCGGTCAGGGCAAGAGGGATCAAGACAACTTTCGATGTACGGGTTGTGGTGGCGACCCACCTGGTCATCAGCGCAGGGTGGCCGGATCCACCTGCCAGCGGAACGGGTCGGTGAGGGTGAGCGTCTCGCCGGCCTTGGCCACCCGTTCCTCGACGTAGTGCCCGTCGTCGAGCCGGTACAGCCGCAGCGACTGGGTGTCGCCGTCCTGCTCGACCAGCAGGTACCAGGGAATCCGGGCGATCGCGTAGAGCTGCATCTTGAGCACCCGGTCAGCGGCGGCGTTACCCGGCGACACGATCTCTCCGACGAGGAAGATCCGGTCCGCGTCAAGCACGGTTCCCTCATCATCGGCATCGGTCACCACGAGGTCGGGGATGACGATGCGGTCGTCGCCCAGCCGAACGTTGATCGCGTCGTATACCAGGAGGCCGCTGCTTTCTGCGGCGGCCTCGATACTGTTCGCCAGCCTCCGGGCCACTCTCTGATGCCTCAGGCTCGGGGCAGGGCTCACGATCAGGCTCCCGTCGAGCAATTCGATCCGGTCACGGGTTTCGCCCATGGCGAGGTATTCGGCCTCCGTCCAGAGGCCGACGTGGGGTTCCAGGGGGGCCGCGCTCACCGGCGTTCACCTCCCGCTCCGATCGCCACCCGGTCAGTCTCACACGATACGACCGGTCGGCCCGGGACCGACACCGGAACGCTCACCCGGCTCGGCGCCGACGGCGGAACGTGGGCGGTAGGCTCCCGCCTCATGGTGTCGATCGAGGGCATGACCGAGTTCTGGGACCGCCTGCTCGGCGCGCAGCCCGATCCGCCTCCGCTGCTGGTGGTGCTCACCGGGCTGGTCGCGCTGCTCGTCGTGGTCACCCGGTTGCCGTGGCGGATCGCCCGCAACGCGATCACCATCGCCCACGAGGGCGGTCACGCGCTTGTCGCCGTACTCACCGGACGCAAGCTGCAGGGCATCCGGCTGCACTCGGACACCTCCGGCCTGACCCTCTCCGCCGGTCGTCCCACCGGCCCCGGCATGGTGCTCACCCTGCTCGCCGGATACCTGGCCCCGCCCCTGGTGGGCCTGGGTGGGGCATGGCTGCTCGCCGGCAACCGGATCACCCTGCTGCTGTGGATCGCGGTGGTCCTGCTGCTGGCCATGCTGGTGATGATCCGCAACCTCTACGGCGCGTTGACTCTGGTGATCGTCGGGGGCGCGGTGCTCGCCGTCTCCTGGTACGCCAGCCCGCAGGTGCAGGCCGCCTTCGCGTGGACCGGGGTGTGGTTCCTGCTGCTCGGCGGCGTACGCCCGGTGGTGGAGTTGCAGCGGTTGCGCGCGCGGCGCGGCATGCCGGCCTCCGACGCCGACCAGTTGGCCGGGATCACCCCGCTGCCGGCGTTCTTCTGGGTGGTCCTCTTCGGTCTGGTCAACCTCGCCGTGCTGGCGGCCGGCGGCCTGATGCTGGCCGGCCCGCTGCTCGCCGAGGCCGGCCTCACCTGATCTCGCCGAGGCCGGCCTCACCTGATTTCGTCGGCCGGGCGGCAACCTGCCCCACCCTCCGGTGCGTGTGCTCTGTCAGGTACGGGGAGGTGCGGGTGGCGGACGTCGAGGGCTTCGACGAGTTCTACCGGGGCAGCCGGCAGCGGTTGCTCGGGTACGTCTACGTGCTGACCGGTGACCTCACCGAGGCGCAGGACGCCGTGCAGGAGGCGTTCATCCGGGCCTGGCAGCGCTGGTCCAGCGTGGGCAGCTACGACGACCCGGAGGCGTGGGTACGCGTGGTGGCGGCCCGGATCGCGGTCAGCCGCTGGCGCAGTCTGCGCAGCCGGGCCCGGGCCTACCTGCGACACGGCGCGGTCGACAGCGTGCCGGAACCGACCACCGACACCGTCGAGGTGGTCGCCGCCCTGCGCCAGCTCCCCGAGGAACAGCGCGTCGCGATCGCGCTGTACTACCTCGCCGGACTGCCGGTCGCGGAGGTGGCGCGGCAGACCGCGGCCCCCGTCGGCACGGTCAAGGCCCGACTGTCCCGCGGGCGTGCCGCGCTCGCCGGGCTGCTCGCCGTCTCTGATCTTGAGGAGGCTCCCGGTGCCTGACGAGATGCGGTTCCTTGAGCGGATGCACCAGGACCTGCGGGATGTCCGTTGGGCTGAGCCGGCGGAGCTGCGTGAGCAGGGCACCCGTCGCCGCAGGCGTGCGGCGGTGGGATCGGCCGTCGCCGTGCTGATGGTGGCCGCCGTCTCCGTCGTCGTCACGAAGAATCTCGCCGGACCACCACCGGTGGCCCAGCTGGCCGCGCCGACCACCTCGGTCCCGTCCGCCGAGATCCCCCGGCAGGCCATGGTGCAACCGGGCGACCTCCCCGTCGAGACCGGCCCTCCGCTCGGGCAGTCCGGCCTGGACGAACCGGTGCAGATCGATTACGTGCTGCTCGCCTGTCATCAGCAGCAGGGTCTGAGCGCCGACTGGGAACCGTCGCGCTACTCGCGCTCACAGACACTGCTGCGGGCACCTACCGAGCATCTCCCGGCCGACGAGGTGTTCAGTCAGGCCGTCTACCGGCTCGCTCCGCAGGTAGCCGACCGCATCTTCGCCCGGATCGATGCGTTGCTCGCCCCGTGCGCGAGCTGGCGGTCCATAGGAGACGTGCTCTGGGACGATCAGGTCGTTGCGGCCGAGGCCGACCATCGGTGGGAGGTGACCGCCCGCGACTTCGTCGGCGATCAGGCGATGGTGATCCAGCACAGCATCACGGAGGTACGGAATCTGGAGACCGGCGAGAGCCGGGATCCGGGCCAGCTTGAACGGACCGCGGTGGTGCGGGTCGGCGACCTGGTCACGGTGCTGGGCCTGGGCCGGGACGGTACGGAACGAGAGCTGCGCCGGCTGGCTGCCGTGGCAGCCGACCGTCTCTGCGTCGCCGCCAACCCGCCGTGCTGACCGGCCCCTACCGACGCGCTGGCAGGCGGGGAGGGGCCGATCAGCGGCGACTACAGCGGAATGTTGCCGTGCTTCTTGGGCGGGAGGGTCTCCCGCTTGGTCCGCAGCACCCGCAGCGCCCGGACTATCTGGGCACGGGTCTCGTGCGGCGGGATCACCGCGTCGACGTAGCCGCGCTCGGCGGCCACGTACGGGTTGGCGAGGGTGTCCTCGTACTCGGCGATCCGCTCGGCGCGGACCGCGGCCGGATCCTCGGCGGCGGCCAACTCCTGCCGGTAGAGGATGTTCACCGCGCCCTGCGCGCCCATCACCGCGATCTGGGCGGTCGGCCAGGCGAAGTTGAGATCGGCCCCCAGGTGCTTGGAGCCCATCACGTCGTACGCCCCGCCGTACGCCTTGCGGGTGATGACGGTGACCTTCGGGACGGTGGCCTCGGCGTACGCGTAGATGAGCTTGGCGCCCCGGCGGATGATGCCGTCCCACTCCTGGCCGGTGCCGGGCAGGAACCCGGGCACGTCCACGAAGGTGAGCACCGGAATGTTGAAGGCGTCGCAGGTGCGGACGAATCGGGCCGCCTTCTCGCTGGCCGCGATGTCCAGGGTGCCGGCGAAGTGCATCGGCTGGTTGGCCACCACGCCCACCGGCCGGCCCTCGACCCGACCGAAGCCGACCACCATGTTCTGCGCGTAGAGCGGCTGGACCTCCAGGAACTCCCCGTCGTCGAGCACGTGCTCGATCACCCGGTGCATGTCGTACGGCTGGTTGGCCGAGTCGGGGATGAGCGTGTCCAGTTCCCGGTCCGCGTCGCTGATCTCCAGGTCGGCCGGTGCGTCGAAGACCGGTGGCTCGTCCAGGTTGTTCGAGGGCAGGTGGGACAGCAGCGCCTTGACGTAGTCGATCGCGTCGGCCTCGTCGGTGGCGAGGTAGTGCGCGTTGCCGCTGCGGCTGTTGTGGGTGCGGGCGCCACCCAGCTCCTCCATGCCGACGTCCTCGCCGGTGACGGTCTTGATGACGTCCGGTCCGGTGATGAACATGTGCGAGGTCTGGTCGACCATCACGGTGAAGTCGGTGACCGCGGGGGAGTAGACCGCGCCACCGGCGCACGGGCCCATGATGAGCGAGATCTGCGGGATGACGCCGCTGGCCCGGACGTTGCGGAAGAAGATCTCGCCGTAGAGGCCGAGTGAGGCCACGCCCTCCTGGATCCGGGCGCCGCCGGAGTCGTTGATGCCGATGACCGGGCAGCCGATCTTCATGGCCAGGTCCATCACCTTGACCATCTTCTCGCCGAAGACCTCGCCGAGGGAGCCGCCGAAGACCGTGAAGTCCTGGGCGAAGACGCAGACCTGCCGGCCGTCGACGGTGCCGTACCCGGTGATCACGCCGTCGCCGTACGGGCGGGTCCGATCCAGCCCGAAGTTTGTGGACCGGTGCCGGGCGAACTCGTCCAGCTCGACGAACGACCCCTCGTCGAGCAGCATCTCGATGCGCTCCCGGGCGGTCTTCTTGCCGCGCGAATGCTGCTTCTCCACGGCCCGGGTCGACCCGGCGTGCACCGCCTCGTCGACCCGTCGTGCCAGGTCCGCCAGCTTGCCCGCGGTGCTGTGGATGTTGGTCCCGGTCTCGGTAGTCACCCTGGGAATATAACGATGGTTCAGGTCACCGCTGCTGTGCACTTCGCCTCACCGGGCTACCCGTAGGCTGGTGGCGTGCCGGGTTCTCCGTACACCGATCTGGACCGCCCGCCGCTGTCGGCGGCCCGGCTGCGTCGGGCGCTTGTCGCGCCGTACGGTCCGTGGTCCCGGCTGGAGCTGCGGACGGAGACCGGCTCCACAAACGCCGACGTCGCCGAGGCGGCGCGAGCCGGGGAACCGGAGGGCCTGGTCGTGGTGGCCGAGCGGCAGACCGCCGGACGGGGCAGACGCGGGCGGGTCTGGCAGTCGCCGCCGCGCGCCGGCATCGCCACCAGCGTGCTGCTGCGGCCCGGCGAGGCTGTGCCGGTCCGTGGCTGGTCGCCGGCGCCACCGGCAGGGTACGGCTGGCTGCCCTTGCTGGCCGGGGTGGCGCTGGTCGAGGCGGTGGCGCTGCTGGCCGAGCTGGATGCCACTCTGAAGTGGCCGAACGACCTGCTCGTCGGGGGTGCCAAGTGCGCCGGGATCCTCGCCGAGGGGGTGCCCGGGCCGGGGCTGAGCGACCCCCCTGCGGTCGTTGTCGGTATCGGGCTGAACGTGACGTTGCGTGCCGACGAACTGCCGGAGCTTCCGAGTGGTCTGCCGGCCACGTCGCTGCAACTGGCCGGCGCGGCCGCCACCGACCGGGATCCGCTGCTGCGGGCCCTGCTGCGCTCGGTCGCCGATTGGTACGCCCGATGGCGTGACGCCGGCGGGGACGCGGTCGCCAGCGGTCTGCGGGAGGCGTACCTGGCGGCATGCGGCACCATCGGCCGCGAGGTCCGCGCCCTGCTCCCCGACGGCACCACCCTCACCGGCACCGCCAGCGGCGTCGACCCCGACGGCCAACTCCTCCTCACCACCCCCACCGGCCAGCGCCCCCTGGCCGCCGCCGACCTCCACCACCTCCGCTGACCACCGCCCCACACCCCGCGCGGGGGTTGGGGGTATCGAGCCGCGTGGCGGATGTGGGGCGGTGGGGGTGGGGGGTTACGGTCTGCGCGTCCGTTCCTGCGAGGAGGTTTCCGTGGCGTTCCCCGAAGACGTGCTCAGCGAGGATGAGCACGTCGTGCTGCACCTGCACCCGCACTGGAAGGCGCTTCTCCGGCCGGTGGCGGTGCTGGTGCTCGCCGTCGCCGCAGTGGTGGTCGGCGTGCTGTTCCTCCCCTCGGGCGGGGGCGGTTCCGTGACGCTCGCGGTGATCGGCGGGCTGGCCCTGCTGGCCGTGCTGGTGCTGGCGGTGTGGCCGTACGTCTCCTGGCGCACCACGCACTACCTCTTCACGAACGAGCGGGTCGTGCTTCAGCACGGCGTGTTCTCCCGGGAGCGGCGGGACATCCCGCTGAGCCGGGTCAACGACCACTCGATGAGCCAGCAGTTCGCCGGGCGGGTGCTGGGCTACGGCACCCTCACCATCGAGTCGGCCGGCGAGCGCGGGCAGTCCGTGCTGCACGACGTGCCCAAGGTCGACCGGGTCCAGACGAAGCTCTACGAACTGGTGGAAGCGTTCCACGACCGGCACTCGCTCGGCGACGGTGAACTACGCGAGATTCTCGGCGAGCGGGACAAGAGCGCCGGAGCGTAACCGCCGGGCCCGATCGGCCTGCCCGTACGGGCGACCGGTCAGCGGCGGCGAGGACGGCGGGGGGCCGGGGCGGGCTGCAACTGGGCAGCCAACTCGGCCTCCAGCTCGGCGTCCAACTCCGCGGTCAGTCGGGTCTCCTCGGGCAGCGACGCGGGCCTCGGCTGGAGCGGACGAGGGGTCACGCCGGGCCGGGCTGCGGGCGGCTGCTCCTCCTCCAGTTCCGTCACCGACTCGGCGAGTTCGGCTACCGGGTCCATTCCGGCCATCGTGTCCCACTCGTCGCGGGGCAGGCCGTGCCACCGTTGCGTGGCCTCGACCGGGGCGGCGGGCTGGAAGACGAACGTCCGGTACGACCAGAAGCGGAACAGCGTCGCCAGCACCACGCCACCGGTCTTCGCGATGTTCAGCGCGAGCAACCCGGTGACGCCCAGCCCGTACTTGGCGGCGGCGAGCACGCCGAGTTCGATCAGCAGGCCGGCGCCGTTGAAAAGGAAAAACAGGGCGTATTCCCGCTGCATGGCAGATTTCGGACGATCACGGTACGTCCAGTGCCGATTCATCAGATACGACGTGATCGTGGCAACGATCGTGGCGACGACTGTCGCCTTCAGTTGACCGTCGACGAAAACCGTCAGTGCGAGTGCGTTGAACACGGCGTAATTGATGACCGTGTTGATGCCACCGACCAGGCCGAATTTGAGTGCCTCGTGGATGAACTTCTGCCAGCGCTCAGGCAGCAGACGGACGAGAGGCATGCGCAACACCTTAAGACAGTGAGTCGGGGTCGGCTGGCTCCGACCGAACGAGTGGGCGGCAGGTCACGCCCGGCGGTCCTGGTTCGCTTCCGCGACGGGTGGCGTTCCCGCTTCGACGAAGACGAACCGTCGGTACGACCAGAATCGGAACAGCGTGCCGAACCCGGTGCCAACGATGAAGCTGGCGATGTTGTCGGCCAGCCGGGTCTGGAAGACCGACGGCCAGATGCTGCCGAGCCCGTAGTGGCTGATGGCGAGGCAGGCCACCGCGATGCCCAGCCCCACCGCGTTGAAGAAGAAGAACAGGGCGTACTCCCGGGCCGGGTGGGAGCGCTTGCGGTGCCGCCAGGTCCAGAACCGGTTCCCCAGGAAGGCGAAGGTCGCGGCGATGACCGTCGCGATCGTCTTGGCGGTGATCTGCTCCACGCCCTGTGGGCCGATCAGGTAGTTGAACAGGGCGAAGTCGATGAGGAAGGCGACCCCGCCGACGGTCGCGAACTTGCTCATCTCCCGGACGAGGTGACCAAAACGGTCGATCAGGGAGTGAACCAGACCCGGACGGGTCTGCCGGGAGCCTGGCTCCCCGGTCATCGTGGCGGCCACCGTGCGAGCCTACCGGTTGGCGGCCTCGGGAGCGGGTAGCAACGGGCGTCAGGGTGCACCGGCGCTGCGGCGCGGACGGGCACGAACGGAGCGTAACCGGATCGGTGCAATCGGGTGTTGTTAATCGCTTCGGTGCTCCCGGTTGGAAATCGCCGGTGTGGGTGCCGTCAGCAGGAGGTCCACCGAAGGATTTGCGTGAAACTGCGCGTGAAAGCGGGTAAAGGCTCGTGATGCCGCAGCGTGACCGCACCTTGTGCAGTTCTTCACAACCAGTCCCACTGACTGGAGAGGTCCCTCGGTTTACGCTGAGGCCAATCCCAGGTTTCCACGAAGGCGACGCGCATCGCGCCGCCGAGACTCGTGCACTCCATAGACCGGTCAGCGTCGACCACAAGGAGATGTGTCATGGTTGCTCCGGCTACCGTTCGGGGTATCGATCAGGCCCCTACGTCCCACCCGAAACTTCTCGCCTGGGTCCGTGAGGTCGCTGAACTGACCACCCCTGACCAGGTCGTCTGGGTGGACGGGTCCGACCAGGAATGGCGTCGCCTCACCGACGAACTTGTCGAAGCCGGCACGCTCATCCGACTGAACCCCGAGAAGAAGCCCAACTCCTTCTACGCGCGTACCGACCCGACGGACGTCGCCCGGGTCGAGGAGCGCACCTTCATCTGTTCCGTGGACGAAGCGGACGCCGGGCCCACCAACAACTGGATGGCGCCGGCCGAGATGAAGCGGACCATGACGGAGCTCTACCGCGGCTCGATGCGCGGCCGGACGATGTACGTCATCCCGTTCTGCATGGGCCCGGTCGAGGCCGAGAACCCGATGTTCGGCGTCGAGATCACCGACAGCCCGTACGTGGTCGCCTCGATGCGGATCATGACTCGGATGGGCGCCTCCGTCCTTCAGGCCATGGGTGACGACGCCGACTTCGTGCACGCCCTGCACTCGATCGGCGCGCCGCTGGCCCCCGGACAGCAGGACGTGGCCTGGCCGTGCAACGACACCAAGTACATCTCCCACTTCCCGGAGACCCGCG
Organism: Micromonospora sediminimaris; assembly: GCF_016863575.1. Lineage (NCBI taxonomy): Bacteria > Bacillati > Actinomycetota > Actinomycetes > Micromonosporales > Micromonosporaceae > Micromonospora > Micromonospora sediminimaris. Next base: position 10,721 of record NZ_BOPD01000012.1, read on the forward strand.
AGATCTGGTCCTACGGCTCCGGGTACGGCGGCAACTCGCTGCTCGGCAAGAAGTGCTACTCGCTGCGGATCGCCAGCGTGATGGGACGCGACGAGGGCTGGCTCGCCGAGCACATGCTGATCCTGAAGATCACCTCGCCGGAGGGGAAGGTCTACCACATCGCCGGTGCCTTCCCGTCGGCCTGCGGCAAGACCAACCTGGCCATGCTGGAGCCGACCATCCCCGGCTGGAAGGTCGAGACGATCGGCGACGACATAGCCTGGATGCGGTTCGGCCCGGACGGGCGGCTCTACGCGGTCAACCCGGAGTACGGCCTGTTCGGCGTCGCCCCGGGCACCGACTGGAAGACCAACGCCAACGCCATGCGTACGTTGGACCGGGGCAACTCCATCTTCACAAACGTCGCCCTCACCGACGACGGTGACATCTGGTGGGAGGGCATGGGCGAACCGCCGGCCCACCTGATCGACTGGAAGGGCAACGACTGGACGCCGGAGAGCGAGAACCTCTCCTCGCACGCGAACAGCCGCTTCTGCACCCCGATCACCCAGTGCCCGATCCTGGCCGAGGACTACTACGACCCCAACGGCGTACCGATCGACGCGATCCTGTTCGGTGGCCGGCGGCGCGACACCGTACCGCTGGTCACCGAGGCCCGCGACTGGGTGCACGGCGTCTACATGGGCGCCACACTCTCCTCGGAGACCACGGCCGCCGCCTCCGGTGCGGTCGGTGTGGTCCGTCGCGACCCGATGGCGATGCTGCCCTTCATCGGCTACCACGGTGGCGACTACTTCCGGCACTGGATCGAGATGGGTAAGGGTGCCGACGGCGACGAGTCGAAGCTGCCCAAGGTCTACTACGTCAACTGGTTCCGCAAGGATCCGGAGGGCGGCTTCCTCTGGCCGGGCTTCGGCGAGAACTCGCGGGTGCTCAAGTGGATCGTCGAGCGGATCGAGGGCCGGGCGGACGCCGTGGAGACCCCGATCGGCATGGTGCCGACCCTGGACTCCCTGGACGTCGAGGGGCTGGACATGACGCCGGAGGACGTCCGGATCGCGCTGAAGGTGGACCCGGACGAGTGGCGCAACGAGCTGCCGCTGGTCACCGAGTGGTTCGAGAAGTTCGGCGACAAGCTGCCCGGTGTCCTCTGGGCCGAGCTGGACGCCCTGCGGGCTCGACTCGATGCGGAGCAGCCGCAGCAGGGGGTGTGATCGACGACGGATCCGGGCATCATCGGATCCCATGAGGACGGCCGCCGAGACCGAGGTCCGGCGGCCGTCCGCCGTCCGGGCGCTGACCGCACTGTTGGCGGTGACGGCCGCGGCCACCGTCGTGGTCGAGGTGCTCAACTGGTGGTACGCCCCGGAGCAGGGCTTCGGACTCGCCGTACGCACCGGCTGGGCGATGCTGCGCTCGTTCGGCTTCCTGCTGCTCATCGGGCACGTCCGGCGCGGCCGGACGGTGGCCCGCCCGTTCGGCCTGATCCTCGCCGTCACCACGGTCTTCGCGCTCGGTCGGCTGATCGTGCCCCGCCAGGGCGTACCGCCGCTGCCCGGCCTGCTCGGCTTCGCCCTGCTCACCGCGCTCTGCGCGACAGTTGTCTGGCTGCTGTACCGGTCGCCGGCGCTCGCCGGGCACCTGGTGCGGCAGCGCTCCCGGCTGGTGATCGACCGCTCCGGCATCTCCTGGCGGGAAACCCCACCGCGCCGCCCGGAGGCGAGCGCCTGGCTGCTGACCGCCCGGGTAGCGGCCTTCACCTACAGCCCGCTGATGCTGGTGCCGGCCCTGGTCGCCACCGCCGCGATCCTCGACGGCCAACTGCTCGCCGTGCCCGCCGTGCTGCTCTGGCTGGGGGCCGGCATCGCGACCAGCTATCTGGTGCTGTTCTGCACGGCGTTCCTCCTCCGCGGCCGGAGTTGGGCGGGCACCCTGCTCATCGTGGTCACCGTCGCCGTGCTCGCCGTGGACCTTCCGTTGTGCTGGTGGCTGCTCGGCCTCGACGGCCTGATCCGCGACGGTGCACCCCTGATCGTCGCCGCCATGCTCACCGTCTACGGCATCCGCCGCGCCACCCACCCCACCCCCACCTGATCCCTCCCCGCCCCCCGCGCCCCAAGATCCGGGCAACTTCAGGGTTACTGCTGCCTCAGCCGGGCCCGAAGCAGCAGCAACAGGGAAGTTGCCCGGATCTTGAACGCGTCAGGCGCGTCAGGCCCTGCCGGCCCGGCCCACCTGCTTGCTCTGCTTCACCTGGCGCACAGGATCCGCGACGATCGCAGTGCGTTGGGTGAAGCAGAGCAAGCGTGGCCGGTGTGCGGCGGGGCGGGTACGTGGTGGCCACTGCGGCCTCGCCGTGTCCCCGGGTGTGGGGGTGGCGGACGGGTGAGGTCGTCCCACCAGGGCGGTGGGGGTGCGGGTGGTGGGTGATGCGGAAGGAGGGGCCGTGCGGGACGAGTTCGACGTGGTGGTGGTCGGGGCGGGGCCGGCGGGGGCGGCTGCCGCGTTGGCGGCCCGACGGGCGGGTGCCGAGGTGTTGCTGTTGGACCGGGCCGAGTTTCCCCGGGACAAGGCCTGCGGTGACGGGATCGCCGCGCACGCGTTGGACGTACTCGCCGAACTGGGCGTGCGTGACGCGGTGGCCGACTTTGCGCCGGTGCCGGCGCTGCGGCTGGTGGCGCCGGACGGCGGTGCCGTGGCGCGGGCGTTGCCCAGGCCCGCGTACACGGTGCCGCGGCAGGTGTTCGACGCGCGGCTGGTGGCGGCGGCGGTCCGGGACGGCGTGCCGCTGGGCCGGCGGGCGGTGCGCCGGGTCGAGGTGCGTGCCGACCGGGTGGTGCTGGACGGGGAGATCTCCGCCGGGGTGGTGGTGGGCGCCGACGGCGCCGGGTCCATCGTCCGTCATGCGCTCGGTGAGCCGAGCAATCCGGACCGTCACCTGGCGTTGGCCATCCGGGGGTACGCGCCCGCGCCGCCCGGCCCACCCGCGCAGCTCATCGTCACCTCGGCGGCCCGTTGGCCGGCGTACGCCTGGTCGTTCCCGATCGGGGACGGCCGCGCGAACGTCGGGTACGGGGAGGTCCTGCGGGGCGAGTCGCTGACCCGCGCGCACCTGCTCGACCGACTGGCCGCGCTGTTGCCGGGCACGGATCCGGGGGCGGTCAGCTCGCTGCGCGCCCATCATCTGCCGCTCTCCACCTTTCGGCCGGTGCCGGGGCGGGGCCGGGTGATGCTCGCCGGCGACGCGTTCTCGCTGATCAACCCGCTCACCGGCGAAGGGATCTTCTACGCGTTGCGCTCCGGCGCGCTGGCCGGGTACGCCGCGGTCGGGCCACCGGAGCACGCGGCACGACGGTACGCGACCGCGCTGCGTCGCCGGCTCGGCACGCACCTTCGGCACAGCTCGACGGCGGCCTGGCTGGCCCGGCGTCGGTGGGTGGTGGACGCGGCGGTGCGGGCGGCCGGTCGTGACGGACGCGTTTTCGGCAGGGTGACCGAGCTGGGACTGGGCGATGGTCTGCTGGACGGGCGGACGCTCGGCCTGATCGCCCTCGGCCTGTCGGTGCGGCATCGGCCACCGGCACACTGATCCGTACGGCGGCTCGCTACCCTGCTAGGTGATGAGTCTGCGGAAACTTCTCTACTCCGTTTACGAGCGGCGGCTCACGGCCAAGCTCGCGGGTCGGCCGGTGCCCCGCCACGTGGGCGTGATGTGTGACGGCAACCGCAGATGGGCCCGGGAGATGGGCTTCGTCGATCCGAACGACGGGCACCGGATGGGTGCCGAGCGGATAAAGGAGCTGCTGCGTTGGTGTGACGCCGCAGGCGTGGGGCACGTGACCCTGTGGCTGCTCTCCACCGACAATCTCTCACGCCCGGCGGCGGAGCTGGATCCACTGCTCCAGATCATCGAGGACCTCACCACCGAGCTGGCCGAGGAGGGTAATCCCTGGCGGCTGCGGATGGTCGGCGCGCTCGACGTGCTGCCGACGCGCCTGGCGACGGCGCTCAAGGCCGCCGAGGAGCGGACCCGGGAACGCGCCGGCAGCGCCCAGGTCAACATCGCTGTCGGGTACGGCGGGCGGCGGGAGATCGCCGACGCGGTGCGCTCCCTGCTGTTGGAGCACGCGGCGAACGGCGGCACGCTTGAGGAGCTCGCCGGGTCGCTCGACGTGGACGACATCTCCGAGCACCTGTACACCCGGGGCCTGCCGGATCCGGATCTGATCATCCGGACCAGCGGCGAGCAGCGCCTCTCCGGCTTCATGCTCTGGCAGTCGGCGCACTCGGAGTTCTACTTCTGCGAGTTGAACTGGCCCGATTTCCGCCGCGTCGACTTCCTCCGCGCACTGCGTTCGTACGCCACCCGTCAGCGTCGCTACGGGGTTTGAAAGCCGGAGCGAACCGACCGCTCAGGCGAGACGGTGGGTGGCCTCGGTGAGGAAGTCGCCCAGGGCGGCGGGGGAGTCGATGGTGAGGTCGGCGGCCTCGGCGACCTCGTCGCCGGTCTCCGGGTTGGCGACGGCGACGCAGACACCGAGGAAATCCGGGTCGCCGGCGGCCCGGGCCCGGAGCGCGGCGAAGGCCTTGATGTCGGAGACGTCGTCGCCGAAGTACCAGGCCCCGCGTACCCCCTGCACCAGTTCGTCGATCACCATGCCCTTGTCCCGGTCGACCGGCGGCTTGATCTCCAGGACCATCCGCCCGACCTGTACCCGCAGGCCGAGGTGCTCGGCCTGATCCCGGCCCCACTGCTCGACGGTGGCGGCGAGTTGCGGTGCGGTACGCCAGTGCAGGGCCACCGACAGCCGCTTGTACTCCACGAGGGTGCCGGGTGGCAGTTCGGCGCGGCCACGTTCGGCGAGTTCGGCCATGGTGGGCACCCACGGCAGCGCGGCCGGCTCGGTGACCGTGGCGCCGCCGGAGTGGCTGTGTTCCAGGCCGTAGAGGCCGTACAGGTCGACCCCGGTGAGCCCGCCGAAATGTTCGCGCAGGAACTCCACCGGCCGGGCCGAGACGATCGCGATGCGCCGCACGATCGGGGCCAGTGTCTCGATGGCGGCCAGCACCTTCGGCGCGGGCTGTACCTGTGTCGGATCGTCGGCGACCGGCGCGAGGGTGCCGTCGAAGTCGAAGAAGAGGACGGTCTCGGCCGCCCGGTCGGCGGTTGCCCGCCAGGCCTGGTCGGCGTTCAGCGGGGTCTTCGGCTGCTGGTTGCCCAGATTCAACGGCGGCACGCGCGACAGCGTACCCCGGGTTCGACCGGTCATTCCTGACGTGAATCCGGTGTGGGCGACAGGTGTGATTCAGCGTGATTCAGCGTTCGGCGGCCCCACGTCCCCGGCGTCCGAACGGCACCACCGCCGCCTCCTGACCGTGGCTCAGCAGGTAGCCCTCCACGAAGCCGGAGTTCCGGTCGCCGGTGTTCGCCTCGATCTCCCGCAGCCGCTCCACCAGGAACTCGGTGAGCGCGGTGAGCCGGTCGTTGAGCCGGTCGTGCAGTTCGGCGACGACGGCCAGGACGATCGCGGTGCCCGCGGTGGCGAGCGCGAAGAGGTTGACGAGCAGCGGAAGCTGCCCGCCGTTCAGGGTCAGGGTCACTGCGTTGCCGGTGATGCACAGCGTCACCGAGACCGTCGCGACCACGACAGCCAACCATTTCAGGGTCATGGAGAGACCCCTTTCTGTCCCGCAGGGCTGGGTTCGGCCTTGTCCCGTCCCCCCGCCGACGACGAGCCCAAGCAGTACAAACACGGACGCTAGCGCGCCCGATCCCGCCCCGTAGCGAAACGAATGAGGCTGACCTGGCGTTCTTTCGCCATCTGAGGAACTAGCTGGCGGCGTCGCCTCGTTTTCGGACATTGAGCGGCAACGTCGGGCGATATGCGAGGTAACGAATGGTTTCTCGGATGTGGAACTTCTCCGCGTCCGAGACGTCGGGGTCGACCAGGCGGCGCAGCAGGGCCTCGACGTCGGGGTCCATCGGTGGTGGTGCCGGTGCGGTTCGGCGGGAGGCGGTCCGGTCCCAGCCCAGCGCCGCGAAGGCCACCGCCGGGTCCAGCCCGAGGCCCTCGCAGAAGGCCACCACCCGCTCGGCTTCCGGGTCGCTGGCCCAGTCGCCACGTACCCATCGGTTGATGGTCTGCCGGGAGACGCCGGTACGCCGGGAGACCTCGGTGCCGCTCCACGCACGGGTCGCCCGGGCCTCGTCGAGGGCGCGCCGGACGAAGGTGGCGAAGGCGATCTTCCGCGCGTTGGCCGTCTCGGTCACCTCGTGACCGTACGACCGTTGAGTCTGGGTGACGGTGCCTGCCACGCGTCTGTCACGCTTGCGTGACGGCTTTGGCGTGCGGCCGGAAGGGGGTCCGGCACTCTTTCTGAGGGGTGTCACCTGGGCAGGATAGATGTACGTAGGTGTGGAGGCAAACGAACGAAAAGCTGATACTGTCACGTTCATGGGACAACCTACGGTGTGTCACGTGCATGAGACGATCAGTGCTCACCTGCGTCACGCGCCCGGTGCGAGGTGGACGCGGTGACCGAACTCGCAACCCGTGCTCAGGCGTTCAGCCTGGTGGCCGAGGGGGTCGCCGCCGGGCTGAGCGCGCCGTGGCGCCTCTACCTCGCCCGCGGCTGCCGCTACCTGTCGCTCAGCGTCGGCGACCGGGCCGAGTGGAACGCCTGGCGGACCCATCTCGGCTGCCCGGAACTGAGTGTCCGGGTCTACGACGCCGGCGGCGAGATCCGCCGCTCCTCCATGGCCGAGGTGGTCATGGACGGCTGCCGGATCAGTGTGGAACTGGTGGAGGAGATCGGCACCGACGACCTCGACCGGCTGCTGGTCGCCGACCCCACCACTGTCGAACCGGAGGAACGATGAGGGCCGCGCGGCACACCGGAGCCGCCGGATGAGCCCATTCCTGGCGATATTTCTGGTGCTCATACTCGCCGCCACGAGCTACGCGGCAGGGCGGCTGCACGGGCAGCTCAGTTACCGGATCGGTTACCGCTTCGGCTACCGGCAGGGCTACTTCGACGGGGACCGTGGGGCGTGGAACCGACGTCGTCGGGAGGCTCAGGCGGCCATCGCTTCCGCCCTCGCCGTCACGTCACCCTCGTCGTCTCCCGCTCGGGTCTCGGCAACCGTGAACCCACTGCCGCCACGTGGCGCGTGCGCACCCCCTCCGGCACTGCGCGCCGAGGGGCCACCGGGGGAGATCGAGAAGGCCGCCACGGCTCGCCCGGGCACCACGTACACCGGGTCGTCCTTCGCGGAGCCGGCCGCCTCGGTCACCGGGCGGCACCCGACCGGCACCCTCGTCCGACGGACCGGCTGAACCGGTCGACGGGCTCCGGGCCCGTCCACAGGCGCGGTGCGTACCCCTCGTGGGGTGGCGCCGCCGGGGCCACGTCAGACCGGTGGCGGTGGTCCCACCGGCCGGGATGCGCGCAGGGGGCATGCATCCCGGCCGGTTCATGTTCTGGGCCCTGGCGGCTAGCTGACCTCGTGCCCCCTGCCAGCGGCCGTTCATGAACGACCTCTAGCCGGGACGGGTGCGGGGAGCTAGCGTCTAGGCATGGCGCGGGGTTGTCCCGAGCCAGCCGGCCCGCCCGGCCTGCGACCTCGCGCACGGGGCCCGCATCCGACCCCGTGTCAGCCGGGCATCCGGAGGAGGCGGACCGCGGGTGGCCGGGTGCCCATCCGCCGGAGCAGGCCTGTGACGACTCGCCGTACGACCGCCGGTGCCGACCAGGGCCCGGCCGCGACTACCACGACCCGCCGCAGCACCCGGAGCCGCCGTACGGCGGCCGCCGGTCCGGCCGACCCCAGGGAGCCCCGACCAGCGGGCCAGTCCTTCGTTCTGGACACCTCGGTACTGCTCAGCGACCCGGCGGCGTTCCACCGCTTCGCCGAGCACGAGGTGGTGCTTCCGCTGGTGGTGATCTCCGAGCTGGAGGGCAAGCGGCAACACCCGGAACTGGGCTGGTTCGCCCGCCAGTCGCTGCGCATGCTGGACGAGCTGCGGGTACGCCACGGTCGGCTCGACCGGCCGGTACCCGCCAACGATGTCGGCGGCACGCTGCGCGTGGAGCTGAACCACACCGATGACGGGGTGCTGCCGCCGGGCTTCCGCAACGAGTCCAACGACGCTCGGATCCTCTCCGTCGCGCTGAACCTCGCCGCCGAAGGGCGGGAGGTGACCCTGGTCAGCAAGGACATGCCGTTGCGGGTCAAGGCCGCCTCCGTGGGGCTGCGCGCCGACGAGTACCGGCACGGCCAGGCCAGCGACCCGACCTGGACCGGGATGGCCGAGCTGGATCTCGCCGAGGACGAGATCGCCCGGCTCTACGCGGGAGAGGTCATCGACGTGGACGCGGCGGCCGGCCTGCCCTGCCACACCGGACTGGTGCTGCACTCGTCCCGTGGCTCGGCGCTCGGCCGGGTGCTGCCGGACAAGACCGTGCGGCTGGTCCGGGGCGACCGGGAGGCGTTCGGCGTGCACGGGCGCTCGGCCGAGCAACGGGTCGCGCTGGATCTCCTGCTCGACGAGTCGATCGGCATCGTCTCGCTCGGCGGTCGGGCCGGCACCGGCAAGTCCGCCCTGGCGCTGTGTGCGGGGCTGGAGGCGGTGATGGAGCGTCGCCGGCACAAGAAGGTGATCGTCTTCCGCCCGCTGTACGCCGTCGGCGGGCAGGAGCTGGGCTATCTACCCGGTTCGGAGTCGGAGAAGATGTCGCCCTGGGCGCAGGCGGTCTTCGACACCCTCGGCGCGGTGGTGCACGAGAACGTGCTGGAGGAGGTCACCTCGCGCGGTCTGCTCGAGGTGCTGCCGCTGACCCACATCCGGGGCCGCAGTCTGCACGACGCCTTCGTCATCGTCGACGAGGCGCAGTCGTTGGAGCGCGGCGTGCTGCTGACCGTGCTCTCCCGGATCGGCCAGGGCTCCCGGGTGGTACTCACCCACGACGTCGCTCAGCGGGACAATCTGCGGGTCGGGCGGCACGACGGGGTCACCGCGGTGATCGAGGCGTTGAAGGGCCATCAGCTTTTCGCACACGTGACGCTCAGCCGCTCGGAGCGGTCGCCGATCGCCGCGATGGTGACGGACCTGTTGGAGGACGTCCCGACCTGACGACCGTTTTAAGTGCTTTGCGTTGATTTTTTGCGTGACGCACGTCACAATTGGGGTTGGCGGTTTCCCATCGGCCTCACTGTGCGCGATGGTTTCCCACGGGCGCCCACGCACCCGACGCATCGTTGGTGATCGTTCGTCACTCCGACACCGGAGCGGGCGACGCCGGGAGGCGACGCGGTGCGTCCACGTTGGCCGGCACGCCGGCCACGGGCGCCCGTGGCGCGCCAAGACCGCTCGCGGTCGCGGCACGCCGCGTCCCTGAACCCGACGAAGGGATCACTTCGTGAGTCGGCCGTGGAGCCGGTTCGCCGCCCGCACCGCAGCCGTCGCGCTGCTCTCGGTGGGCGTGGCCGGCGGTTTCTACCTCAGTGAGGACCGCCAGTCCCAGCGCTCAGGCCCCGGCGCTCAGGTGGCCGGCAGCGTCAGCGAAATCGACGTCAACGTCGAGTACCGGCAGAAAGAGACGGTCTCCCGTCAGGTCCGCACCGCCCGACAGCAGGCCAGCGAGGTGCGGAAGCAGGCCAAGGCCGCCGCCGAAAAGGCGCGCAAGGCCGAGGAGGCGGCCCGCCGGAAGGCCGCGGAGAAGGCCGCCAAGGAGGCCGCGGCCCGCGCCGCGAAGCCGTACGACGGCCCGATCCCCGAGTCCTGCGAGGAATACAGCGGCAACCGGAAGGTCGGCTGCGCGCTCATGATGGATGCGGGTTTCAAGATCGACCAGTTCCCCTGTCTGGACAAGCTCTGGAACAAGGAGAGCGGCTGGAACCACAAGGCCCGCAACCCGTCCTCCGGGGCGTACGGCATCCCGCAGGCGTACCCGGGGAACAAGATGTCCTCGGTCGGCGACGACTGGGAGACCAACCCGGTCACCCAGATCAAGTGGGGGCTCGGCTACATCAAGGGCCGCTACAGCACACCCTGCGCAGCCTGGAACCACTCGCAGGCCAAGGGTTACTACTGAGCTGCACCACGGGCGGCGGGGGCGGGTTACCGCACCCCGCCGCCGTGTGTCTCGGGTCGGGAAAAGTGGCGGCCACCGACGTTTGCTGATAGCTGTTGACAGGTGACCCTGCTCCCAGGAAACGGCGATGCCCACCGCTTCGGCACCGTGGCCTTCTACGCGTCCATCGGCCGGGCGTTCGTCGCCATGTGCGCGGTGGTTCCGGTGCTCTTCCTGATCGAGGGCCTCGACGTCTGGCTCGGTGCCGGGTTCGACGCCGCCGCCGGGATCATCCCGCAGCGCATCGACGGGCTGGACGGCATCTTCTTCTCGCCGTTCCTGCACCACGGCTTCGACCACCTCTACAGCAACAGCATCCCGTTGATCCTCCTCGGCACGTTCGTGCTGGCGGCGGGTGCTCGGCGCTTCCTCTGGTCCACCCTGGTGATCGTCCTGGTAAGCGGGCTCGGCGTGTGGTTCACCGGCTCGTCCAGCACGATCGTGGTCGGTGCCAGCGGGGTTATCTTCGGGTACCTCGGCATCCTGCTCACCCGGGGCATCTTCGAGCGGAGCTGGTGGAACTTCGCCGTGTTCCTGCTGGTCGGGCTGCTCTACGGCGGCCAACTGGTCGGCGTGCTGCCCACCGACGAGCGGATCTCCTGGCAGGGGCACCTGTTCGGGCTGCTCGGCGGCATCGTGGCGGCGATCATCTTCCGTCGTCGTCGGTCTGACCTCGACGGGCCGTACCGCTCCGAGTCGCCGATGACCATGCCCTGACCCGTCCACCGAGCGCGGCTACCGCCACGGCGACCAGGGTCAGCACGGCACCGAGCAGGGTGGTCGGGTCGGGATGCGAGGCGGCGGAGGGCATCAGCACGTCCAGCAGCACCGCACCGACCACCTGACCGGCGACGGTGGCCAGGCCGAGCAGCAACACACCGGTGAGGCGGACCACCGCAGCGGCCACCGCGATGAACGTGACACCGATCGGCCCACCGAGGTAGAGCCAGGGATCGGCGGGCAGCCCGCCCGGAGGCAGACCCCGCAGCGCGAGGCTGACGACGAACGCGACCAGCAGCACCGCCGTACCGGCGGCGAAGTTGACGAGCGTGGCGGTAAGCGTGCTCTCGCTGACCACCCGGACCCATCCGTTCACCGCCTGCTGCCAGGCCACCGCCACCCCGGCCAGCAGCGGCAGCACGGCCAGCCCGAGAGTTGCCGGCTCGCGGAACCGGTCGCTGACCGCCAGCAGCACCGCGACCACGGTCAGCGCCGCACCGGCCAGCCGGGCGCCGGTCACCGGTTGCCGGCCGCTCGGGCCGATCCCCGCCCGGTCGACGAGCAGGCTGCTGGCGGACTGGCCGGCCACGACCGCCACCGTGAACACCGCGACTCCCAGGGTGCCGACGGTGGCGCCCTGGGTGAACACCAGGAATGCGCCGCAGGCACCGCCGAGGCACTGCCACGGCCGAAGCGTCCCCCGACCGAGGGCGGTACGCAGTGTCGTCAACCCGCGTCGCCCGGCGCCCGTGGCCGGAACCAACACCAACAGCAGTAGCAGGCCCGAACCGAACGAGATGACCGCGGCGGTCACCCCGTCGCCGAGGCGTACGCCCAACTCGCCGTTGATTCGCGACTGCGTCGCCACGGCGACCCCGGCGAGGGTGGCCAGCGCCACCGCGCCGAACCGGCGACCCGCCGACACCGCCGGCCGGGTCGCCGTGGGGGCACTCAAGCCTGTTCGTCCAGTGGCCGGCCGTCGAAGTCCACCGCCGAGTACAGCGCCAGCTTTTCCAACCGGTGGTACGAGTCGATCACCCGGATGGTGCCGCTCTTGGAGCGCATCACGATCGACTGGGTGTACGCCCCGCCGGCCCGGTACCGCACGCCGCGCAGCAGGTCCCCGGAGGTGATGCCGGTCGCCACGAAGAAGCAGTTGTCGCCGGTCACCAGGTCGTCGGTGGTGAGCACCCGGTCCAGGTCGTGGCCGGCCGCGACCGCCTTCTCACGCTCGGCGTCGTCCCGTGGCCAGAGCTTGGCCTGCATCATCCCGCCCATGCACTTCAGGGCGCAGGCGGCGGTGATGCCCTCCGGGGTGCCGCCGATGCCCATCAGCACGTCGACGTCCGACTCGCCGCGTGCGGCGGCGATCGCACCGGCGATGTCGCCGTCGGAGATGAAGCGGATGCCGGCCCCGGCGCGGCGGATCTCGTCGACCAGGCCGTCGTGCCGGGAACGGTCGAGCACGCAGACCGTGACCTCGGAGACGCTTGTGCCCTTGGCCTTCGCGATGCGACGCAGATTTTCGACCGTGCCGGCCTCGATGTCCACCACGTCGGCGTAGGCGGGGCCGACGGCGAGCTTCTCCATGTAGAAGACCGCGCTCGGGTCGAACATCGCGCCCCGTTCGGCCACCGCCAGCACCGCGAGCGCGTTCGGCATCCCCTTGCTCATCAGGGTGGTGCCGTCGATCGGGTCCACCGCGACGTCCACCTCGGGGCCGTCGCCGTCGCCGACCTCCTCGCCGTTGAACAGCATCGGGGCGTTGTCCTTCTCGCCCTCGCCGATCACCACGATCCCCTTCATCGGGATCGAGTTGATCAACTTGCGCATCGCGTCGACGGCGGCGCCGTCGCCACCCTCCTTGTCGCCCCGGCCGACCCACCGGCCGGCGGCCATCGCCGCCGCCTCGGTGACCCTGACCAGATCGAGGGCGAGGTTGCGGTCGAGATTCTGTGGAATTCGCGTCCTGATGGTCGTCATGAAAACGGCTCCTCCTCGCGGCGGTGCGGGGCGGGCCGGCGCTGCCGGCTTCGTTCCTGATCCTCACACGATGGCGGACGCGCAGCCGGGGCGGGGCGGTGATGGCACGGATACCGCCGGTCGGGCTGCTGAGACAATGGCGAGGTGGAGCCTGCACAGCCTGATGACCGCGCACCCGCCGACGAGCCCGTGCCGCCGCCCGCCGCCGCCGCAAGGTCCGAGCGGTCGCCCCGGGACATGGCCATCTCACTGCTGGTGCTGCTGATCCCGATCGCCCTGCTACTCGCCTTCTACCGGGGCTTCCTCGGCGGGGACGAACCGAACACGGTCGATCCGGCACCCGCCTTCGAACAGGCGAAATCGGCCGGCGCGTTTCCGGTGAGCGAACCGGCCGAGCTGGGTGACGGGTGGCGGGCCGTACGCGCCACCTACCGCACGGCCGAGGACGGGGCGATCCTCCGGGTGGGATATGTCACCCCGGAGGGGCGGGGCCTGCAACTGGTGCAGAGCAACGTGCCGCCGGACCGGCTGCTGCCGGCCGAGCTGACTGACGCGGGTCGGCCACAGGGGCGGACCGATCTCGGGTCCGGCACCTGGCAGCGGTACACGGCACGCGGTAACGAGCAGGCGTTGGTGCTGCTCCAGCCGGAGCGTACGGTGATCGTCGTCGGCGACGCCCGGGACAACGAACTGCGGGCGCTCGCCACCGCCGTGGACTGAACGCCCTCGATCCGGTCGGGGGTGCCGGCGACGCCGGTGCGTGCCGGCCGACGGCGCGGGCATGGCGTCGCATCAAGTGCCCCCTGCATGTCGGTGCGATCCGTTACGCTCCCCGGGTTCGATGCCTGACCGGCTGCTGTCGGTCGGGTTTTCCTGCTTGAAGAGAGACGATCTGTGAACATTCGACGGTGGAGCGTGGGCCTCATCGCCGCCACGCTGCTCGTTCCCGGGCTCGCTGCCTGCAACAACTCCAGCAGTGACTCGCCTGCCGCGGGCTCCTCGACCGAGTCGGGCATCCCGGCCGACCCGAAGGCGGCGCTTGTCGCCTCCACCAAGGGGCTGGCCGAGGGCAACTTCACCTTCACCATCGCGGCTGACTCGATGACCGGCAAGGGCACGTTCCACAAGCCCAGCAACAGCGCTCAGATGACGATGACCATGGGCGACGAAGACTTCACCATGGATTTCGACCTGATCCAGATCCAGCCGGACACCTGGGTGAAGGTCGACCTGGGTGACCTGTTCGCCGGCGTCCCGGGGATGGAGGCGATCAAGGACAAGTACCAGCACCTCGACGCCGCCAAGGCCAAGGACGCGAAGAACCTCGACATCTTCAAGGAGGGCACCGACCCGGCCGACGCCGCCGGCATGTTCGAGGGTCTCGCCGAGGTGCAGAAGACCGGCGAGGGCACCTACAGCGGCACCTTCGACCTCACCTCAGTGAAGGACTCGGTGGCGGCCGACGAGGACATGCTCAAGGCGCTTGGCGACCAGGCCAAGGCGATCCCGTTCACCGCGAAGCTGGACGCCGAGGGCCGGCTGAGCGAGCTGGTCATGTCCGTCCCGGCGGCGGGCGAGACCAAGGCCCAGGACATCAAGGTCACCTACGCCGACTACGGTGCGGCGACCGCCGTGCAGAAGCCGCCGGCGGACCAGGTCATCGAGGCGAGCGAGCAGACCTACGAGATGTTCAAGTAGGTCGAGCGGCACTGCTGCGGGGGTGGGCTGAGCCCGCCCCCGTTCGCGTTCCGGCTGGCCGTTCCACCGGGCTGCGGGTGGCCCGCGCCGGACGGCCGGTCGGACCGGCGACGATGGTCCGGGGGATCTGGTCGGTTTCGGGTGATTGCGCGAGCGGCCGGCAGGGAACAGAGAAGGGGAGCCTCCGGCGCGAGAACGCACCGGATGACCCTGCTGGGAGACACCGATGACCGTTCGACGACTGAGCGCCGGCCTCGTGGCCGTCGCCCTCTTCACGCCCGGAGTCGCCGCCTGCACCACCACCGGCGACGCCGGGCCGAGTGCCACACCCACCGCCACCGCCAGCGCCACCGGTGCCGCACCCGAGGTCGACACCGACGCGAAGCAGGCGCTACTGGACTCGACCCGGGAGATCAGCAACGGCAACTTCAGGTTCAGCATGACCGGTGCCGGCTCGGTGGCGGAGGGCCAGGTGCACCAGCCGAGCCAGAGCGCTGAGATCAAGGTACGCCTCGGCGAGTCGACCGATGACCTGGCGATCAGCCTCGACCTCATCCACGCCAAACCGGACAGCTGGGTGAAGCTGGACCTTCAGGGCCAGGCGGCCACCAGCGTGCCCGGGGCGGACCGACTCAACCTCGGCAAGTACCACCACCTCGATCAGAGCCGGATCAAGGGCAACCGCAGCCTTGGCTTCGACTTCGACAAGGTCGACCCCGCCGGCAGTGAGGCGTTGACTCAGGCCGTCACCGAGGTCCGCCGTACCGGCGACGGGGCGTACGCCGGCACCCTCGACCTGTCGAAGGCGGCCGACGCCGGATCCCTCGACCCGAGCGTGATCACCGCGCTCGGCCCGGAGGCGAAGTCGGTGCCGTTCACCGCGAAGACCGACGCCCAGGGGCGACTCACCGAGATGGTCATTCAACTGCCCGAGGGCAGCCGGCCCGCCGGGCAGGAGATCAAGGTGACCTACTCCGACTACGGCAACGCGACCGCGGCGACCAAGCCCTCGGCCGACCAGGTCGTCGAGGCGCCGCCGGAGCTGTACAACCTGTTCGACTGAGCGCGGGGCGCGGTCGGACCGTACGCCTCGCCCGTCAGAAACCGTACGCACCGCGGCGGGAGCCCACCGGCTCCCGCCGCGCCGTGCTGGCGTGCCGCTCGCCCGCGAGCTGACCGTGCCGCCTGTCCCGGCCGGATCGGCATGCTCTCGGAACGGTCAGGTGGCCGGATCAGGTCGGGCGGCGTCGATCCGGGCGCGGGCGCCGTCGAGCCATCGCTGGCAGATGACCGCCAGCGCCTCGCCGCGCTCCCACAGCGCCAACGACTCCTCCAGCGACGTGCCGCCGGCCTCCAGCCGCTCCACCACCGACGCGAGCTCGGCGCGGGCCTGTTCGTAGCTGAGCCGCTCGTCCGACCCGTTGGTCTTCTCGTCAGTCATCGCACCCATCTCAGCACAACCGTCCGACGCCGCCGTCGACCGCACCACCGTTCGACACGCCGGGCGTCAAGGCCGTGCTCTGGCCGGCCACGCAGCCCGGCCGCCGGATCCAGGATCGGTTGCCTCCCGGGCCGCACCCGGCCCGGGATCGAGTGCCATCATGCGCCGGGGCGGTCCCGCGCGGGTCAGGTGTCGACCGTGGCGGACAGTTCGCCTTCGGCGAGGCGTACCCGCAGCGGGTCGCCGGAAGCCACCTCGGTGGCCGCGCGTACGACATGGCCGTCGGCGCGTTGCACGATGGCGTACCCGCGGTCAAGGGTGGCGGCCGGGGAGAGAGCGCGCAGCCGGGCCACGGTGTGCCGGAGGTCCTCGCCAGCGGCGGCGAGGCGGTGGTCCAGACAGCGGCCGGCGCGCTGGCGCAGGGCGACCACCTCGGCGGCCCGCTGCTCCAGCATCACCTGGGGCCGGGCCAGCACCGGTCTGGAGCGGAGCGCGTCGATGCGGTGGGACTCCCGGTCGACGAGATTGTGCACGGCCCGGTGCAGCCGGTGCCGGGCCTGCTTGATCAGGTGTACCTCCTCGGCCAGGTCGGGCACCACCCGTTTGGCTGCGTCGGTGGGGGTCGACGCCCGGACGTCGGCCACGTAGTCGACAAGCGGTGCGTCCGTCTCGTGGCCGATGGCGCTGACCACCGGCGTACGGCAGGCGAAGACGGCCCGGCACAGCGCCTCGTCGGAGAAGGGCAGCAGGTCCTCGATGCCGCCGCCGCCCCGGGCCAGGATGATCACGTCGATGCTCGGGTCCGCGTCCAGCGCCTTGAGCGCGTCCACGATCTGCGGGACGGCCGCCGGGCCCTGCACGGCCACGTTCACCGTCCGGAACTCCACCGCCGGCCAGCGTCGGCGGGCGTTTGTCAGGACGTCCCGCTCGGCTGCGCTGGCCCGACCGGTGATCAGCCCGATCCGCTGGGGCAGGAACGGCGGGCGGCGCTTCCGCGCCCGGTCGAACAGCCCTTCGGCGGCCAGCAGCTTCTTGAGCTTCTCCAGCCGGGCGAGCAGTTCACCGAGGCCGACCTGGCGGATCTCGTCGGCGCGCAGGCTGAGCGTGCCCCGGGCGGCGTAGAACTCGGGCTTGGCGTGCAGCACCACCCGGGCACCCTCGCGCAGTTCCGGCGCGCCGAGGTCGAGCACGTCGCGGTTGGTGGTGACCGTGAGACTCAGGTCGGCGGACGGGTCACGCAGAGTCAGGAACACGGTGCTGGCGCCGGGCCGTCGGCTGATCTGCGCCACCTGCCCGTCGACCCACACCCATCCGAGCCGGGCGACCCAAGCGCCGATCTTCTGACTGACCACGCGTACCGGCCACGGTTCCTCCGAGCTGCTTTTTCCCTCAGCCCCTTCACCCACACCCACCCGCCCACCCTACGACCCTTCGCCCCGCTGAAGGTTGATCATGAAGGTTGTGCCGGCGGCGTGTCGTTGGCGGCGGGGCGTCGCTGCGGCCCGCTGCCGGGTGTGGGGATGGCACGTAGGATGCAGGGGTGACTGAGGTAGAGGCGACTCCCCGGACCGGCAAGCGCGTGCTCCTGGCCAAGCCCCGCGGCTACTGCGCGGGCGTGGACCGGGCGGTGCAGACCGTCGAGGAGGCGCTCAAGCTCTACGGTGCCCCCATCTACGTCCGAAAGCAGATCGTGCACAACAAGCACGTGGTGCGGACGCTTGAGGCCCAGGGCGCGATCTTCGTGGAGGAGAACGAGGAGGTGCCCGAGGGCGCCACTGTGATCTTCTCCGCGCACGGCGTGGCTCCCGAGGTCTACGAGCAGGCGAAGCAGCGGTCGCTGAAGGCGATCGACGCCACCTGCCCGCTGGTGACGAAGGTGCACCACGAGGCGAAGCGGTTCGCCGCCGAGGACTACGACATCCTGCTCATCGGCCACGAGGGGCACGAGGAGGTCATCGGCACCTCCGGCGAGGCGCCGGAGCACATCCAGCTGGTGGACGGCCCGGAGGACGCCGACCGGATCACCGTGCGGGACCCGAACAAGGTGGTCTGGCTGTCGCAGACCACGCTGTCGGTGGACGAGACGATGGAGACCGTCGCCCGGCTCAAGAAGCGGCTGCCGATGCTCCAGTCACCACCCAGCGACGACATCTGCTACGCCACAAGCAACCGGCAGCACGTGATCAAGGAGATCGCGTCGGAGTGCGACGTGGTGATCGTCGTCGGCTCACGCAACTCGTCCAACTCGGTGCGCCTGGTCGAGGTGGCCCTGGACGGTGGTGCCCGTGGCGGCCACCTGGTCGACTTCGCCCACGAGATCGAGGACGCCTGGCTGGCCGACGCGCGGACGGTGGGTCTGACCTCGGGTGCCAGCGTGCCGGAGGAACTGGTGCAGGAGGTGCTGGCGCACCTCGCCGAGCGCGGCTTCACCGACGTGGAGGAGGTGGTGACCGCGAACGAACGGCTCACCTTCTCACTGCCGCAGGAACTCAAGCGCGACATGAAGGCCGCTGCGGCGGCGGCCCGCGACTAAGCCGCCGAGCAGTCCCGTGAGCCCACCGAGCAGGCCCGTGAGCATGCCAGGCAGGCGCGGTGGAACTGTTCACCGGCCCGGTGCGTCAAAGCTTCGTATGAGGACCATTCGGATCGCCGCGACCGCGCTGATCGTCTGCACGGCGCTCGCCGCCTGTGCGGGCCAGGACGCGGGGGACGGCACCGCCACCCCGACCCCGACGGGAGCGTCACCGGTGACCGAGCTGCCCACCCCCGACCCGACCGGGTCCGCACCGGTGCCCTCGCCCTCCGATCCGGTGGACCCGACCGTACCCACCACCCGGCCGACGGTCAGGCCGACCGCCCCGTCGAAGCCACCCGTGACCGGTGAGATCACGGTGACCGGCCGGATCGAGTCCGGCGTCGAGCCCGGCTGTCTGCTGCTCGACGGTTACCTGCTGCTCGGTGGTCCCCGTGACGTGCTCACCGCGGGTGCGTCGGTGACGGTGACCGGCCGTCCCGACCCGACCATGATGTCCACCTGCCAGCAGGGCACCCCGTTCGTCGTGGCCTCCGCCAAGCGCGGCTGAGACCCGGCCGCCAGGCGCGCCAACGGACCCGGCCGCCAGGCGCGCCAAGCAGCCCCAGCCGCCGGGCGTGTAAACAGACCGGCCGCCGGGCGTGCCGACGCGCGGCTCCGGGTCGGCCTCGGCGACAGCACGGGCCGACGATGTGGATCAATCGATGGCAGGATGCCCGGGTGCGGTACCGAGCGATCCTTCCTACGGCGGCCGGCATCCTCGCCACCGTCCACGTCCTCGGCACTCTCACCGGTGTCGCCCTGCTGCGCCAGGCCGAGGTGCTCGCGCTGCTGCTGCTGGCGGCGTACGCGTTGACCGGCCTCCGGGCCGGGCTGGGCCCGGAGATGTCAGCCGTCGCGCCGGACAACCCGGCCCTGCCGGGCGAGTCGCCCATGCCGAGCGCTGCCTTCGGGATGCCGGTCTCGCACTGGGGGGTGGCGGTGGCGCTCGCCGCGTTGGTGGTCGACGCGTGGATCACCATGCCCACCGTCGGCCCCGGGCACTGGGCGTTCATGGAGGCGGGCCGGCCTGACCCGTTCCAGGAGGTAATCGCCGCACTCGTGGCGAACTGGGCGGCCCTGGCCTTCGTCATGGTGTTGGTGTTGACGGTACGGCTCGGACCGAATCGGCCTGTCCGCCTCGGTCGGCCGGTGCGCGTGGCGGCGGTGCTGGCCGGAGTGCTGGTGACCGGGTACGCGGCCGCCCGCCTGATCGGAGTCCACCTGGAACTGGCGGAGGCTCGGCGACAGCGGCCCGGGCTCGGCGACGACTCCGGCGAACGGATCGTCGCCACCGGGGTGGCGGCGTTGGTGCCCCTTGCGCTGGCGCTCGGGGCGATCGTCCTGGTGGTCCTGCTTCACGCGCAGCGGCGACGGCTCGCGACGAGCGGCGCCGTGCTGCTGGTGCTGATCGCTCTGACCCGGATCGACGTGGTCTGCGATTCGTTGCCGCTGCCACTGCATCTGCTGGGTCGGGGCAGCCTGTTCACGGCCGCCTCCCAGGCCGCGCCCGGTCTCGCCGCGCCCGGACCGGCCGTGGTCGTCGCCCTGGAGCTGGCCGCGTACCTGCTGCTCGTGGTGGGTCTGCGTGCCCGTCGGCCGCAACGGGCCGGGCCGGTCAGCTGACCGGCCCGGCCCCTGGACAGACGGAAGCCCGTCTCCGGAGAACCGGAGACGGGCTTCCTTGGTGGTGCGGGTGGTGTCAGTTCACCGCGCCGATGGAGACCGCGCCGCGGCCGACGACCGCGCCTTCGGTGGTCACCACGGTCAGCTCACCGTAGAGGCTCCGGCCCGCGGACGGGGCGGACTGGGCCGTCACCGTGCCCGAGATGGTGCCGGTGGCACCGTGGGCCAGGTTGAGCGGCGTGCTCGACGCCGAGAGGGTGCCGAGCGCCGGAGAGGAGAACGAGTCCCGGTAGTCGTACTCGGTGCTGCCACCGGCACCGTCGACCGAGTACGCCTCGACGACGACGGTGTAGGTGCCCGCAGCCGGGTTGTTGAGGGTCACGAACTCCTCCGAGTCCCCGTCCGCGTTGTACGCGATCAGGCTGCCGCCCCGGTAGACGAACAGGTCGAGGTCGGCACCGGCGTCCGACGTGTTACCGATGCGGGCGGTGAAGCTGGTGGCGCCCGCCGGCACATCCACGGTGTACTCCTGCGTCGCGTACTCGACGATGGTTGGCCGCTCCGCGTGCGAGCTGGCCAGCGCGCCGCCCTGGCCGGTCACCGTGACCGGGCCGAAGGTGTTCTTCAGCGACCAGGTGACCGGGGTCGGGGCGCCGGCGGTGACCGACGGCAGCTCGACCACGGCCGGCTCGACCGCGACGCCCTGCACCCGTGCCTGGATCTGGTACGGGTTGTTCAGCGACGGCGAGGTACGCCGGGACTCGACCTCGATCTCCCAGACACCCGGCATCGGGTTCTGGTAGTCGCGCTCGAAGGCGTTGCAGACGACCGTGCTGACGTGGTTGGTGAAGCAGGCCAGGCTGGAGGTGCTCTCCACCGGCACACCCCACGGGTTGAACGCGATGAAGCGCGTCTGCGACCCGGTGGCGATGCCGGAGAGGTTCACCTGCAGCGCACCGGCGCCCGGGGGCACCGTCACGAAGTACGACGTGGTGTTGTTGCGGTCCACCGAGCCTTGCGCCGAGTAGGCGAAGTTGGGCTTGCTGACGTCGTTCGAGGCCACCACGACGGCGGAGACCTCGAAGTCGATCGTGTTGGTGGCCGGGTCGTCGACGGTCACGATCGTGCTGTGCGCGCCGACGGTCTTCGGCTTGGCGATGATCGTGATGGTGACGGGCGTGTTCAGCGGCAGCCTGACGTTCTTCGGCGCCGAGAAGGTGCCGTCGTTGCCGCGCAGACCCACGTTGTGCTTGACGTTGCCGGCCGGGCCGCTGGTCCGGGTCAGCGTGACCTGGTACGACTTCGACTGGTTGACCTTGTGGCCGCCGTCGGCGGAGCCGCAGCGGTTGTAGACGCCGGTGCCCTGGTGCGGAGTGGCCAGCAGGCCGGAGAGCACCGTGCAGACCGGGGCGTCGGAGGTGTACGAGCGGGTCTGCACACCCTTCTTCAGCAGCTTCCAGGCACCCGGCACGTTGAACATGCCGTAACCCTGCCCGTAGGTCGGGGTGTCGGCGATCGGCTTGGCCGAGGTGTAGATCGCCCGGCGCAGCATCTCCGGGGTGATGCCCTTGTCGGTCGCCCGGGCGGCCGAGAGCAGCAGTGCGGCGGCACCGGCGGCCTGCGGGGAGGCCATCGACGTGCCGTTGAACATGCCGTAGCCCGGCGGCAGCGAGTAGCCGGCCTCGGCGACGGGGCTGCCGGGCTGCCACACCGGGGTGGTGGAGATGGCCGAACCCGGTGCGGCGATGTTCGGCTTGGCGCCACCGTCCTCACGCGGGCCGCGCGAGGAGAAGTTGAACAGGGCGTTCTTCTTCTTGACCACCGAGCCGTAGTTGGCCAGCCAGGTGTCCTTGCTGACGCTGGCGGCGACGCTCACCACGTTTGTCGACGCCGACGGGTCGCCGATGGTGTTCACACCCGGGCCGGAGTTGCCGGCCGAGATGAACATCTGCACCCCGTACGTGGTGATCAGGTTGTTGTAGAGGGTGGCGCGGGCGTTGTTGCCGTCGTTGAGCGCGGGCAGGCCACCGATCGACATGTTGATCACGTCGACCCCGCGGTTGATCACCAGATCGGCCATGCCGGTGGTGAGCGCGGCGGCAGTGCAGCCACCGCCCCAGGAGCAGGCACGGGAGGAAACGATCTTGGCACCGGGGGCGGCACCGTCGAAGGCGCCGTTGCCGAGCATGTCGTTCGCGGCGGTGATGCCGGCGACGTGCGTACCGTGGGCGCTCTCGATGATGCCGATGTTTACGTAATCCACCAGGCCGGGACCGCCGACCGGGGTGGTGTCGACGTTCTTGCGGTACTCGACGACGAACGACATCCGCTCGGTGACCGGGGTCGCCGGGTTGTCGGTGCCGAAGTGGCCGACGTCGAACTTCTCCTTGTACGGCCGCATCACGGCCTCGTCGGTGAAGTCGCCGTCCTGGTCGGAGTCGACCCAGATGTTGTTGGTCGCCGGGTCGAACAGGATGCCGAACTGGTCGGTGTTGTCGCCGTCGCGGTTGACGTCACCGGCCGGGTCGCTGTTGTTTGTGATGTTCTCGCTGAACAGGTTGAACCGGTAGCTGCCGGCCGGCGCGGTCCAGGTGCGGCCGGCCAGGGCGAACGTAGGGCCGGTCACCTGGTTGATCATCGGCCGCCAGGTGGGGTCCTCGAACGGGTCGGTCGCGGTCACCCAGTCGACGATCTTGCGCTCGCCGGTGGTGGTCTCCTGCAGTGCCGGGTGCTCCAGGTCCACACCGGAGTCCATGATGCCGATGGTGACGCCTCGGCCGTCCCACTTCTTGTGCTGCTTGACGAACTTGACCGCACCGGTCTCGTTCGTCGGCATGTAGGGGTTGTCGGCCTTGGTCTTGGCGCCAGGTCCGCTGAGCGTGCCGCCCTGCTTGCTGCCCTTCTTGCCGCCGGGGGCGACCTCGGGCTTCGGGTCCGGGAGCTGGATCTTCTCGTCCAGGTCGATGGCGGCCACGCCCGGCAGCTTGGCGGCCTTGACCGCCTTGCCGGTCGGCACCTTGGCGAGCACGTAACCGATGGTGTCGAAGCGCTCGGTGACGGCCGCGCCGAGGTCCTTGAGGTCGTCGGCGACGTCCCTCGCCTTGCCCTTGTCGGTGGCGACGATCATCGTGACGGTGGGGGCCTTCTTCGCCTCCGCTTCAGCGAGCAGCTTGGCGTCGTGCTGGTCCATCGCCTCGGCGGGGGTGGCCTGCGCGGCGTCCGGTCCGGCAGGAGCGGCGCTCGCGGTGGCGGCACCGCCCGCCACGGTCACGGCGCTGGCGGCCATCACCGAGGCGAAGAGCGCGGCCGAGGTACGCCGGCTCAGGTTTCGGGGTTTACTCACGTTCTCTTTCCTCCAGAGAACAGGGCGCCCTCAGATGCAGGGCACGCGTGAGCGAAATCCTTCGTGGTGCCGACCGTCGATGTCACTACCGTTGGGTACGTTGTGACCATCTCGTGATATGCGAGACGCTCATTGTCACATCGAAGATGGTAAGGGCTAATTTCAGTTAGACCGAGTTCGATCATCTGAAGTGGAATCAGTGAGCAGCTCCGGCGCTTGAGGCTGCCGGGGAGCCAGCTCCACCTGCCCCGGGGTGGGCAGTTCCTGATCCGACACGCCCAGCTCGGCCAGTTTCCGGGCACTCACCAGCACCCGCGCCTCCAGCGAGCCCACCGCCCGGTTGTACGCGGTGACCGCGCCACCGAGCGAGGCGCCGAGCTTGCCGACGTGGTCGCCGAGGGTCGACAACCGTCCGTACAGTTCCCGCGCCACCGTGTGCACGGCCATCGCGTTGCGGGTCAGCTGCTCCTGCCGCCACGACCAGGCCACGGTACGCAGCAGCGCGACCAGGGTGGCCGGGGTGGCCAGCACCACGTTGCGGGCGAATGCGTGCTCCAACAGCGTCGGATCGCGTTGCAGGGCGACGTCCAGGAAAGGGTCGGCCGGCACGAACAGCACCACGAATTCCGGAGTGGACTCGAACGCGGCCCAGTACGACTTGGCGGCCAACGCGTCGACGTGCGCCCGAAGGTGTCTGGCGTGGGCGTCCAGGTGGGTGTCCCGGCCCCGCTCGTCGCGCGCCTCCATCGCGGTGAGGTACGCGTCGAACGGCGCCTTGGCGTCCACCACCACGCTCCGGCCGCCGTGCAGCCGAACCACCAGGTCGGGGCGTACCGTCTG
This sequence comes from Micromonospora sediminimaris, assembly GCF_016863575.1. Classification (NCBI taxonomy): domain Bacteria; kingdom Bacillati; phylum Actinomycetota; class Actinomycetes; order Micromonosporales; family Micromonosporaceae; genus Micromonospora; species Micromonospora sediminimaris. The sequence goes on from NZ_BOPD01000012.1 coordinate 35,078, forward strand.
CTGGTCGGTAGCGGCAGTCACCTGCTCGGCGAAGTCGCAGTGCTCCAACATGCCGGCGGCCTCGACGATGCGGCGCAACTGATGCTCGCCCCACCGGCCGCGTACCTGTGGCGCGCGCAAGGCCGCCACCAGCTGTTTGGTCTCCGTGCGCAGCTCACCCGAGACCGTGCTCATGGCGCGGACCTGCTCGCGCAGCTCGGCGTACGCGTCGACCCGCTCGCGTTCGAGGTCGGCGACCCGCTGCTCGTAACGCCGCAGCGTCTCGTGCAGCGGGGCCACCGCCCGGGCGACCGCCTCCTGCGACTGGGCCGTCGCCTCGTAGCTCAGCGCCCGCATCGACTGCTCCAGCCGACCCTCACCCTCGCGGGTGGCGCGCAGCGTGGCGTCCAGCCGGGCGATGTCGGTAGCCGAGCGGGCCCGGGCGGCGAACCAGCCGACCGCGCCGCCGGCACCGAGGCAGACGACGACAACCGCAAGGGTCGAGAACTCCATCCTCAGCAGCTTGCCAAAGACGGGCGCTGCGCACCCGTCCGGGCGCGCAGCGATTTCCGCAGCACCGGGCTCGTCGCAGCGGGTTCCACGCAACTCGCCTGATACTGCTGCCTCGACGACGCCCCAGAGTTGAGGCAGCAACATCCCTGAAACTGTGCGGATCTTGGGGCGAGGTCCGGTAGCTCAGCCGGTGTTGCGCATGCCGGCCGCGATGCCGTTGACCGTGGTGAGCAGGGCCCGTTCCAGGGCCGTGCCGTCGCTGGGGGCGCGTCGGCCACCCGGTGCGGTGGCCACTGCCCGTCCGGCCGCACCCGAGTCGCGGTACTGCCGCAGCAGCGCCACCTGAAGGTGGTGCAGCGGCTCCAGGTAGGTGTCGCGTACGGCGAGGGTGCGTTGCAGCACCGGGGAGTTCTCCAGCAGGTCCGGTGAGTCGGTGACCGCGAGCACCTCACGTCGGGTCAGCTCGTACTCCTGCTCGATCTTGTCGAAGATCGGGTGCAGCTTCTTCGGGACCAGGGTCTCCACGTACCGCCGGGCGATGCCGAGGTCGGTCTTGGTCAGCATCATCTCCACGTTGGACAGGAACGTGCGGAAGAAGTGCCAGTTGCGGTGCATCTCGGCCAGCACGTCGGAGAGCCCGGCCTCCCGGGCGGCGGCCAGGCCGGAGCCGACGCCGAACCAGCCGGGCACGATCTGCCGGGTCTGGGTCCAGCCGAACACCCACGGGATGGCCCGCAGCCCGGACAGCCCGGCACCGGTGTTCGGCCGCTTCGCCGGCCGGGAGCCGATGTTCAGCGCACCGAGCAGCTCGGTCGGGGTGGAAGCCCAGAAGTACGCGGGCAGGTCCGGATCCTCCACCAGCGAGCGGTACGACCGGAACGCCGACTCGGACACCACGTCCATCGCCGCGTCCCAGCGTTCCAACATCTCGGCGGGTTGCCGAGGCCCGGTGTGCAGCAGCGTCGCCTGAAGCACGGCGGCCACGCTCAGCTCCAGGTTCTCCCGGGCCAGCGCGGGCAGGGTGTACTTGTCGGAGATGACCTCGCCCTGCTCGGTCACCTTGATCGCCCCGTCCAGGGTGCCGTACGGCTGGGCCAGGATCGCGTCGTGGGTGGGGCCACCACCGCGCCCGACCGTGCCGCCGCGACCGTGGAAGAGCCGCAGATGCACCCCGTGCCGGGCAGCCACGTCGCGCAGCGCGCGCTGGGCCCGGTGGATGGACCACTGGCTGGTGGTAATGCCGGCCTCCTTGTTGGAGTCGGAGTAACCGAGCATCACCTCCTGCACGTCGCCCCGGGCCGCCACCAGCGCCCGGTACGCCGGCAGCGACAGCAGCTCGTCGAGCAGTTCCCCGCCGGAGTTCAGCTCGGCCGGCGTCTCCAGCAGCGGCACGATGCCGATCCGGGCCCGGCCGCTGTGCACGTCGACCAGGCCGGCCTCGCGGGCGAGCACCACCGCGGCGAGCACGTCGTCCACGCCGAGGGTCATCGAGATGATGTACGACTCGATCACCTCGGAGCCGAACCGGTCCTGCGCCTCACGGATGGTGCTGAACACGTCGAAGGTCTTACGGGCCGACTCGCTCAGCGGGGTGTCCGCCGTCGACAGCGGCCGGCGGCCGGTCAGCTCGTCAGCGAGCAGCTTGGTGCGCTCCAACCGGCTCAGCGACGGGTAGTCGTCGACCTCACCCACCGCCGCGTACAGCTGGGTCAGCACCTCGTGGTGCTTCTCGGCGTGCTCACGTACGTCCATGGTCGCCAGGTGCAGGCCGAACGCGGAGACGGTACGGATGGTCGAGGCGAGCCGTCCGACGGCGGTGAGCTGGCCGGAGTTGCGAGCCAGCGAGGCGCGCAGCAGATCCAGGTCGGCGATCAGCTCGGCCGATCCACGGTAGTCGCGCCCCGGCACGTGTGGGGTGCCCTGGCGCAGCCGGGCCCGGGTGTTGGCGAGCTTGGCCCGGACACAACGGGCCTTGAGCCGGTACGGCTCCTCGGCGTTGACCCGGCGGAACCGGGGTGCCACCTCGGGCAGCGCGTCGAGGTCGGCGGCGAGGCTGGCGGACAGGTCGAGCGACACCCCGCGCAGCCGGCGGGACACCGACACCTCGTTGATCAGTTCTTCCATCGCCGCCTCGGTGGCGGTCAGGCCATGCTCGTGCTGAATGGCCAGCACCTCGCGGGTCACCGTGGGGGTGACGAACGGGTTGCCGTCCCGGTCACCGCCGATCCAGGTGCCGAAGGTCAGCGGCCGGGCCGTCGGCGAGGTCTCCACGCCGAGCGTACGGAGCGTCTCGGCGAGGTCGTCGAGCACCTGCGGAGCCGCCTCGGCGTACAGGTCACGCAGGTAGTAAATGGCGTTTCGCGCCTCGTCGGTCGGGTCCGGCCGGTCCAACCGCAGCTCGTCGGTCTGCCACATCAGGTCCAGCAGCTCGGCCAGCCGCCGGTTCGCCGGGCCCTCGTCGCTGGCGCCGTAGAGGATCGCGTTGGCCGTCTCGGCGTCCAACTCGTCGGCGATCGCGCGCAGCTTCGACAGGATCGACCGGCGGGCCGCCTCGGTCGGGTGGGCGGTGAAGACCGGACGTACCGCCAACCGGCGGGCCACCGAGGCGATCTCCTCGGCCGGCACCCCGCGCTCGGCGATCATCTTGGCCGCCTGATCCAGCCAGCCGCCCTGGACGGCGCGCCGACGGCGCAGGTCGCGGGCCCGGTGCACCTGCTCGGTGATGTTGGCCAGGTGGAAGTAGGTGGAGAAGGCGCGGGCCAGCTTGGTGCCGGTGGTCACATCCAGCCCGCCGAGCCGCCGGGCGGCGGCCGGGGCGTCGGTGCGGACCTGGGCCCGGATCTCCTCCACGAGGTCGAGTAGCGGGCGTCCCTCCTGGCGGGCCAGGGTCTGCCCGAGCAACGTGCCCAACCTGCGGATGTCGGCGCGCAGGGCGGCGTCGGGGCCGTCGTGATCGTGCTGGTCGGTCACCATGCGCTCCTCACGTCAAGTACGAAGGACAGCGCTGTCCGACTCCCCCGATCGTATCCACGCGAACCCGCCCGGAAGGAAGGGCCCCTTGATAACGCCCTTCGTTTCAGGGGGACCCTGCTCAGACTTCGACGCTGCCGAGGTGCGCCGGCCGAGGGCTTCCGGCAGTCGAAAACCGCTGGTCACCGCCGGTAGCGTCGGGACACGAGGTCGTTGGCTCAGCCCCCGCAGCCCCGACGTGAAGATCGAGTGGCGATCGTCTCACCCTCCGCCGGCCTGCCCGGTGCGCGACATCCACTCGACATGCGGGATGTCGCGGTATCCGCGCCGACGGAAGCCGCGACATCCCGTATCCGGAGTTGACCTTGCCCCTGAGTCCACGACGCTCGGTTGACGACGCCCCTCAGTCGACGACGGCGAAGGCGCGGACGGGGAAGGTGCCCATACCGGCCACCCTCGGCGGGGCGGCGGTGAATCGGAAGCCCTCCGGCGGCAGGGCGTCCAGCCCGGTCAGGTGCTCCACGATCGGGATGCCGGCGGCCAGCAGGAGGCTGTGCGCGGGCCGCTCTCCACCGGCCGCCGGACCCATGTCGTCAATGTTGATCGAGTCGATGCCGACCAGGGCGGCGCCCGCGTCGACCAGCGCCTGCGCGCCGTCACCGGTCAGGTGGGGCGCTTCCGGGGCGCCGTACCCGGGGGTGCCGAAGTGCGCGTCCCAGCCGGTGTGCAGCAGCACCGCCTTGCCGGCTACGTCGTACGGCGCCAGCAGCAGCCGGTCCACCGCGCGGGCGTCGGCGGGCAGCCGGACGACGAGCCCGGGCAGGTCGGCGAGCCGGTCCAGCGGGAAACCGGACAGGTCGGCACCGTCGGCGTACCGGTGGGCGGGGGTGTCCAGGTAGGTACCGGTGTTGGCGATCATGTCGATCCGGGCCACGTGGAACTCGGTGCCCGGGGCGTAGTGCTTCCGGGACGCCTCGCGGGTCAGCCACTCGGTGATCTTCGGGGCCGGCCAGCCGGGCAGGGTGGTCATCCCGTCGGTGACCAGGTGACTCAGCTCGATCAGCCGCCGCCCGTGGACGCCGCCCGGGGCACCGCGGACGGCGCGACCGCCCTTGTGCGGTTCCTCGATGACCGTCTTGTTGGTGATCCGTACCTCGGAGACCATCAGCAGGCCGAGATGCCGGACGAACAGCGCCGCCAGGTCGGCGTCGTCGATCGTGTCGCCCGGGATGTCCAGCCGGAATCCCTCGGTGCTCAGGCCGCCGCCGTTGGCGAACGCGACCTCCGCGTCGAACTGTGCCCGCCACTGCCCACTCACGCCTACACCCGATCACCCCCCGCCCGACCAGTCAAGATCCGCCACTGCCCCTGCCGCCCCCGGGCGAGGCGACAACTTCGGGGAAAGCGCGGCCTCCCTCGCACCGCAGCCTGCACCTTCCCCGAAGTTGCGCACGCTCGTGGGGTGGTGGGTGGGCGGGGTGGTAAACGGGGAGACGGTCGGGGGGCGGAGCTAGGCTGGCATCCGTACACCCCCCGTCCGGCCGGACGCGGGGTGATCGTCGTGTCCCCACCTCGGAAGTGATCATGACTGCGCTCACCGGACTGTTCGCCGCCGCCCTGGCCGACCCGGGCCTGGCCCGCGTCCGTGACCTGGCGCGCTCCGGTGCGGCCCAGGTCGACGGGCTCGACCTGACCGCCCCGGCGGCGCTGCGCCCGTTCGCGGTCGCCGCGGTGGCGGCGGATCCCGACCACCGGGCCGGCGGCCCGGTTAGCGGCGGAAGCCCGGGTGGCGACGCGATCGCTGGCGGAGCGGGTCGGCCGGTGCTGGCGGTCACCGCTACCAGCCGCGAGGCCGAGGACCTCGTCGCCGCGCTGGGCAGCCTGCTGCCGCCCGAGCAGGTGGCGATCTTCCCGAGCTGGGAGACGCTGCCGCACGAGCGGCTCTCACCGCGCTCCGACACCGTCGGCCGGCGGTTGGCCGTGCTGCGTCGGCTCGCGCATCCGGACTCGACGGACGCGCACGGGCGCACCGGACCGCTGCGGGTGGTGGTGGCCCCCGTCCGCTCGGTGCTGCAACCCCAGCTCAAGGGGCTCGGCGATCTGGAACCTGTCCGGCTGGCCGCCGGTGACGAGGCCGACCTGGAGCAGATCGCCCGCCGGCTGACCGACATGGCGTACGCCCGGGTCGACCTGGTCACCAAGCGGGGCGAGTTCGCCGTACGCGGCGGCATCCTCGACGTCTTCCCGCCCACCGACGAGCACCCGTCCCGGGTCGAGTTCTGGGGCGACGAGGTGGAGGAGATCCGCACCTTCGCCGTCGCCGACCAGCGCACCATCGAGCAGATCGCCCAGCTCTGGGCCCCGCCCTGCCGGGAACTGCTGCTCACCCCCGAGATCCGGGACCGGGCCGCCACGCTCGCGCAGCAGCACCCGGAGCTGGCCGAGATCCTGGACAAGCTGGCCGGCGGGGTTCCGGTGGAGGGCATGGAGTCCCTGGCCCCGGCGCTGATCGGCAACGACTCGATGGAGTTGCTGCTCGACTGCATGCCAGCCGGCACCCACGTACTCCTCTGCGACCCGGAGCGGATCCGCACCCGGGCGCACGACCTGGTGCGTACCTCGGAGGAGTTCCTCCAGGCCAGCTGGGCCGCGGCCGCCGTCGGTGGCCAGGCCCCGGTCGACCTCGGCGCCGCCGCCTTCCACACCCTCGCCGACGTGCGCGCGCACGCCGCGACCCTGCGCCAGCCCTGGTGGACGCTGTCCCCGTTCGGCCTGGCCGAGCCGGTCGGCCCGGCCGCGACCCGGCAGCCGTGGGAGGACGAGCCGGAGGCGGTCGAGGTCACTCCCGACGACGCCATCGCGGTGGCGCTGACCGCCCAGCCCGCACCGCTCTACCACGGGGAGACCGCCCGGGTGGTCGACGACCTGAAGCGGTGGGCCGGCGAGGGCTGGTCGATCGCGCTGGTCTTCGAGGGCCACGGCCCCGCCCAGCGGGCCGTCGAGGTGCTGCGCGACGGCGGTCTCGGTGCCCGGCTGACCGAGGAGGTGCCGGCCGCGCCCGCCCCGGGTGAGCTGCTTGTCACCTGCGGCAGCCTGACCGGTGGCTTCGTCGACGAGGCGGCCCGGTTCGTGCTGCTCACCGGCAGCGACGTGACCGGTGGTCGGGGGGTGTCCACCCGTGACATGCGGAAGATGCCGAGCCGGCGGCGCAACACCATCGACCCGCTGGAGCTGCGCGCCGGTGACCACGTGGTGCACGAGCAGCACGGCATCGGCCGGTACGTCGAGCTGGTGCAGCGGACCGTCAACGGCGCCTCCCGGGAATACCTCGTCATCGAGTACGCCCCGAGCAAGCGCGGTCAGCCCGGTGACCGGCTCTTCGTTCCCACCGACCAGCTCGACCAGCTGAGCCGCTACGTCGGCGGCGAGCAGCCGACCCTGCACAAGATGGGCGGCTCGGACTGGCAGAAGTCCAAGGCCCGGGCCCGCAAGGCGGTCCGCGAGATCGCCGCCCAGCTGATCCAGCTCTACGCCGCCCGCAAGGCGTCCAAGGGGCACAACTTCGGCCCGGACACCCCGTGGCAGCGGGAGTTGGAGGACGCCTTCCCCTGGCAGGAGACGCCCGACCAGCTCGCCGCCATCGAAGAGGTCAAGCGGGACATGGAGCAGAGCATCCCGATGGACCGGCTGATCTGCGGCGACGTCGGCTACGGCAAGACCGAGATCGCGGTACGGGCGGCGTTCAAGGCGGTGCAGGACGGCAAGCAGGTCGCCGTGCTGGTGCCGACCACCCTGCTGGTGCAGCAGCACTACAACACCTTCGCCGAGCGGATGAGTCAGTTCCCGGTAACCATCCGGCAGCTGTCCCGCTTTCAGACGCCGAAGGAGGCCGAGCAGACCCTCGCCATGGTCGCCGACGGCACCGCCGACATCGTCATCGGCACCCACCGGCTGCTGGCGTCCGCCACCCGGTTCAAGTCGCTCGGGCTGGTCATCGTCGATGAGGAGCAGCGCTTCGGCGTCGAGCACAAGGAGCACCTCAAGTCGATGCGGGCGGCGGTCGACGTGCTGAGCATGTCGGCCACCCCGATCCCGCGCACCCTGGAGATGGCGATCACCGGCATCCGGGAGATGTCCACAATCGCCACCCCACCGGAGGAGCGGCACCCGGTGCTCACCGCCGTCGGTGCGCAGGACGACCGGCAGGTAGCCGCCGCGATCCACCGCGAGCTGCTCCGCGACGGGCAGGTCTTCTACCTGCACAACCGGGTGGAGTCGATCGAACGGGCGGCCCGACGCCTGCGCGAGCTGGTGCCCGAGGCCCGGGTGGCGGTGGCGCACGGGCAGCTGGGCGAGGACGCCCTGGAGAAGGTGATGGTCGGCTTCTGGGAGAAGGAGTACGACGTCCTGGTCTGCACCACGATCGTGGAGTCCGGCATCGACATCCCGAACGCCAACACGCTGATCGTGGAGCGGGCCGACCTGCTCGGCCTGGCCCAGTTGCACCAGATCCGGGGCCGGGTGGGCCGCGGTCGGGAGCGGGCGTACGCGTACTTCCTCTATCCGGGGGACAAGCCGCTCACCGAGCACGCCCACGAGCGGCTGGCCACCATCGCCCAGCACACCGAGCTGGGCGCCGGCATGTACGTGGCCATGAAGGACCTGGAGATCCGGGGGGCCGGCAACCTGCTCGGCGGCGAGCAGTCCGGGCACATCGAGGGCGTCGGGTTCGACCTGTACGTGCGGATGGTCGGCGAGGCGGTGCAGGCGTTCAAGGGCGAGCGTCCGGAGGAGGAGGCCGACATCAAGATCGATCTCCCGGTGGACGCGCACCTGCCGCACGACTACGTGGGGGTGGAGCGGCTGCGCCTGGAGATGTACCGCAAGCTCGCCGAGGCCCGCGACTCCGAGCGGCTGCGGGAGGTGGCCGCCGAGATGACCGACCGGTACGGCGAGCCACCCGCGCCGGTGCAGAACCTGATCGCGGTGGCCCGGTTCCGGCTGCTGGCCCGGTCCTACGGCCTCACCGACGTCAGCATGCAGGGCAAGCACATCCGGTTCGGCCCGCTGCCGCTGCCGGACTCCAAGCAGCTGCGGCTCAAGCGCTACCACCCCGACTCGGTCTACAAGGCGGCCCTGGACCAGGTAAGCGTCCCCCGCCCGACCACCCGCCGGGTCGGTGGCGAGCCACTGCGCGACCAGGCCCTGCTGGAGTGGTGCGCCCAGTTGCTCTCCGACGTCCTCGGCGTACCCGCCGGTGTCAGCGGTGGGTAAGGGGCATGAGAGAGTGACGGGCATGCGTGCTCGCCGTCTTGTCGCCGTCGCCAGCGTGGCGGTCGGCCTCGTCGCCCTCGCCGGTTGCCGTTCCGAGCCTGGTGTCGCCGCGTACGTCGGTGACCACCGGATCACCGAGGACGCGGTCACCGAGGTCATCGACGACGCTCAGGCGAAGAACCCGACCCCGACCGAGGGGGCTGAGGCGCCGCTCGGCGAGGAGCCACAGCTGCCCGGCCAGGAGCCCCAGTTGCCCGGGCGCAGCCAGGTGGTGAGCACCCTGGTGCTCAGCGAGGTCTGCGAGCGGATCTCCGCCGACGAGGGGTACCGGCCGCAGAGCCAGGTCGACCCCGCGCAGGTGGCACAGGGCATCGGTCTGAGCCCGGAGACCGGGTACGTGCGGCAGGTCGCCGAGCTGTACACCTGCCTGTCCGGCATTCCGATCGGCGCTCCGGTGGCCCCCACCGAGCAGGAGCTGACCGACCTGGTCGAGGCGGGCAAGCGGGCCGGCGCGGTGCCGCCCGAGGTGACCGTCGAGCAGGCCGCCTCCCAGCTCGACGGGGAGCAGCTGCGTCAGGCCCTGGCCAACCGCAACTCGCTGCGGGAGGCGGTCGAGACGTACGACGTGACGGTCAACCCCAGGTACCGGCCGTTGGTGTTCCCGGTGCTGAGCTTCACCGGGCAGGCCGTCGCGGTGGGCGTGCCGCTGGGTGAGCCGGCCTCCGACGCGGTAAACGACATCTCCACCCCGAGGCCGCGGCCCGAGCCGGCCGTGCCGACCGACGGCTGAGCATGCCCCGGATCGTCCTGCTGGTGACCTCGCCCCGGTTGCCGGCCGGGCTGTTGACGGCAGCCGCCTGGGACGTCGTACGCGCGGCTCCGGTGCTGGCCGCCGAGGAGAGCGAGCTGACCACGGCGCTGCGGTCGGCGGGCGCCGAGGTGCGGGTGCTCGACGGGCCGCCGGTGCCGTCGCTGCTGGACGCGGCGGCGGCGCAGGACACGGTGGTCTGGCTGGCCGGCCCGGCCGGGGACGAGTCGCTGGCCCGGGAGCTGGGGCTGCGCCTGGCCCGCGAGCCGGGGCTGGCGGAGCTGGAGCTGATGTACGGCTCGTGGGATCCGCCGGGCGCGCGGCTGCTGGACGCGGTGGCCGTGCTCGACCGGCTGCTCTCGCCCGGCGGGGATCCGTGGAAGCGGGCGCAGACCCACCGTAGCCTGGCCGGGTTCCTGCTGGAGGAGAGCTACGAGGCGTACGACGCGATAAGCGCCGGGGACACCGACGCGTTGCGCGAGGAGCTGGGCGACGTGCTGCTCCAGGTGGTGCTGCACGCCCGGCTGGCCGAGGAGCTGCCCGAGGACGAACGCTGGAGCATCGACGACGTGGCCGGTGGGCTGGTGGACAAGATGATCCGGCGTAACCCGCACGTCTTCGCGGGTGCCGAGGCGGGCACCCTGGAGGAGATCACCGCCAACTGGGAGCGGATCAAGCAGGCGGAGAAGGCCCGCGGCTCCGTCCTCGACGGCATCGCGTTGAGCCAGCCGGCGCTCGCCCTGGCAGCGAAGATCCTGGAGCGTGCCGCCCGCGTCGGCATCACCGCGCCGCTGCCGGCACCGGAGGCACAACCCGATCCGGAAACCGCCCTCGGCGCCCACCTGCTCGCCGCCGTCGCCCAGGCCCACGCCGCCGACCTCGACCCCGAAGCCGCCCTCCGCCGCACCACCCTGGCGCACGCCCAAACCATCCGCACCACCGAATCAACCCCACCCCCCACCCCCACCGCCCCCCACACCACCGGTTGATCAAGAAGTTTGCGTCTGCTGACCGGCCTTGGGCCGACCAGAACTTCTTGATCAACTGGCGTGTCGGCGGCGGGTGGTTAGGGTCGGGGGGTGGAGCGGTTTCAGGTGGTGGGGGAGCGGGTTGTCGAGGCGTTGCTGGGGAGTCGGCCGGGGCTCGCCGGGACGGCGGGCGATCATCGGGTCGACGACCGGCTGCCGGACTTCTCGGCCGACGCGGTCGCGGCGGACCGGGCGATGCTCGTCGACGCGGCCAGCGCGCTTGTCGAGATCGACCCCGACGACCTCGACATCGAGGAGCGGGTCGACCACGCCCTGCTCTCCGCCCTGGTCGACCGGGAACTGTTCGAGCTGACCGAGATCCGAGGGCACGAGTGGGATCCGCTCGTGCACAACCCCGGTCCACTGCTGCACGCCCTGCTGTCCCGCCCGTACGCGCCGGTGGAGGTGCGGTTGACCGCCCTCGCCGGCCGCCTCGCCGCCGTGCCGGATTCGTTGGCGACCGCGCGCGCGACCTTGCGTGACATGCCCCGGGTGCACGCCGAGACGGCGGTCGGGCAGTTCACCGGTGTGGCGGCGCTGATCCGCGACGAGGTACCCGCGCTGCTCGCGCAGGCGCCTGCCGGCATCGACCGGATCGAGCCGGCCGCCACCGCGGCGCTGGCCGCGCTCGACGAGTTCGTCGCCTGGCTACGCACCGGCCTGGCGGCCGACGTCGGCCCGGGGCGCGATCCCCGGCTGGGCCGGCGGCGCTGGGAGGCACGCCTGTGGCACGAACTCGACACCGAGTTGGGTGCCGCCGAGATCCAGCGCCGGGCCTGGGCGAACCTCGACCGGGTCACCGACGAGATCCGCGCGGCGGCGGTCGAGCTGGTCGGTGGTCCGGCCGACGACGAGACCGTACGCCGAGCCCTCGACCTGCTCGCCGCCGAACATCCCGACGACCACACCATCGTGGACCTGGCCTCGATCACCCTGGACGAGACGAGTGACTTCGTCCGGGCCAACGACCTGGTGACCGTGCCGGAAGACCCGTGCGCCATCCAGGTGATGCCGCAGTTCGCCCGGGGCGTGGCGGTGGCCTACTGCGACGCACCCGGCGGCCTGGAGACAGCCGCCGTGCCGACGTTCTACTGCATCGCACCGACGCCGGTGGACTGGCCCGCCCACCGAGTGGAGTCGTTCTACCGCGAGTACAACGACCACATGATCCGCAACCTCACCGTGCACGAGGCGATGCCGGGCCACTTCCTCCAACTCGCCCACGCCCGGCGTTACGCCGGCTCCACCCGGGTACGGTCGTTGATCCGCTCCGGCCCGTTCGTGGAGGGGTGGGCGGTCTACGCCGAGGAGCTGATGGTCGGCTGTGGCTTCGGTGGCCTGCCGGTGCGGTTGCAGCAGCTGAAGATGCAGCTACGGATGACCCTCAACGCGCTGCTCGACCAGCTGACGCACGCCGAGGACCTGCCCGAGGCCGAGGCGATGGCGCTGCTGACCGGACGCGGCTTCCAGGAGGAGGGCGAGGCGGCGGGCAAATGGCGCCGTGCGCTGCTGACCTCGGCTCAGCTGTCGACGTACTTCGTCGGCTACAGCGAGGTGGCCGAGATCGCCGCTGCCCGGCCACCGCACGTGTCGCTGCGGGACTGGCACGACCGGATGCTCGCCCACGGCAGTCCACCCCCGCGCCACCTGCGTACCCTGCTCGACCTGTAGGCCGCGCCTCGCCCGGCTGCCGGGGCGTCGGCTCAGGGGCCCTCGGTGCGCCGGTCCACCACGTCGGCGCCCGCCGGCAGGTCGAAGGCGCCGCCGTCGACCTGATCGCGGAAGCGGCTCAGCGCCAACTCGACAGGTTGCCCGTCGACCTGGCCGGTGAAGCTGCCCAGCGCGCCCTCCCCGGTCACGCAGGCGGTGAAGCTCTCCGCGGCCTGGCGTACGTCGACACAGGTCGAGTGGTGGCCGACGACCGTGCTGCTGCGCTCGTTGATGACCGCATCCGGATCCAACGCCGCGGCGGTCAGCCGCCCCATCACCATCGGAGGAGTGACCAGCCCCTGTAGCTCGGCCTCGGCGAAGACCACGACCGAGGGCTTGCTGTTGGGCGCGGGCGGTTCCTCAAGCGTGCAGACGGTCCGGTCGCCGTCGGTGTCGCATCGGGTGGTCGCCTCGTCGGTGACTGTCACCTTTCCGCCGGGCCAGGTGTAGCTGGACCGGGCCGGGTCCTGCGACTGGACGAAGGAGGCGCTCCGCCCGCCGGGAAGCTGGTACTCCGCCGAGTAGGTCAGCTCCAGCGCCCGGTCCATCCGCGCGGCGAGATCGTTGACGATGTCGGATCGACCCATGGCCCGTCCGGCGTCGTCCAGCGCCTGACAGCCGGTGACGGTGAGCAACGCGATGACCGACACAGCGAGCGTACGGAGAGTGGTCGAGGCGGCGGGCATGGCGACCAGCCTTGTCGATCGGGTCCCGCTCGTGCAAACCGGTTGCCGGTTGAGGCACGAGAATCCGGGAATGTCCGACCCGTCGGGTACCGGAGCGTGGTCGTTGACCCGCCCGGTCGCCGTGCCGGGGAGCGGGGACCGATACGCTGCGTTCAACACCTGCCGCTGCCGCACCGTCGCGGCCCAAACCGGACGAGACCACACGAACGAGGAGCGACTCAGTGGCAACCATCGAGGTAATCGAGGCTCGGGAGATCCTGGACTCGCGGGGCAACCCGACGGTCGAGGTCGAGGTCGGGCTCGACGACGGCACGATCTCCCGGGCGGCGGTGCCCTCCGGCGCCTCGACCGGCGCCTTCGAGGCGATCGAGCTGCGCGACGGTGACAAGGGCCGCTACCTGGGCAAGGGAGTGGAGAAGGCGGTCGCCAACATCGAGGACCGGATCGTCGACCAGCTCATCGGCTACGAAGCCAGCGAGCAGCGGGCGATCGACCAGAAGATGCTCGACATCGACGGCACCGACAACAAGGCCGAGCTGGGCGCCAACGCGATCCTCGGAGTCTCCCTGGCGGTGGCGAAGGCCGCAGCCGGGAGCGCCGACCTGAGCCTCTTCCGCTACCTGGGCGGGCCGAACGCGCACTTGCTGCCGGTGCCGATGATGAACATCCTCAACGGTGGGGCACACGCCGACAGCAACGTCGACATCCAGGAGTTCATGATCGCGCCGATCGGCGCGCCGAGCTTCCGGGAGGCGCTGCGCTCCGGCGCCGAGGTGTACCACGCGCTCAAGTCGGTGCTGAAGAAGAAGGATCTGTCCACCGGGCTCGGTGACGAGGGCGGCTTCGCGCCGAACCTGCCCACCAACGCCGCCGCGCTGGACCTGATCGCAGAGGCGGTGGAAAAGGCGGGCTACCGGCTCGGCACCGACATCGTCTTCGCCCTCGACGTCGCCGCCACCGAGTTCTTCGCCGACGGCAGCTACACCTTCGAGGGCGCGGCCAAGAGCGCCGCGGAGATGAGCGAGTACTACACCAAGCTTGCCGACGCGTACCCGATCGTCTCCATCGAGGACCCGCTGGCCGAGGACGACTGGACCGGCTGGCAGACGCTGACCGCGGCGATCGGTGACCGGGTCCAGATCGTCGGCGACGACCTGTTCGTCACCAACCCGCAGCGCATCGCCCGGGGCATCGCCGAGAAGGCGGCGAACGCGGTGCTGGTCAAGGTCAACCAGATCGGTTCGCTCACCGAGACGCTGGACGCGGTGGACCTGGCCCACCGGGCCGGCTTCAAGTGCATGATGAGCCACCGCTCCGGCGAGACCGAGGACACCACCATCGCCGACCTCGCGGTGGCCACCGGCTGCGGTCAGATCAAGACCGGTGCGCCGGCGCGGTCGGACCGGGTCGCGAAGTACAACCAGCTGCTGCGGATCGAGGAGGAGCTGGCCGACGCGGCGCGGTACGCCGGGGCGGGCGCCTTCCCGCGCTACCGTTCCGCCTGACGGATGCCGTACCTCGGGGGAGGGGTGTGATGCAGCAGCGCCGCACGCCGGGTGGTCAGCGTCCGGTGCGTCGACCGGCCCGCGCCGGCCGGCCCGGCACGGCCCGCGACGGCGGTGTCCGTGCCGAGTCGCGGTCCGCCGCCGGCCGGGCGCCGTCGGCCGCCCGCGGTGCCGAGGGCGTACGCTCCGCCAAGCGCCCCGCCGCCGCCCGGCGCACGGCTGCCGGCGGTGCGGTGACGCGGCTGTCCGCACCCCGATCCCGAGGTCTCACCGGCCGGGCCACAGTGCTCTTCGCGGTGCTGATCGCGCTCGCCCTCGCCTACACCTATCCGGTCCGGGTCTATCTGGATCAGCAGGCCGACATCGAGCGGATGGAGGCTGCGCAGGCGGCCCAGCGGAAGCTGATCGCCGAGCTGACCACCCAGGCGGAGAAGTGGCAGGACGAGGCGTACATCGAGACGCAGGCCCGGGAGCGGTTCTTCATGCGGCGGCCCGGTGAGAAGATGCTGATCCTGCTCGACGACCCGGCCGGCGCGGCCCGCGAGGCGGGCACCGCCGAGGGCCCGGCAACGCCGGTCACCCCCGACCCCTGGTACGACACTCTCTGGTCCAGCGTGCGGGCCGCCGACGCCCACCAGACCGAAGACTGAGCACCCGACGAGAGATGGCATCGTGACTGTCGTACCACCGCAGGAGCCGGCGGCGGCCTCCGTACCCCCGCCGAAGCGGGAGCCGGCCACGGAGGCCGATCTGGCCGCGGTGGCCGCGCAGCTCGGACGCCCGCCCCGCGGCACCCGGGCGGTGGCCCACCGGTGCCCGTGCGGCCTGCCCGACGTGGTGGAGACGACTCCCCGGCTGGCCGACGGCACTCCCTTCCCGACGTTGTTCTACCTGACCTGCCCCCGGGCGACCGCGGCGTGCAGCCGGCTGGAGTCGGCCGGGCTGATGAAGGAGATGGCGGAGCGGCTGGCCACCGACCCGGAGTTGGCCGCCCGGTACCGCGCGGCGCACGAGGACTATCTGGCCCGCCGGGACGCCATCGCCGAGGTGCCCGAGATCGCCGGCATTTCCGCCGGCGGGATGCCCGGACGGGTCAAGTGCCTGCACGTTCAGCTCGGTCACGCGCTCGCCGCCGGGCCGGGGGTGAACCCGTTCGGTGACGAGACGCTCGACCTGGTCGAACCGTGGTGGACGACCGGACGCTGTGTCGATGTCCCGGAGGCCGGGTGAGCGAGGGCGACGTCGTGGTTCGGCGGGCCCGCACCGCCGATGTGCGGGCGATCCGACGACTGGTCGACACCTACACCGACGACCGTCGTCTGCTCAGCAAGGCCACGGTCACCCTGTACGAGGACGTGCAGGAGTTCCGGGTCGCCAGCCGGGTCTCCGACGGTGCGGTGGTGGGCTGCGGCGCGCTGCACGTCATGTGGGAGGACCTGGCCGAGATCCGTACGGTGGCGGTCGATCCCCGCTGTCGGGGCCAGCGGATCGGCCACCGGATCGTTACGGAGCTGATCGACGCGGCACGGGAGCTGGGGGTGGCCCGCATCTTCGTGCTGACCTTCGAGACCCGTTTCTTCGGTTCGTTCGGTTTCAGTGAGATCGACGGCGCCCCGGTGCCGCACCCGGTCTACGAGCAGCTGCTGCGTTCGTACGACGAGGGTGTCGCCGAGTTCCTCGACCTGGAACGGGTCAAGCCGAACACCCTGGGCAACACCCGCATGCTGCTACGCCTCTGACAGCCCCCGCTCGGCCCCGTCACCCGGGTCGCGCTGTCACTCGCTGTGTCCGACTCCCCGCTGGTCCACTTACCACCTTGGCCCCTTTGCTCTGCTTACCCATACGCACAGGTTTACTTTCGGTGATGGTTGGCTGGGTATGGATCGGTCTGGGCTTTCAGGGAACCCCTGTTCATGAGGGGGTTGCGTATAGGTAAGCAGAGCAAAGGGGGCGATGGGGAGGACGGGGGGTGCGGCTGTTCGACTCCGGAGAGTCACCGCCGGTGTGGCTACATTCCGTGCATGCGGTGCCCGGAGGAGTGGGTCGGTGGTGGCGGTAGGGTTTCGTCGTGACGACGCGTGTGGCCGCCATCGACTGTGGCACCAACTCCATCCGGTTGCTGGTTGCCGACCTGCCCGACCCGTCGGCGGGACCGGCCGCACCGCTTGTCGACCGGAGCCGGCGGATGGAGATCGTCCGGCTCGGTCAGGGCGTGGACGCCACCGGCCGGCTCGCTCCGGAGGCGATCGAGCGGACCCGGGTCGCGCTCGCCGACTACGCCGCCGAGATCGAGAAACTGGGTGTCGAGCGGGTGCGGATGTGCGCCACGTCGGCCAGCCGGGACGCGGAGAACGCGGCCGACTTCCGCGCCATGGTCGAGCAGACGCTCGGCGTCGCGCCGGAGGTGGTCAGCGGGGACGAGGAGGCGCGGCTGTCGTTCACCGGAGCGGTGCGCGGCCTGCCCGCCGACGCGCCGTCGCCGTACCTGGTGCTGGACATCGGTGGCGGCTCGACCGAGTTCGTCGTCGGCACCCGGGACGGTGGGGTCGACGCCGCGATCTCCATGGACATCGGCTGCGTCCGGATGACCGAGCGACACCTGCACGGTGACCCGCCAGGGCTGGACGAGATCGCCGCCGCCCAGGCCGACATCGCGGTCGCGGTGGATCGGGCGCTTACGGCCGTGCCGGGACGGCAGGCGGCCACGCTGGTCGGGCTCGCCGGGTCGGTCACCACCGTCGTCGCGATCGCCGAGGGCCTCACCGGGTACGACCCAGCCCGCATCCATCACGCCCGAGTGTCGTACGACCGGGTGGCGGAGGTGACCGCCGAGCTGCTGGCCATGACGCGCGAGCAGCGGCTGGCCATCCCGGTGATGCATCCCGGCCGCGCCGACGTGATCGGTGCCGGCGCACTGGTGCTCCGCGTCGCCATGGAGCGGGCGGGCATGGCCGCCGTGGTCGCCTCCGAGCACGACATCCTCGACGGCATCGCCTGGAGTCTGGCAGACGCGAACGGGAGGTATCGGCGCTAGCGCGAACAGGAGGTGAATGCCACTGTTCCGGCATCTTCCCGGCGGCGGTCACCGCGTGGCAGGCTACCCGCACGTAGGACCACTGGGCGACCAGCCAACGATGACTGACCGCTAGGAGGACGGGCCGATGGGCGAGATGGTGACCTACCGTGGTGATGGCGGCACGGGTGAGGGATATCTCGCGATACCTGCCACCGGCGCGGCAAGCCCGGCAGTGATCGTGATTCAGGACTGGTGGGGCCTCGTGCCGCACATCAGGTCGGTGGTTGACCGTTTCGCCGAGGCGGGCTTCGTCGCCCTCGCTCCCGATTTCCGGCACGGCGAGCCGGCCGGGAAGCCGAGTGAGCCGCGGCGGCTACTCAACGGCCCGCAGATGGACGAGACGGCACGGGAGATCGCCGCCGCCGCCGACTACCTCGCCGGCCGGGTCGAGGTCACCGGCAAGGTGGGGTGCGCCGGGTTCTGCGCCGGGGCCAGCCTGGCGCTGTGGGCCGCGAACTTCTCCGATCGGATCGTCGCCACCGCCGCCTTCTATCCCCAGTTGCCCTGGGAAGGCATGCGTACCGAGTGGACCGACTACGCGGGCAAGGAGGCGCTGGTGCACTGCTCCGAGGCGGACGGCACCTCTGCCGACCCGGGTGTCCAGGCGGTACGCCGGGCCATCGAGAACTCCGGCGGCAGCTGCCAACTGCACGACTATCCGGGCACCGCGCACGCCTTCTTCAACGAGGATCGGCCGGAGAAGTTCGACCAGCGGGCCGCCACCAGCGCCTGGGCGCGCACCCTGGAACTCTTCCGGGCCAAGCTTGGCTGAGTCGCGTACCCCCGTCGAGGTCGTCGCCCGCGCCGCGCGGGCGACTGATCTGGCCGACCTGGACGCGTACGTTGCCGACTGTTTTGCCTGCCCCCGGCTGGTCGACTGGCGGGAGGAGGTGGCCCGCACGAAGCGGGCGGCCTTCCGCGATCAGGAGTACTGGGGACGGCCGGTGCCCGGCTTCGGCGATCCGGCGGCCCGGATCGCCATCCTCGGGCTGGCCCCGGCCGCGCACGGCGGCAACCGCACCGGCCGGATCTTCACCGGCGACCGGTCCGGTGACGTGCTCTTCGCCGCCCTGCACCGGGCCGGCCTGGCCAACCAGCCGACGAGTGTGGCCGCCGACGACGGACTGGCGCTGCGGGAGACGAGGATCTTCGCCGCCGTACGCTGCGCCCCACCCGACAACAAGCCGACCCCGGGCGAGCGGGACACCTGCGCGCCCTGGCTGCATCGTGAGGTCGAGCTGATCCGGCCGACGCTGCGGGTGGTGGTGGCGCTGGGTGCCTTCGCCTGGGCCGCGTGGTGGCCGGCGTTACGTGCCGGGTACGGCGTCCCTCCGCCCAGCCCGCGACCGTCGTTCGGGCATGGGGCACACTGGTCCGGCACGGCCGGACCGGAACTGCTCGGTTGCTACCACGTCAGCCAGCAGAACACCTTCACCGGTCGGCTGACACCAGAGATGCTGGACGATGTGTTCGCCCGGGCGAAACTGCTGGCCGGGGTGGACTGAGGCGGCGGGGCGATGACGATGGCGGACGGTACGGGTGCCGTCCCGCCGTACGCCCCGATGGCCCGGAGGTAACCGATGGACGTGCTTCGCAGCTGGTGGCCGGTGACGGCGGTGATTGCCCTGCTCGCAGCCGTTACCCTCGCCACCGCGCACTCGTCGATCGGCGCGAGCCGGATACCGCCCGCCGTCAAGGATGCGCCCTTCGTGTTGGAGTACCCGAGCGGGGAGCCGCGTCCGTCGATCCCGGCCGAGCCCCGCGAGGCCGCCGAGGAGACCCGGACCCGGATCCCGTCCTGGCTCGGCACTGTGGCGGTGGCGGTGCTCGGGCTGGCGCTGCTGGCCGCCCTCAGCTATCTGATCTGGACCGTGGCGCGGGGGGTGGCGCGGCGGGTCACCCGGGCGCTGCCCGCGCAGCCGACCCGGCGCAGCGCCGAAGGTACCGCCGCGGAGGTGGTGGCGGCCGTCGACGCCGGCCTGGTCGACCTGGACGACCGCGCCACCGACCCGCGGACCGCGGTGATCGCCTGCTGGGTACGCCTCGAAGAGGCCGCAGCCGTCGCCGGGGTGCCCCGGCTGACCGGCGACACCCCCACCGACCTGGTCACCCGGCTGCTTCGCGGTGATCCGTCCACCGGCGTGCCGGCGATCGTGAGTGCCGACGTGCTGGCCGAGTTCGCGCACGTCTACCGCGAGGCCAGGTACGCCACCCGTCCGGTGGACGAACGGACCAGGGACCAGGCCCGGGTGGCGCTGCGCCGGTTGCGCGGCGAACTGACCGAACTGGCCGAGCGGGAGCCGGCGTGAGCAGTACGAGTATCGACGACCTGCTCAGCTTCTCCGAGGAGCGGCCGGTCCAGTCCGAGCCGCGCCGGGGCGGGCGGCTGCGTACCGTCGCCGGCGTGCTGGGTATCACCGCGGTGGTGACCGTGGTGGCCGTCGCCGGGCTGCGCGCGGTCGGGCTGCGGGTGTCGTTGCTGGTGCTGGTCGCCGCCGTGGTAGCGCTGCTGGTGGTACGCCGGATCGTCGCCACCCTCGCCCCACCACCGAAGTCCGGCCAGGGCGGTTCGTCGTCGCGGGGCGGCGAGGAGCCCGGCACCTACAACTGGGACGCCCGGGACGCGCTGCGAGGCGCGATCAACGGCTGGGCGACTCCCCTGGAGTGGTCCAAGACCCGTCCCGAACGGTTCACCACCGTGATCCTGCCCCGCCTGGCCGAGCTGGCGGACGAGCGGATGCGCCTGAAGCACGGCGTCACCCGTGAGTCGGATCCGGCCCGGGCCCGCGCCCTCCTGGGCGATGACCTGTCGACGTTTCTGGAAACCCCACCCCGCCGCACCCCCTCGCCGCGCGACCTCGCGGCGATCGTCGCCGAACTGGAGAAGATCTGATGAACGACGTCGGCCGGACGATGCCCCCCACCGAGGTAGGTCGCCTCGCCCGGGCCGTACTGGACGCGGTGGGCCAGGTCGTGGTCGGCAAACGGGACGCCCTGGAGCTGGTGCTCGCCGGCATCCTCGCTGGCGGCCACGTGCTGCTCGAAGACCTGCCGGGGCTGGGCAAGACGCTCACCGCGCGGTCCTTCGCCCAGGCACTGGGCCTGGACTTCCGGCGCCTACAGTTCACCCCCGACCTGCTGCCCGCCGACGTCACCGGCTCGTTCCTCTACGACCAGCGCAGCGGTGACTTCACCTTCCGGGCCGGGCCGGTCTTCACCAACCTGTTGCTCGCCGACGAGATCAACCGGACTCCGCCGAAGACCCAGTCGGCCCTGCTGGAGGCGATGCAGGAGAAGCAGGTCTCGGTGGAGGGCGTGACGTACCGGCTTGACGAGCCGTTCCACGTGCTCGCCACCGCCAACCCCATCGAGTACGAGGGCACCTATCCGTTGCCGGAGGCGCAACTGGACCGGTTCCTGCTGCGGGTGTCGTTCGGCTACCCGGCGCAGGACGAGGAGTGGGAGGTGCTGCGTCGGCGGATGGCGCGCCGCCGCGAGGAGGCCGAGATCAAGCCGGTGGTCGACGCCGGCACCCTGCGCGCCATGCAGGCAGCGTTGGAGGACGTCGTGGTGGAGGACTCGGTGGGCCGGTACATCGTGGCACTGACCGCGGCCACCCGTGAGCACCCGTCGGTGCTGGTCGGCGCGTCGCCGCGGGGTTCGCTGGCACTGATGCTGCTGTCCCGGGTACGGGCGGTGCTCTCCGGGCGGGACTACGTGGTGCCCGAGGACGTCAAGGACGTCGCGGCCCCGGCGCTGGCCCACCGGATCACGTTGCGGCCGGAGATGTGGCTGCGTCGGGTCGACCCGTCCTTCGTGGTCGGTGAGGTTCTCGACGGCACCCCGGCGCCGGCCAGCGGCGCGCTGCCCAGCTACGCCGCCGGCCGGCCGGGAGACTGACCCGGCGTGAGCGAGCGGAGCGATCGAACGGCACCCACCAACTGGACGCCCACCTGGGCGTTCGGTCGGGCGGTGCTGCTCACCGGCCTGCTTCTGGTCGCCGCGGTGCTGCTGGGACGGGTGGATCTGATCGTGCTGGCCGTCCCGTTCGCGCTCGGCACCGCGTACGCGTTGCGACGCCGACCCGTCGAACTGCCCCGGGTGTGGCTCAGCGCCGACGAGGACCCCCTGGTGGAGGGCGGTGCGATGGCCGGGACGGTCACCGTCGGCAACCCGGGGGCGGTCCCCTACGACGTGGCGGTGCTGCGTACCCGGGTCTCACCGTGGCTGCGCGTCGAACGCGCGGGTCTCGCCGGCAGCGCGGTGGTCGGCACCGGCCGATCCGCCGGTGCCGGTCAACCGACCGTGGCGGACCGCCCGTTCGTCACGTCGGTCGCGCCGGACACCGCCGTCGACCTTGAGTTGGCCGGTACCGCGCTGCGGTGGGGCCGGCATCCGCTGGGCCCGGCGGGCGCCCGGGTCGCCGCCGCGCAGGGCCTGCTCGTCTCGCGCGCGGTGGTCGTCGAACCGGTCCGGTCGAAGGTGTACCCGAAGACCGAGCCGTTCGAGGCGGTCGAGGTGATGCCCCGGGCCGCCGGCCTGGTCGGTGCCCACCACTCGCGTCGTCCCGGTGAGGGAGGCGAACTCGCCGGGGTGCGGGTCTTCGCCCCCGGTGACCGGTTGCGTCGCATCGACTGGCGGGTGTCGCTGCGGGCCCGGCAACTGCACGTGGCGGCCACCCTCTCCGACCGGGACGCCGAAGTGGTCGTGCTGCTCGACGTGCTGGCCGAGGCGGGTCGCTCCGGTGGGGTCACCGGTACGGCGTCGGTGCTGGACACCACGGTTCGGGCGGCCGCCGCCATCGCCGAGCACTACCTGCACCGGGGTGACCGGGTGGCGCTGCTGGAGTACGGCCCGAGTGCCCGGCGGCTGCGCCCGGCGACCGGACGACGGCAGTACCTGACCGTGCTGGAGTGGCTGCTGGACGTCAAGGCCCAGTCCTCGCCACACGAGCCGTACGACCACGTGTTCGGCCCGCAACTGCTCTCCGCGGACGCGCTGGTGGTGGTGCTCACCCCGTTGCTGGAGGAGCGGTCGGCGCAGATGTTGGCCCGGTTGGCCCGTTCGGGACGGTTCGTGGTGGCCGTCGACACGCTCCCGGCGGACCTGTCGCCACCGAAGGACCGGGGCTGGGCAGAGGTGGCGTACCGGCTGTGGCGACTGGACCGGGACACGATGATCGCGCAGTTGCGTGAGCACGGGGTGCCGGTGGTGCCGTGGGCCGGCGCCGGCAGTCTCGACCAGGTGCTACGCGACGTGGCGAGGCTGGCCACCGCCCCCCGGGTGGGTGGCCGGTGATGGAGGCGGTCATCGGGCGGGTTCGGGCGTTGCGGACCGCCGCGGCACGGATCTCCCTGGCTCCCGTGCTGGTCCGGCTGGGGATCTTCCTCAGCGCGCTGGTGGGGTTGTTGCTGGCGTATCCCGCCGAGGTCGTGGCGGGGGAGGCGCTGGGCCCGCTGGTGGCGGTCGCGGTGCTGCCGGCGGTGCTGCCGCGCCGGCTCTGGCCGACCTTCGCCGCCCTGGTCACTGTCGCCGGGTGGTTGCTCGCCACCGACGGGTACCACCGACCTATCGCGTTGTGGCGGCTGATGGCGGTGGCCGTGGCGCTCTACCTGACCCATACGCTCTGCGCGCTGGTGGCGGTGCTGCCGTACGACGCCGTGGTGGACCCGGACGTGATAGTGCGTTGGCTCACCCGGGCCGCCGGAGTGTTGCTCGCCACGTCGGTGCTCGGCGTGCTGCTGCTCGAACTCTCCGGTGCCCGGCCCGGAGGCGGCGGCTGGCAGGCGGTCACGCTTGCCGGTCTGCTGCTGGCTGTCGGGGTGACCGCGTTGCTGGCTGGGCTGCTGCGACGCAGGTGATTCCGGGGTTCTCCGGGTCTGCCGCGACAGCTGATGTCGGGGCGTCGAGGTGCTGACGATGGCCGTCGTTACCGCCGTCACAGTCGCCTTGTGCTCGGTCACAGAAGGGGGCCGCACGCGGGATTACCGCTGGCGGTGGGGGAAAGATGGTAGGCGTGAATCCGAAGCGGATCCTTGTGGTGGGCGCCGGGCACGTCGGTCTCTACGCGGCGCTGCGCCTGTCGAAGAAGCTGAGTCCCCGTGAGGCTGAGGTCGTCGTCGTCGACCCTCAGCCGCACATGACGTACCAGCCTTTCCTGCCCGAGGCTTCGGCGGGAAACATCTCCCCACGGCACTCCGTGGTGCCGCTGCGTCGGGAGTTGCGCCGGTGCAAGGTGGTGGCGGGTGCCGTCACCCGGATCGACCACGCGAGTAAGACCGCCACGGTGCAGCCGATCATCGGCCCGCCCCGCGAGATCACCTACGACCACGTGGTGGTCGCCCCCGGCTCGGTCTCCCGAACCCTGCCGATCCCAGGACTGCACGAGCACGGCATCGGCTTCAAGACCATCGGTGAGGCCATCTACCTGCGCAACCACGTGCTCGAACAGCTCGACGTGGCCGCCGCCACCACCGACCCGGAGGTACGCCGTCGGGCGCTGACCTTCGTCTTCGTCGGCGGCGGGTACGCCGGCATCGAGGCGCTGGCGGAGATGGAGGACATGGCCCGCCACGCGTTGAAGTACTACCCGGAGCTGAACACGTCGGACATGCGGTGGGTACTGGTCGAGGCCACCCAGCGGGTGCTGCCGGAGGTCGACCGGGACATGGGCGCCTACACGGTGCAGCAGCTGCTGAAGCGGGACATGGACATCCGGCTCGACACCCGGCTGGAGTCCTGCGTCGACGGGGTGGTCAAGCTCTCCGACGGGGACAGCTTCAGCGCGGACACCATCGTCTGGACCGCCGGGGTGAAGCCGTCACCGATGCTGGACGCGACCGACTTCCCCCGCGAGGAGCGGCGCCGGGTCACCTGCCTGCCGACGTTGCAGGTGGTCGACGGTGACCGCGTGGTCGAGGGTGCCTGGAGCGCCGGTGACTGCGCCGCCGTACCTGACCTGACCAAGCCGCCGGGCAACTACTGCTCGCCGAGCGCCCAGCACGCGGTACGCCAGGCGCAGCGGATGGCCGACAACATCGTCGCCGTGATCAGGGGCCGCGCGCCGGTGCCCTACAAGCACAAGCACGCCGGCAGCGTGGCCAGCCTCGGTCTGCACAAGGGAGTGGCCCAGGTCTACGGCATCAAGATGACCGGCTGGCCGGCGTGGTTCATGCACCGGACGTACCACATGAGCCGGATCCCGTCGCTGAACCGGAAGGTCCGGGTCGTGGTCGACTGGACGCTGGCGTTCGTGCTCAAGCGTGAGGTGGTGGCCCTCGGCCAGCTGCACGACCCGCGCGAGGAGTTCGCCGAGGCGTCCCAGCCACCGTCGAAGGTGTGAGTGCACGTGGGGTGCCGTTGGCGCCCCACGTGCTCAGACCCGCCAGTACCAGGCGTCGGTGAGTCGGGTCGACGGTCCGTAGAGCGCCTCCAACGTCAGCCGCAGACTGTCGGCGTGCGCGGTGTCGGCGGCCAGCACCACGCACGAGGCACCCCAGTACGCGACGTCCGCCGCGGCGCGGCGGCGCTGCTCGTCCCCGACGACGGGCCGGAGGCCGCTGCGGGCCACGTCGGCCAGGAGGGCGGAGGTAGGTCGCGGGGCGACGCCCATCGCGGCGCTGCCGCCACGGCCGTGCGGCCCGATGAAGAAGCCCTGCGGCATGCTGAACTCGGCGTCGGCCGCGGTCGCCCACCGCATCGGCCAGGGCTCCTTGGGCGTGGCCAACGGCACCGGTACCAGGACGCCGCCCGGCTCGACACAGGTCCGCCAGTGGCCGGCGGTGATGAACTCCGGAACCGGCGGGCGTTGTGCGGTGGGCAGCGGCGCGGGGAGCAGTGGTACGACCGCCACGACGACCGCGACCAGCGTGACCCGGCGGACACGGCCCGTGCTGCGCAGCGCCCGGTCGACCGCCAGCACCAGCAGCGTCGCGATCAGCGGCGGTACGGCCAGGGCGAACCGCATCGGTAGCGCGCCGTCGACCACCGGCACTCCGCCGAGCAGTGCGTACGGCCCGGGCAGTCCGGAGCCTTCGCGGTCGAAGACCACCTCGGGGCCGAGCGACAGCGCAGCCATCACGAGAATCCCGGCGGTGCAGGCCAGCACCAGCGGGCGGCGGCCCAGCCAGACGGCGCAGCCGGTGGTGACGACCAGCAGCGGCCAGCCCAGGAAGGTGTTGTACTCGGCCGGGCCGGTGCTCAACTGGGCGGAGCGGTCGTCGCCGAGCAGCGAGAGCGGTGAGATCGCCCACCAACTGCGCAGGTCGGCCGAGAAGTAGTGCGGGCTGAACATGCCGTCGGCGACGCCGAGGGGCCCGGCGAACTGGAACCACAACGGGCGGGCGAGCACCAGCAGGGCCGTACCGGTGGCGAGGACCATTGCGCCGGCGAAGGCGGGCAGCGCCCGCCGGGCGAGATCGCGGTCTGTGACGATCATCGTCACCGCCATCACCAGCAGGGTGAGCGCGGCGAGAAACAGCACCTCCTCGCCGATGAACACCTGAGCGGCGACAGCGGCGGCGAGCCCCATCGCGGAGGTGGCCAACCGGCGTCGGTCCGGCGCGCCGGCAGCCGGCCCGGATCCAGCGGCGGGGTCGGCCGCCCGCAGCAGGCGTACGACCAGCCAGACGATGACCGGCAACAGCCACTGCGCCGTCATGTGCAGGTGGCTGTTGCTCTGGGACACCATGCCGGGGGCGAAGCCGCACAGTGCACCGCCCAGCGTCGCGGCGGCCCGGCGGGCCCGCAGCGTACGGCTGAACAGGAGGTACCAGGCGGTTGCGGTGCCGGCGAGGTTGACCGTGACCAGCAGGGCGAAGGTGACCGGAGCGCCGAACAGCAGGGTGACGGGGGCGCACAGCACACCGAGGGCGATGACCGACGTGTTGGCCATCAGGTTGACCCCGACCGGCGCGTTGAGCCGGTCGGTGGACAGGCCGAAGTCGCCCAGCAGGGCCCGGGCATCGACGGCCAGGAACCACTCGTAGAGCACCTGGTCCTCAGGGTTGAGGGCGAGCACCAGACCGGTCGGGTCGGCCCAGAGTCGGTGGGTGAGCGCACCGGCGAGCGCCGCGAAGAAGAGCCCTACCAGCAGGTCGATCCGATACTGGGCCGCCGTCCGGGCCAACCGGGTGAGCCGCTGCCGGCGTACCCGGGCGAGGGGGCGATCCGCCTGCGTTGCCACGTCGTCGGTGGGGGCGAGGGGTGCGCGGCTGCTCACGGCCTCGACCCTACTGGCGGTGCTCGGCGGGGGACGCCGCAGTGGCGACGAACCCGCTACCGTGGCACTGCACCGTACGTGCCGGCACGCCGGTGTCACCCGCCCGGGTG
The DNA here is from genome assembly GCF_016863575.1 of Micromonospora sediminimaris. Taxonomy (NCBI): domain Bacteria; kingdom Bacillati; phylum Actinomycetota; class Actinomycetes; order Micromonosporales; family Micromonosporaceae; genus Micromonospora; species Micromonospora sediminimaris. The sequence continues at coordinate 61,957 of NZ_BOPD01000012.1, forward strand.
GTGGAAAGGCAGACACGGCCGCCTTAAAAGCGGCTGCCGCAAGGCGTGCGGGTTCGACCCCCGCCCCGGGCACCACCCCGCGAAGATCCGTTCAGGAGGGGGAATCGCGCTGCGCCGATCTCGACCGCACCGGGCGCCGCCGTGCTTGCCGGTGAGCCTGTGCTCAGGTGGCGTCCGGCCCAGCTCTCAGCTTTCCCTCAGCTTGGCGATCTCCAAGGGCTGGTCGGGACGTTTACTCTTGTATTGCACGTTGACGTGCAATGAGACCCCCTGAGGGAGGCCAGAGACAGTGAAGACTTCGAACCCGGTGCTCGCCCGGCTCGGTCAGGCGGCCGAGCGGGAGCGGGCCGCCGGGTACGCCCCGTCCGGGCCGTACGGACAGCCCGGTTACCCCCAGCAGGTTCCGCCGCAGGCCGGCTACCCCGGCGCGCCCGGCTTTCCGTCGGCCCCGCCGGCGGTCACCCCCATGTCGATCGACGACGTGGTGGTCAAGACGGTCACCCTCCTGGCCATCGTCGGCGTCGCCGCCGCGGCGGCGTGGGCGCTGGTGCCCGACGCGCTGCTCGGCGTCGCCTGGATCGGTGCGGCAATCGTCGGCCTGGTGCTCGGCCTGATCATCTCCTTCTCCCGGATGGCGAACCCGGCGCTCGTCGTCGCGTACGCCGTCGTCGAGGGTGTCCTCGTCGGTGCCGTGAGCAAGTTCTTCGAATCGCTGTACGACGGCATCGTGCTCCAGGCGGTGACCGCGACCTTCGGTGTCTTCTTCGTGATGGCCATGCTCTACAAGGCGCGGGTCATCCGGGCGACGCCGAAGTTCGTCAAGGGCATGATCGCGGTGATGGCGGGTCTCTTCGCCGTCATGCTGATCAACCTGGTGCTGGCGCTCTTCGGCGTCAACACCGGCCTGCGTGACGGCAGCCCGCTGGCCATCGGCTTCAGCATCGTCTGCATCGTGGTCGCCTCGCTGAGCTTCGTGCTGAGCTTCAAGGAGGTCGAGGACGGCGTCCGGATGGGCCTGCCGCAGCGCTACTCCTGGGTGGCCGCGTTCGGCATCCTGGTCAGCCTGATCTGGCTCTACATCGAGATGCTGCGCCTGCTGAGCTACTTCCAGGGCGACGACTGACCTCGCCGCCCAACGACCGACCGGCGCCCGCCCCCCACCCGGGGCGGGCGCCGTCGTCTCTCTCCCCAGCCCACCCCCTCCCGCCCCCGTCTCGTTGATCATGCACTTGTGGTCGCGCCATAACGGGCGGAAGGGGTGGATCGACAACCACAACTCCGTGGTCGACGAGACGGTGGGGGGTGGGTGCGTAGAGTGCGGGGGGTGGGGATGGAGGCAGCGGCGGTGCTGGAGGTCGCGCGGGGGGTGGAGCTGCTGGTGCGGCAGGTCAGCCACTGGCAACAGCCACGGTGGTCAGCCGCCGCGTCGGTCGGCAACGTGTCCCGGGCGGATCTGGTGCACCGGTTGGTGCAGGAGATCGCCAACCTCGCTGCGGACGCGGAGGGGCAGCCACGACGAGTCGTACCCCGGCTCGACAACGACCTGGCTCTGCCCGACCAGCTCCGGGTGGTCACCGCGGACCTGCTCGCCGCGGACCCGAGCGAGGAGGACCTGGCCCGGGCCGCCACCGAGGTCACCGCGACCCGGACCGCGCTCTGACCACCGGGTCCTCAAGCGGCCCGATATGCGGCAAGCCGGGGTCTTCCGCCGAGCTGATGGCCCGAGTTGCCGCATGTCGCGACTGCGCTGATCGCCGGCCACGCTGATCGCCGGCTATCAGTGCTCAGTCAGCTCAGGCGCTCGACGACCATTGCCATGCCCTGGCCGCCACCGACGCACATGGTCTCCAGGCCGATGGTCGCGTCATGCCATTGCAGGGCGTTGAGCAGTGTGCCGGTGATCCGGGCGCCGGTCATCCCGAACGGGTGACCGACGGCGATCGCGCCGCCCATCACGTTCAGCTTCTCCTCCGGGATGCCCAGTTGGCGGTACGACGGGATCACCTGGGCGGCGAACGCCTCGTTGATCTCGACCAGGTCGACGTCGTCGATGGTCATACCGGCGCGTTCGAGTGCCTGCCGGCTCGCCTCCACCGGGCCGAGGCCCATGATCTCGGGTGACAGCGCGGTGACACCTGTGGAAACGATCCGCGCCAGTGGAGTGATGCCCAGTTCATCGGCCCGCTGGGCGCTCATCACGACCACGGCGGCGGCCCCGTCGTTGAGCGGGCAGCAGTTGCCGGCGGTGATCCGACCGTCCGGGCGGAAGACCGGCTTCAGCTCGGAGACCGCCGCCAAGGTGACCCCGGCTCGGGGGCCGTCGTCGGTGGCGACCACTGTGCCGTCGGGCGTGGTGACCGGGGTGATCTCACGGGACCAGAAGCCGTCGGCGATCGCCTTCTCGGCCAGGTTCTGGCTGCGTACGCCGAAAGCGTCCATGTCCGCGCGGCTCACGTCGTACACCTGGGCGAGATTTTCGGCGGTCTGTCCCATGGCCAGATAGACGTCGGGTAGCGCGTCCTTCTCACGCGGGTCCGTCCAGACCGGCGCGCCGGCCTCGGCGCGAGCCTGGGACCGTTCGCGTGCCGACGCGAAGCGTGGATTCTCCCAGCCGCCGCCGACCAGGGCCTGAGCCTCGGGCGGCAGGCCGTCGGAGCTGCCGCGTGCGTAACGGGAGACCATTTCGACGCCGGCGGAGATGAAGACGTCGCCCTCACCGGCCCGGATCGCATGCATGGCCATTCGCGTCGTCTGCAAGGAGGATGCGCAGTAGCGGGTGAGGGTCGCGCCGGGCAGGCCGTCGAGGCCCATCAGCACGGCGACCACGCGAGCCATGTTGAAACCCTGCTCGCCGCCGGGCAGCCCGCACCCGAGATAAAGGTCGTCTATCTGTCGCGGGTCGAGCTGCGGCACCTTGGCCAGGGCCGCCTGCACGATGGTGGCGGCCAGATCGTCCGGGCGGAGATCACGTAGGGAGCCCTTGTGGGCCCGGCCGATGGGGGAGCGGGCGGTGGCGACGATGACGGCGTCGCGGGACGACTCAATCGGCATACCGACACGGTAACTCGCCGGTAACTTGCGGCGGAAGTTTTCCGTCCGCCGGGAAATGTCACCCCGCGTCGGATGAGCAGACCCGTTCAGTGGTGTGGGGTGACGGCCGCGGCGGCGGCCACCGCGGGCAGCAGGGCGTGGGCCCAGACCCGGTAACCGTCGGCGGAGGGGTGGTAGCCGTCGTGGCAGAAGGTGCCGGCGTCGGCCCGGAACACCGGGCCCGTCTCGATGGCCAGGTCGACCACCGTCCCTCCGGCGTCGAGCACCGCACCGGTCTGTGCCCGGGCGACCCGACGCCCCATCCAACCGACGACCTGCCGCAGCGGCGACGCGATCGCGCGTACGGCGCCGAGATCCGGGCAGGTGCCGACCACGACCTCGACGCCGGCCTGACGCAGCCGGTGCACGGCCGCGCCGAGATAGGCGGCGGCCTCGGTCGGCCGGCGCATGCTGGTGACGTCGTTGGCACCGACCAGGACTACCGCCACGTCCGGCCGCTCGCCGAGCAGCGCGCGCGCCACCTGGGTGGCCAGGTCGGTTGAGCGCGAGCCGGAGACACCGACGCTGGACAGGTGCACCTGACGCCCGCCCGGCCCCTCGGCGAGCAACTCCGCCAACTGCCCGCCGATGGTGTCGCCGAGCCGGTCCACGCCGACGCCGAGGGCGGAGGAGTCGCCGAGCAGCACCAGGCGCAGCGGTGGGGCACCGGCCCGACCGACGGTCGCCCGCAGTGCCAGGCCGAGCTCCGGCTGGGCGTAGCGACGGTTGCGCGCGACCACGGCCTCGCCGGCGAGCACCGCGGCTCCGCCGAGCGCGCCCGCGAGCAGGGAAAATGCGGCGGTACGGGCGACCCGCGCGGCGACCTGGGTGCCGGCAGAGAGATTGGTCATGACGCTGCCCTCGCGCCGGAACCGGACCGGCCCCTGATCCGCTCGGTCATGAGAATCCTTCCACTGCGGGTGTGTCGACGGTGCGGGCTGGCTGCGGCGTCGGACCGACGCCGAAGAATCCCCGCCGGCGCAACTGCGCCCAACGGCCGGCCGGACCGCTCTCGCTGCCCCGGACCTGCGTACCGCTGACCTCCGTCCCCGGGTGCCGAGCCGCCTCCTGTGCGGCCTTAGGCAACGACCGTACGCCTTCGAGCCGGGTTGGCGAAGGCCTGCGTTCGGCACCCTGGCCCAGAGCGGAGAGCACCGTCGGCAACAGGGCGGCGGCAGCCGCCGCGTAGCCCTCGGCGGAGGGGTGGAACCGGTCCCAGGCGAACATCCGCCCCGGCTCGGCGGTGAACCGGGGACCGAGCAGGTCGCCGAGGGAGACCGTCCAACCACCGGCCGACACCACCGCGACCGTCTGCGCCGCGGCGAGCTGCCGGCTCCACCGGCGGGCCAACCAGCGCAGCGGTGGCTGAATGGGGCGGATCGCGCCCAGGTCCGGGCAGGTCCCGACGACCACCTCGGCACCGGCTGCGCGCAGTGCCCGAACCCCCTCGACGAGGTAGCGCACGGCCAGGGCCGGCGGGGTGCGGTTGGTGACGTCGTTGCCGCCGATCAGGATGACCGCGACCTCGGGGTCGCACTCCAGGGCCGCCTCCACCTGGAACTTCAAGCCGGCCGAGATGGCGCCCACCACCGCGAAGCGGTGCAACCGGACGGGACGCTGGAGACGCCGGGACAGGCCGGTGGCCAACAACGCGCCAGGCGTTTCACGGCGTCGGTGCACCCCGTAACCGGCGGCCGACGAGTCACCCAGAACGACCATGGTGATCGCGGGCCCGGGAAACTTCGCGCCATAGACGCCGTCGCAGCGTGGTGGCGGTGCCTCGGCCATCGGGATGGTGCGCCGGGCCTGCCGGGCCTGACCGAAGAGCACACCTGTCGTCGCCGCGGCGGCGGCCACCGTGGCGCCCGTGCCGATGGCCGCCAGACGGGCCACCCGCAGGGCACGCTGCCAGCGCGGACGATCCGGTACGACGGAACCAGCGACCCCCATACCGTGACACTAGCGCGCCTGTCTGACGCCCTGCTGTCATCGTCGCGGCGCTCCGGTGCCTGGAAAACGACCGCGCTGGGTACTTGGATGGACAGTGTTGCGGCGGGGCGTCACGCTGCACGTGGAGAGGAGCACGACGATGGCTAAGACGTTGAAACGAGGTGCCGCGTTCGTGGCCCTGGCACGGGCGATGACCGCAGGTGCCCGGGGCGGGCCGTCGCTCGGCGCCCGGATCGGTGCGCTGCCCAGGATGATCGCGGCCACCGCCCGTGGCCAGTACGACGGCGGGCTGCGGCTGGCCATGATGACCGCCGCCACGGCGTACATCGTCTCGCCGATCGACGCGGTACCGGAAATGTTCCTCGCCGTGTTCGGGCTGATCGACGACGCGGTGATGGTCACCTGGCTGGCCGGTTCGGTGCTTGCCGAGACCGAGCGCTTCCTGGAGTGGGAGGCACGTCGCAGCACCGTGGTCCCCGGCCACGTGGTGCCCTGACCGACGTACTCTGGGCGGGAATTCCACCTGGTTCACCCGCCCGGCCTGGCGTGCCGGTGCCGGAGCGAAAGGGCACAACGAGGTGCAGTACTACGACAACGTCGTCGAAATGATCGGCAACACGCCGCTGGTACGGCTACGCAACGTCGCCGAGGGCATTCAGGCGACGGTGCTGGCGAAGGTGGAGTACCTCAACCCCGGCGGGTCGGTGAAGGACCGGATCGCGCTGCGCATGGTGGAGGACGCCGAGGCGGCGGGGATCCTCCGGCCGGGCGGCACCATCGTCGAGCCGACCAGCGGCAACACCGGCGTCGGGCTGGCCCTGGTGGCCCAGCTCAGGGGCTACCGCTGTGTGTTCGTCTGCCCCGACAAGGTCAGCCAGGACAAGCAGGACGTGCTGCGGGCGTACGGCGCCGAGGTGGTGGTCTGCCCGACCGCCGTCGCGCCGGAGGACCCGCGCTCGTACTACAACGTCTCCGACCGGCTGGCCCGGGAGATCCCCGGCGCGTGGAAGCCCAACCAGTACGCCAACTCGGCGAACCCGCGCTCGCACTACGAGACCACCGGCCCGGAGCTGTGGAAGCAGACCGAGGGACGGATCACCCACTTCGTGGCCGGAGTGGGCACCGGCGGCACCATCTCCGGCATCGGGCGTTACCTGAAGGAAGCCTCCAACGGCACCGTGAAGATCATCGGTGCCGACCCGGAGGGTTCGGTCTACTCCGGTGGCACCGGTCGGCCGTACCTGGTCGAGGGGGTCGGCGAGGACTTCTGGCCGGAGACGTACGACCGGAACGTGGCCGACCAGATCATCGAGGTCTCGGACAAGCAGTCCTTCGAGATGACCCGGCGGTTGGCCCGCGAGGAGGGGCTGCTGGTCGGCGGCTCCTGCGGGATGGCGGCGGTCGCGGCGTTGGAGGTGGCGCGCGCCGCCGGCCCGGACGACGTGATCGTGGTGCTGTTGCCGGACGGCGGTCGGGGCTACCTTTCCAAGATCTTCAACGACGCCTGGATGGCGCGCTACGGATTCCTCGACGCCTCCGGTTCGGAACCCACCGTGTCCGAGGCCATCGCTGGTAAGCCGGGTGGCCTGCCCGAACTGGTCCACGTGCACCCGACCGAGACGGTCCGCGACGCCATCGACTACATGCGCGAGTACGGCGTCTCGCAGTTGCCGGTGCTCAAGGCCGAGCCGCCGGTGGTGACCGGCGAGGTGGCGGGCTCGATCGCCGAGAAGGATCTGCTCGACGCGCTCTTCACCGGCCAGGCGCACCTGCACGACACCATCGAGCGGCACATGGGGCCGCCGCTGCCGATGGTCGGCGGTGGTCAGCCGGTCAGCGAGGCGGTGAACCTGCTGGAGAAGTCCGACGCCGCCCTGGTCCTGATCGACGGTAAACCCAAGGGTGTCCTCACCCGTCAGGACCTCCTAGCCCACCTGGGCGCCCGCTAGCCCAACTGTGTCGATCAGGGGGTAGCGGCAGTCTTCGATCTCCACGATGCCGCTACCCCCTGATCAACGGGGTTGATGGGGGGAGTCAGAGGGGGCGGGTGTAGCGGAGTTGGGGGGTGTGCGTCCGGCCGATCATCTCGTCGCGCTGCTGGCCGGTGGGGTGCCAGCCGCCGCGTTCGTAGAAGTGGCGGGCGGGGGTGTTGTCGCGCAGGACCCAGAGGACCGCGCGGCGCCAGCCGCGGGTCCGCATGTTGTTCAGGGCGTCGACCATCAGCGCCCGGCCGACGCCGCGACCACGCTCGGTCGGCTCCAGGTGGATGGCGTTGAGCAGGCCGGTCGCCGGGTCGCCCTCGTCGTCGGGGCCCAGGTAGCTGAAGCCGGCCAAGGTGCCGTTCCGCTCGGCCACCGTCATCACGTGGTCGGCGCGCTCCCAGGTCCATCGCTGCACCCAGTATTCGCCCATCGCCTCCGGGGTCGGGTCGGCCAGCGCCTCCGCCGGCAGGAACGAGGAGTACGCGGCGACCCGGGAACGTTGGTGCAGGGCGCCCACCGGCAGGAGATCAGCGGACCCGGCCGGACGCAGCGTGACGGTCACTCGACCGAGGGTACCCGTCGGGGTGGCACCTGAATCGTGGCCAGATCCTCGGCGATCACCAGATCGCCGTCGAAGTGTCGGCGGGCCTCGTCGGCGAAGCGGGTCGGGTCGGCGTAGCGCTGGGAGAAGTGGGTGAGCACGAGTCGGCGTACCCCTGACTCGGCCGCCACCCGCGCGGCCTGGCCGGCCGTCAGGTGCCCGACCTCGGCGGCGAGCGCGGCCTCCGACTCCAGGAACGTCGACTCGATGACCAGCAGGTCGGCCTGCTCGGCCAGCGCGTACACCCCGTCGCAGAGGCCGGTGTCCATCACGAAGGCGAACCGCTGCCCCGGTCGTGGCGTGCTCACCTCGTCGCGGGTGACGCGACGCCCGTCCAGATCTAGGTGGCCGACGCGTTGCAGCTCACCCACCGCGGGCCCGGCGATGCCGTACGCGGCCAGCCGCTCCGGCAACATCCGGCACCCGTCGGGCTCCACCAGCCGATAGCCGTACGTCTCGATGGGGTGCCGCAGCCGGCGTGCCTCCAACGTCCCGTTCCGCAGCACTATCCGTTGTCCGTCCGCCTCGATCGGGGTGACGGCCAGCTCGGCGGTCTCGTGGAAGGAACTGGCGTGCCGCAGCCGGGCGAAGTAGTCGGCCCCCTCGGCCGGGAAGTGCACCGCCACCGAATGCGGCACCCGATCCAGGGACAGGCGCTGAATGGTGCCGGGCAGGCCGAGACAGTGATCGCCGTGGAAATGGGTGACACAGATCCGGGTGAGGTCGGTGGCGGTGACGCCGGTGTGCAGCAGTTGCCGCTGGCTGCCCTCGCCCGGGTCGAAGAGGATCACCTCGTCGTCCCACCGCAGCACGTACCCGTTGTGGTTGCGGTCCCGGGTGGGTGCCTGACTTGCCGTGCCGAGCACCACCAGCTCGCGCATGGACACGGCCGCCTCCGGTGAAATGAAGCGACCCCCGGGGCTTCCGCGCTGACGCGCGGGCCGACTGGACTGGGCCGGCACCCCGGGGGTCGGGTGGCTGTCGTGGTTTCGCCGCACCGCTGCCACACGGTCTCGACGATTCTTACCGTGCCCGTCCCGAGGGACGGGGCTGTCACTGTCGAGGACAGCGGCTAGCGGACAGCCACCTCACGAGTCCGATTGCTATACAAGTCTGGACCACCTCCTTTCCCGTGTACCGCCACGCTATCCAGCCGCCGGCCGACCGGCAACGGATTTCGATCACACTGCCGTCGACCCCGGTCGTCAGGCGCTCTGGGCGATGCCTATCGGGCCTTCCCGGGGGCCGTCCGCGCTGGCCGGCTGCACCGCCAGTGACGGGAAGTCGGCCAGGTCGCCCTCCGGCTCGGCGTCCCATTCGGGGAACACCAGGTCACTCTGGAGGTAGAGGCAGATCAACTGGGCCAGGTGGCGCAGCCCTTCCAGGTGGGTGCGCTCGTGACCGTGGGTTGCGTCGACGCCGAAGCCGAGCAGCGCCACCCGGGCGTGTGCCCCCGCCTCCACCGCCGCCGCCACGTCCGAGCGGTAGTAGTCGAAGACGTCCCGGACGAGATCCACGTCGTGTTCCCGGGCGATCGACGCCAGGTTGCGGGTGAGGTGGTAGTCGAACGGCCCCACGCCGTCGCCCATCGCCAGGGTGGCCGAGTGCTCCCGGGACTGCTGCCCGGGGGCGACCACCGCCGCGTCCACCGAGACGATCTCGGCCACGTCGGGGTCGAGGCCGTGGGACGCGCCGTGGCCGATCTCCTCGGTCACGGTGACCAGCAGGTGCGCGCTCACGGCCGGCTTCACCCCGGCGTCGACCATCGCCTTCAGGGCGGCGAGCACCGCGGCCACGCCGGCCTTGTCGTCCAGGTGGCGGGACTTGACGTACCCGCTGGGGGTGACCGTCGGGTTGGGCAGGAACGCCACGAAGTCGCCCGCGTCGATGCCGAGAGCCCGCAGCCCGGCGATGTCCTCCACCGGCTCGTCGACGCGTACCTCCACCTGCTCCCAGCCGAAGCCCTGCAGGTCGACGCCCTCGTTGTAACGGTGACCACTGGCCTTGAGCGGCAGCACCTGACCGGTGACCACCCGATCCAGGTCGTCGGTGAAGATCCGTACGTGGGCGCCCTCGGCGAACCGGGCGCTGTGCGTGCCGATCGGCTTCAGTTCCAGCCGGCCGTTCTCCTTCAGCCGCTTGACCATCCCGCCGATGGTGTCGGTGTGTACCACGATGGCCCGGTCCGCGCCGGTCTCCCGGGGGCCGGGCAGGCAGGCGCTAAGCGCGCCCCGGCGGGTCAGCGTCGAGGGGATGCCGAGCGCCGAGAGGCGCTCGCCCACGTACTGCTGCACATGGTCGGTGCGCCCCGACGGGCTCGGTATGTCGAGCAACTCGACCAGCACCTGACGGAGATAGTCCAGGTCGATGGGGAGCGGAGTGGTCTTGCGTACGGTCATGCCCCAGATGGTGCCGCACCCGCCGGCGTCCAGAGCTTCTGCGGTGCCCGAGTCCCGGGAAAGAGCAGATCCACGAAGCGTTCGGCGGTGGGCTGTGGCTCGTGGTTGGCCAGCCCGGGCCGCTCGTTGGCCTCGATGAAGACGTGCTCGGGCTGGTCCGGCGCCGGCACCAGCAGGTCGAGCCCGGTGACCGGGATGTCGATGGCGCGACTGGCGGCGACGCACGCCTCGGCGATAACCGGGTGCAGTTCTCCGGTGACGTCGTGGATGGTGCCGCCGGTGTGCAGGTTCGCGGTGCGTCGCACAGCCAGCACCTGCCCCTCCGGCAGCACGTCGTGCAGCTCGTACCCGGCCTCGGTGACCACGTCCCGGGTCATGTCGTCCAGCGGGATGCGGGACTCGCCGCCGGTGGCGGCGGCCCGACGACGACTCTGCCGCTCGATCAGCTCGGCGATGTCGTGCACTCCGTCGCCGGTGATCGAGGCGGGCCGGCGTACGGCGGCGGCCACCACCTCGTGATCGATCATGACGACTCGCAGGTCCTCGCCGGAGCACAGCTCCTCCAGCAGCACCTCCGGGCAGAACCGGGCGGCCAGTTCGACGGCGGCGGTCAGCGCCTCCGGGGTGTGTACGCCGACGGTGATGCCGTTGCCCTGCTCGCCCCGCGCCGGCTTGACCACCAGCTGGCCCACCTCGGCCAGGAACTCCGCGTCGGCGGCGTCGCCGGTGGCGGTGCGCCCGCGTGGCACCGACAGGCCGGCCTCGGTCAGGATCCGGCGGGTGACCCGCTTGTCGTCGCAGCGGCTCATCGCCACCGCCGAGGTCAGCTCGGACAGCGACTCCCGGGTGAGGATGGTCCGGCCGCCGCTGGTCAGCCGCAGCTCGCCCCACTCCGGGTCGGTCACCTCCACCCGGATGCCCCGCCGCATCGCCTCGTCGGCGACGATCCGCGCGTACGGGTTGAGCCCGTCGTAGCCGACCGGCATGGCCGGCAGGAACAACCGTTCGTTGATCGGATTCTTCCGCTTCACGCAGAGCGTGGCGGTGCGGTAGAAACCGAGCCGCTCGTACAGCCGGATCGCACCGGCGTTCTCGGCGAGCACGGACAGGTCGACGTACGCGCGGCCCCGGGCGACCAACCGGCTGGCCAGCTCGGTGATGAGGGCCTGTCCGGTGCCGGGCGGGGCCTGGTTGAAGTCCACGGTGAGACACCACAGGCTGGCGCCGTTGTCCGGGTCGTCGAAGACCGCCACATGGTCGATGCCGGTGATGGTGCCGACGATCTCGCCGGTGACCGCCTCGGCCACCAGGTGCAGGAAACGGTCGGTCGCGGCGTTGTCGACGAGCACGTCGACCGGGGCGGTGACCATGCCGTTGGCCGCGTAGATCCGGTTGACCGCGTCGGCGTCGGCGGCGTCGCGCAACCGACGGATGCGTACCCCGGGCAGCTCGTTGCGACCGTCGAGCGGTGCCGGCGTCTCGGCGCTACCGGCCTCCTCGGTGGTGCCGGCACCGGGACGAGGCCCGCGACGGTCCCCGCCGAGCGGCAACCGGAACGTCAACGACGGGTCGATGAACAGCTCGTCGGGCAACCGGGAAACCAGCACGTGCGGATCCCGCAGGTAGATGCAGATGTCCCGGGCGCCGGCCGCCTCGGAGCGCAGGACGTCGGCGACCGCGGACTGGTCGGCGAAGGTCTGGCCGAAGACCAGCCGCCCCCAACCGCAGTCGAGGATGACATCCGCACCGGTGCTCGGGCGTTCGTCGGCGGTCGGGTCGGTGCCGCCGGTCGCGATCGGATCACCGCCCGGCCCGACCCGCTCGTACCGTCTGCCCGTGCCGCGGCCCCGGTCTGTCCGGGCGACGCCGGTGGCCAGGGTGTCCGTCACGGTCAGTCGATTCCGTGGCTCTGGAGCCACATTTCCAGGAGTCCGAGTTGCCACAGCTTGTTTCCGTTCAACGGGGTCAGTTCGGCGTTGGGCGCGTCGAGCAGGGCGTTGACGTAATCGGTGCGGAACAGGTCGCGGCGGCGGGCCTCCGGAGCGGACAGCGCGTCGCGTACCCGGTCGAGGAGCTTGCCCTCCAGGTGAGTCAGGCCCGGCACCGGGAAGTAACCCTTGGGCCGGTCGATGACCTCGTGTGGCAGCACACGACGGCCGATCTCCTTCAGCACACCCTTACCGCCCTGCGCCAGCTTCAGCTCCGGCGGGCAGGCGGCGGCCAGTTCCACGAACTCGTGATCCAGGAAAGGCACCCGGGCCTCCAGCCCGTGCGCCATGGTCATGTTGTCGACCCGCTTGACCGGGTCGTCGGTGAGCATGATCTGTGTGTCGATGCGCAAACCGGCGTCGACCGCGGTCTGCGCGCCCGGCCGAGCCAGGTGCGCGGCGACGAACTCCCGCGCCGGGTCGCCGTCGGCGAGCCAGGCGGGGTTGAGCACCCGGGCCAGGCCAGCGCCGTCCCGGTCGAAGAAGGCCCGGGCGTACGTGTCGAGGGCCTGTTCCCGGCCGACCTGAGCCAGCGGCGGGTACCAGTGGTAGCCGCCCAGGATCTCGTCGGCCCCCTGGCCGGACTGCACCACCTTGACGTGCCGGGACACCTCCTGACTGAGCAGGTAGAAGGCGACGCAGTCGTGGCTGACCATGGGCTCGCTCATGGCCGCGACGGCCGCCTCCAGCGGCGGAACCAGATCCTGTGCGGCGACCCGGATCTGGTGGTGGTCGGTGTCGAAGGTCTTGGCGACCACGTCGGAGTAGCGGAACTCGTCACCTTCCCGGCCACCGACGGCGTCGAAGCCGATCGAGAAGGTGGACAGCCCGCGCTGCCCCTCGCCGGCCAGCAGGGCCACCACCAGGCTGGAGTCAAGGCCACCGGAGAGCAGTACGCCGACCGGCACGTCGGCGACCATCCGCCGGCGTACGGCGGTGGTGAGCGACTCGTGCAGCGCGTCCTGCCAGTCCCGTTCGGACCAGCCGGCGTGCTCGTCGCGGCGGAGGAACGGCGGGTCCCAGTAGACCCGCTCGTGGCTGCCGCCGTCGGCCTCGTACACCCGGACGGTGGCCGGCGGGAGCTTGGCCACCCCGCGCAGGATGGTGCGCGGCGGCGGCACGATGCTGTGGAAGCTGAGGTAGTGACCCAGCGCGACCGGGTCGATGCTGGTGTCCACCCCACCGCCGGCCAGCAGCGCCGGCAGGGTGCTGGCGAAGCGCACCACGCCGGTGGACTCGGCGAGGTAGAGCGGCTTGATGCCGAGCCGGTCCCGGGCCAGCACCAGGCGGCCGGTGTCCCGCTCGCTGATCGCCACCGCGAACATGCCGACCAGGTGGTCGACGAAGTCCAGCCCCCACTCGGCGTACGCCTTGACGACGACCTCGCTGTCTCCGCTGGAGAAGAAGTGGTGGCCCTTGGCCTGCAACTCGGCGCGCAACTCGCGATAGTTGTAGATGCAGCCGTTGAAGACGCCGGTGAGGCCGGCGGCGGAGTCGACGATCGGCTGGCCGCTGGCCGCCGAGAGGTCGATGATTTTCAGTCGGCGGTGGCCGAGGGCGACCGGCCCCTGTGACCACACCCCGCTGCCGTCAGGCCCCCGATCGCACATGGTGGCGGCCATCCGTTCCACCGCTGCGACGTCGGCACGCGTCGCGTCCCGTCGGAACTCCCCAGCCAGTCCGCACATGTGAGCCCATGCTGCCAGAGGATGTTGCGATTAGCCTGTTGAGACCATGACGGTCGTGTAACAGCATTGCTAGAATCCGCGCCCCGCGATCAAGACATTGTCATTCGGGGTCGAGCGGCGTGCTGTTTCGTGCCCGCCTCGTAGCACTTGTGGCGTTTGGGTAGCACTGTTGAGTGTGACGAATGCCGCAATACGTGTCGCATCGACTCGGTCACAGGCCGGCCGTCCCACGCACACGCGCGGCCGGCCCGCCGAAATCGGCGGGCCGGCCGTCAAGGGGCGCTTGGGGCGTTGCTCTGCTCAGCCGGCGGTACGGGCCACGCCGACCGGGCAGCTCAGCCCGTTCGGGCCGTGGTTGCAGTAGCCGTTCGGGTTCTTGGTCGGGGCGAGGTACTGCTGGTGGTAGTCCTCGGCCAGGTAGTAGTCGCCGAGGCGGGTGATCTCCGTGGTGATCTCGCCCTTTCCGGCGCGGGCCACGATCGGCGCGAACGCCTCCCGCGACGCCTCGGCGATCGCCAGCTGCTCGTCGGTGCTGGCGTAGATCGCGGACCGGTACTGGGTGCCCACGTCGTTGCCCTGGCGCATGCCCTGGGTCGGGTCGTGGTTCTCCCAGAAGACCTTCAGCAGATCCTCGTAGCTGATCTTCGTGGGGTCGTACACCACCTCGACCACCTCGGCGTGCCCGGTCATCCCGGAGCAGACCTCCTCGTAGGTCGGGTTGGGGCTGTAACCGCCCGCGTAACCCGCGGAGGTGGTGAAGACCCCGGGCAGGGTCCAGAACAGGCGCTCGGCCCCCCAGAAACAGCCCATACCGAAGACGGCGACCTGGTAGCCCTCGGGGAACGGGCCCTTCAGCGGGGTCCCGAGCACCTCGTGCCGGTCGGCCACCGGCATCGCGATGGGACGGCCGGGCAGGGCCCGGTCGGGTGAGATCATCTCGGCCTTCATGCGGCGGAGGAACACGGTGGGACTCCTTTCGTACCCTTCCCCGCGTGCAACACCGGTGGACCCCGCTTCCTTACCCGCGTCGCGCTCCGTCAGGCCGCCAGCGTCGCCCGGACCCGGGCCGCGTAGGAGGCGGCCTCGGCGTCGTCGGCGTAACGGGTACGCGGCCAGAAGAAGCCACGCAGCCCGTCGCCCTTGGTCCTGGGCACCACATGGGTGTGCAGGTGCGGCACTGACTGGGACACCCGGTTGTTCATCGCCACGAACGTGCCGCCCGCGCCGAGACCGGACTCGACCGCCACGGCGATCCGCCGCACCAGCCCGAAGTAGCCGGGCAGCGACTCCGGCGGCAGGTCGGCGAGGGTGACCAGATGGGTGCGCGGCACCACCAGCACGTGCCCCTTGAACACCGGCCGGGTGTCCAGGAACGCCACCCCGTCCGGCTCGTCGGTCACCTGGAACGCGGGCACCTCACCGGCCACGATCCCGCAGAACACGCACCCCGCCATCCGGTCAGATTAAGCCGGGGCAGGTGCCACCGCCGCCCGCGCCGCACCGCCGGTCACAGCCGATCGAGGTACGCGTCCCACTCGTCGCTGGCCACCGGGACCGGACCGCTCTCCCCGTTCGCCAGCCGGGACCGGATATCCGCCTCCCAGGCAAGGGCCCACCGGCAGAGGGTCGCAATGTCGTCTTCACTGAGGCCGTAGGACCGGAAGGTGCGGGGGTCGCGTTCGTTGACCGAGCCGAGGCGATCGGCCAACTCCTCCAAGGAGAAACCAGCAGTGTGCCGAGCGCCGAGGTTCTCGATCTCGTGCCAGCTCAGGCGGTCGTTCGCGGCGTGGACGTCGATGTAGTCGCGGTGCGCTGCGCGGTCGTGTAGCGCGCGCATCTTCAGGCCAACCGCGTCCTCGAATGACAGGACCGGACCGATGGCCAACCTGGCCGGCGGCCCGAGTCCCTCCTTGAGTAGGTCGACTTCGCACGACATGGTCGCGTCCGACACCAGCATCCGGGCCATCCGTGGCGTGACTTCGATGATTTCCGTCTGATAACCGGCAGCTCGATAGGTGCCAACCAGGCGATCGACCACTGTCGCCAAGGGCAGCGCGGTAGCGGTCGCGAAGTCGATGTCCTGGGATGGGCGATCAACTAGTTCGTGGGCTGCCATCGCATACCCGCCAGCCAGAACCAGACCAAGGTCGTCGCCGGCACTGAAGCCGACTTCGAGCAGTTGCCGGTGCAAGGGCTGCATCAGGCAGCGGCCAGCTCGGGCACGCGGCTCTCCCACAAGGTGATCATTCGGCGTGCTGTGAGTTTTCGAATCCGTGACCAGTCGTGCCGCAGCAACTCCGCGTTGACGTAGCGCACGACGTCGTCATGCTGCCCGCAATCCAAAAGTAGGCAATACAGTGTCAACCGCTCACGAGAGTCTTCGACGTCGAACTCGGTTAGGCCGGACCAGGCCAGCCGTAGTGGTAGGACGACGCGTCCGTGATCGGGACCGGCGAGCACATCAAGCGAAGCCGGGATGCGGTCGGCTGCTCCGATCAGACGGGAAGGAAGGCTCTTGGTCGGGCTCACTCGGCAAGTATCGCTCAGCGTTCCGACGAAACATCGGAGGCGAGCCGGGCCGGGTTGGAATCGGTGGGGCGGACGGGAGGACTAACGTCTGCGGAATGACGCACGGCTTCGAGACGCTCGCCATCCACGCCGGCCAGGACCCCGAGGCCCGTACCGGCGCGGTGATCCCTCCGATCTACCAGACCAGCACGTACGCCCAGGATGCCGTCGGCGCGCCACGGCTGGGCTACGAGTACAGCCGCTCGGGCAACCCCACCCGGGACGCGCTCCAGGAATGCCTTGCCGCGTTGGAGGCCGGCCAGGTCGGCCTGGCCTTCGCCAGCGGCCTGGCCGCCGAGGACACGCTGCTGCGTACCGTCTGCGGACCGGGTGACCACGTGGTCATCCCCGACGACGCCTACGGCGGCACGTACCGGCTCTTCGCCAAGGTCGCCGAGCGGTGGGGGCTGGCGTACACCCCGGCCAAGGTCTCCGACACCGACGCCGTGCGGGCCGCGATCCGGCCCGGTGTCACGAAGGTGGTCTGGGTGGAGACCCCGACCAACCCGCTGCTCGGCATCGCCGACCTCGCCGCCCTCGCCGCCGTGGCGCACGACGCCGGGGCGCTCCTGGTGGTCGACAACACCTTCGCCTCGCCGTACCTGCAACAGCCGATCACGCTCGGCGCGGACGTGGTCGTGCACTCGACCACGAAGTACGTCGGTGGGCACTCCGACGTGGTCGGTGGCGCGCTGGTGACGGCCGACGCCGACCTCGGCGAGCGGTTGCGCTACCACCAGAACGCGATGGGCGCGGTGAACGGCCCGTTCGACGCCTGGCTGACCCTGCGCGGCATCAAGACCCTCGGGGTACGCATGGACCGGCACTGCGACAACGCCGAGCGGATCGTCGCGTACCTCGACGGGCACGCCAAGGTCGGTCAGGTGCTCTACCCGGGCCTGCCGACACACCCTGGGCACGAGGTGGCGGCCAAGCAGATGCGGCGGTTCGGGGGCATGATCTCCTTCCGCGCCGCCGGGGGCGAGGAGCACGCCGTCGAGATCTGCAACCGGGCCCGGCTCTTCGTGCTCGCCGAGTCCCTCGGCGGGGTGGAATCCCTGATCGAGCACCCGGGTCGGATGACACACGCGAGTGCTGCCGGCTCGCCGCTTGAAGTTCCCTCCGATCTCGTGCGACTGTCTGTCGGCATCGAGACGGTCGAAGACCTGCTCGCCGATCTGGAGCAGGCGCTGGGCTGACCGCTGGCTTGGGAGGGTGGCCGTGCAGGACATCATGCCGACCTGGGTCGGGGCGACCGCCAAACAGATCGCCCGGGGCGTACGCCGGGGCGACGTCTCCGCCACCCAGGTGCTTGCCGACCACCTTGACCACGTCGCCAAGGCCGACGTCGACCTCGCCGCGTTCCGCGCGGTACGCGGCGGGGAGGCGGTCACCGAGGCGGAGAAGGTGGACGAGCAGGAGGACCTGGCGAACCTGCCGCTGGCCGGGGTGCCGATCGCGGTCAAGGAGAACACCCCGGTGGCCGGCGTACCCACCTGGAACGGCTCCGCCGCCGTCCGTACCGGCGTGGCGGAGGCCGATCACGAGGTGGTCCGCCGGCTGCGCGGGGCCGGTGCGGTGATCCTCGGCGTCACCCGGATGCCCGAGCTGGGGTTGTGGGGCATCACCGACGACGAGACGGCGGTCACCCGCAATCCGTGGGACCTGTCCCGCACCCCCGGTGGTTCCTCCGGCGGCGCGGCCGCTGCGGTGGCCGCCGGGCTGGTACCGATCGCCCACGGCAACGATGGTCTCGGCTCGATCCGCATCCCCGCCGCCTGCTGCGGGTTGGTCGGGCTGAAACCCGGTCGTGGCGTGGTGCCCTGCCAACTCGGCGCGGAGGACTGGTTCGGTCTGGTCGAGCACGGCATGCTCAGCACCACCGTCGCCGACGCGGCGGTCGGCTTCCAGGTGCTCGCCGGCCGGGCCCAGGGCAAGCTCGTTCCGCCGGAGCGGCTGCGGGTCGGCGTGTCGCTACGGTCGCCCGTGCGGGGCGTCTCGCCCGATGCGCCGAACCGGGACGCGGTGGCCGCCGCCGGTCGGCTGCTCGCCGGTGCCGGGCACGACACCGTGCCGGCCGACCCGGTGTACCCGACCGCGCTGGGCCTGAAGGGCATCGCCACCTGGTTCGCCGCCGCGGCGGCGGACGTGCGCGCCGCCGGGGTCGACCGGCGCGCCCTGCAACGCCGTAGTCGCCGGCACGTCGCGCTCGGCGAGTGGGCGTGGCGGCGCGGGTACGTCCGGGAGGCCGACCGGCTGGCCTGGCGCGAACGGTCGATCGGCTTCTTCACCGACCACTCGGTCGACCTGCTGCTCACCCCGGCGCTGGCCAGCGCGCCGCCACCGGCGACCAGTTGGTCGACCCGCTCCTGGCAGGCCAACATGCTGGCCAGCATCCGGTACGCCCCGTACGCCGCACCCTGGAACATCGCCGGGCTGCCCGCACTGGTGGTGCCGGTGGGCCGCCGCCCGGACGGACTGCCGCTCGCCGTGCAACTGGTCGGGCCGCCCGGGTCGGAACTGCTGCTGCTCGGTGTTGCCGGTCAGTTCGAGATGGCGAGCCCGTGGCCTCGGCACGCCCCTGGTTATCCGCGCGTCGGAACGGGCTGGCCAGCCAACGCTTGATCATCTACGCTCCCCCGTGCCATCACACGGGAGGTCCGTCGAGCATGCGTTGCCATACCTGCGACACCGAGACCGACGTACGTACCAGGGAATGTCCGACCTGCCGTACGCCGGTCGGTTCGCCGACGCTGTACCCGGGCGCCCGGGTACGCCCGGTGCGAGGTGTCGGCCGGGCCGCCTCGGCCGCCGTGGCCGCGACCGCCGCGTTCCTGCTGCTGACGGTGGCGGTGCAGCCGGTCAACGCGCTGCTCGCCGAGCGGGCGGCCGACTCCCGTGACACCGAGACGTTCCTGCTCACCGCAGGGGTTCTGGAACTGTCGGCGGCGCTGCTCTACCAGGTCGCGTTCCTGGTCGCGATCGTGCTCGTCATCATCTGGACGTGGCGGGCCCGGACGAACCTGGACGCCTTCCCGGGGGCCGGGCCCACCAACTCCGACGGGTGGGCGATCGCCGGGTGGCTGGTGCCGTTCGTCAACTTCGTGATGCCGCACCGGGTCGTGGCCAGCATCGCCCGGGAGAGTCTCTGGCGGTTGAGCACCCCGGTGCTGGTGCACGTCTGGTGGGGATCCTGGCTGGTGTTCCTCTTCGCGGAGCGGTTCAGCGCTCGCTCCTCCGCCGCCGAGTACGAGGCGCTGCCGTACCCGCAGACCTCGACGGACTTTCAGGCGTACGTGGATCATTACCTGACGGCGACCGGTGAGTACCTGGTGCCGGCGGTGTTCTGTGCGGTGGCGGGCGGCTCGTTGATCGTGCTGATCCAGAGCATCTCGGCGGCGCAGACCGCCCGGATCGCCCGGTCGATGCCCACCGGTCCGATCCTGCCCGGCATGACGATCGCGGCAACGGCGGACCCGGCGGTGCCGGCCGCGCCGGACCAAGCTGCGGCGGCTGCGCCGGGCAGCGCGCCGTCGGTTGGGCTGGGCCGGGCGTCGGCGGTGCCGGACGGGCCGGGTGGCACGATCTAGGCATGACGGAACTGGTCAGCCTGGACGAGGTGCGCGCGGCACGGGAACTGCTCGACGGGGTCATCCGGACCACCCCGATGGAGCCGTCCCGTCCGCTCAGCGCCGCGCTCGGTGGGCCGGTCTGGCTCAAGTGCGAGAACCTTCAGCGAGCGGGGTCGTACAAGGTGCGCGGGGCGTACGTGCGGATCTCGCGGTTGTCGGCGCCGGAGCGGGCCCGGGGCGTGGTCGCGGCCAGCGCCGGCAACCACGCGCAGGGCGTGGCGCTCGCCGCCGGCCTGGTCGGCACCCACGCCACAGTCTTCATGCCGGTGAACGCGCCACTGCCGAAGGTGGCGGCCACGAAGGGGTACGGCGCCCAGGTCGAGCTGGTCGGTGCCACGGTCGACGAGTCGCTGGTCGCGGCACAGACGTTCGCGGAGCGCACCGGCGCGGTGCTGATCCATCCATTCGACCACCGGGACGTGATCGCCGGGCAGGGCACGGTGGCGCTGGAGATCCTGGAGCAGTGCCCGGAGGTCGCCACGATCGTCACCGGCGTCGGCGGGGGAGGACTGATCTCCGGGCTGGCGGTGGCAGCCAAGGCGCTCCGGCCGGACGTTCGGGTGATCGGGGTGCAGGCGGCCGGCGCGGCGGCCTTCCCGCCGTCACTGGTGGCGGGCGAGCCGGTCCGGCTGCCGGCCTTCACCACCATCGCGGACGGCATCGCTGTCGGTCGGCCGGGCGACGTCACCTTCAGCCACGTCCGCAAGCTGGTCGACGACATGGTCACCGTCTCCGAGGAGGACATCTCCCGGGCGCTGCTCATGCTGCTCGAACGCGGCAAGCAGGTGGTGGAGCCGGCCGGGGCGGTCGGCGTGGCCGCCCTGCTGGCCGGCGCTGTCGAGGTGACCACGCCAGCGGTGGTGGTGCTCTCCGGTGGCAACATCGACCCGCTGCTGATGCTGCGGGTGATCGAGCACGGACTGGCAGCGGCGGGGCGCTACCTGCGGGTCACGGTGCGCTGCTCGGACCGGCCCGGACAGCTGGCCTCGTTGTTGAGTGAGATCGCCGAGCACCGGGCGAACGTGGTGGACGTGGTGCACCAGCGGGCCCACCCGCACCTGCGCCTCGGTGAGGTGGAGGTGGCACTGTCTGTGGAAACCCGTGGTGTCGAACACTCCGACATGCTGATCAGCGCCCTGCGGGCCAGCGGCTATCAGGTGACGATCGCACCAGAGGCGTGACGCGGTGGCGTCACGCCTCTGGACGAACTGACTACTGGCCTGGGTGGCGGAATGAAACTCGATCGGCTCGCCGGCTCGGGGTGGTGGCACGGCTGTCGATCGGATCGCCGGCCCGGCCGGCCGACGACGGTCAGCCGGAGAACGGCTCGAAACTGACCACTGTCACCTTGATGTCGGCGCCGCTCGGTGCGGTGTAGGTGCAGGCCTGGCCTGCCTTGCCGCCCAGGATCGCTTGGCCGAGGGCCGACTCGGGGCTGTAGACCGTCAGGTCCGTGGTCGAGGCGATCTCACGCGAGCCGAGCAGGAACGTCTCTGTGTCGTCGGCGTCGTCATCGAAGTAGATCGTCACGACCATCCCGGGTGCCACGGCGTCGACGGTCGGCGCCTCGCCGACCTGGGCCGTGCGGAGCAACTCCTTCAGATAGAGGATGCGCCCCTCGGCCTTGCCCTGCTCCTCGCGGGCGGCGTGGTAGCCGCCGTTCTCGCGCAGGTCGCCTTCCTCACGCCGGGCGTTGATCTCGGCGGCGATGATCGGCCGGTTGGCGATCAACTCGTCGAGCTCGCCCTTCAGGCGGTCGTACGCGTCCTGGGACAGCCAGGTGGCGGGCGCCTCGTTGCCATTGGACACAGGCGGTCCTCCTCGGTTGTGCGTGCTGGCTGACAGGTGAACCTCCAAGTTACCAGTGCCCTACGACAAGGAGTGTCGGCGATCACGCCGCCCGGACGACCTCGCCGAGCCTCAGGCGGGTGGCCGGCACCGAACGACCTCACCGATGAACGGCCGTGCGGTGGTGACGAGGCGGTGCCGGACGGTGACGTGACGCTGCCCGGCGGCGGCGGTCACCGGCACCTCCTCGCGGGCCACCTCGGCGCCGGCGTGGTCCCGGGCGCGCAGCACGCACACCGCCGCGCCGCCGTCCGGCAGGTTGACCCGGAAGTCGACCACCACCTGGTTGTCGGTGATGTCGCCGTAGCTGATTACCTGGGCGTCGTACGCCGGATCGCCGTACTGCCGGTAGAGCCGGACCGAGACGACGGTGAGCGTCGCGACCACGACGACGGCCAGCAGCGCGGCCAGCACCGGCCGGCGGCGCCTGGGCGCGCGACGGTGGCCGTACCGGCCGGGCGGGAAGACCGGCGCGTTCGGTCCAAGTGTGGCGTGCGTCTCGGTCACCGTCGGGTATCTCCCTGGCGTTGTTGTCAGCGGTATCGGCAAGAATGGCAGAGTCCGCCATTCCTGTTCGACTCGGTCGCCAGATCTGGCTCAGCGTCGCGTACGGCTGGGGTCAAATATGACAGGCCGGCGCGGTCCGGTGCCGCTACGGGGAGGAATTCGGCAGGTCAACGGGGGCCCGGGGTGGGTCGCCGGTGGGCAGAGACGAGGAGCGCCGACCTTGGCAGAGCAACTTCGACTCATGGCCGTTCACGCGCACCCCGACGACGAGTCGAGCAAGGGCGCCGCGACGATGGCGAAGTACGTCGCCGAGGGGGTGGACGTACTGGTCGTGACGTGTACGGGCGGCGAGCGGGGCAGCGTGCTCAACCCCAAGCTCGACCGGCCCGACGTCTGGGCGAACATCGGCGAGATCCGTCGCGCCGAGATGGACGCGGCGCGGGCCATTCTCGGTATCGAGCAGGCGTGGTTGGGTTTCGTCGACTCCGGCCTGCCCGAGGGCGACCCGCTGCCGCCGCTGCCCGAGGGCTGCTTCGCCCTTCAGGACGTGGACGTGGCTGCCGGTCCGCTGGTGCGACTGATGCGCGAGTTCCGTCCGCACGTGGTCACCACGTACGACGAGGAGGGTGGCTACCCGCACCCGGACCACATCATGTGCCACAAGATCAGTGTGGCGGCCTTCGACGCGGCCGGCGACGCCGAGCGCTACCCGGAACTGGGCGAGCCGTGGCAGCCGCTCAAGCTCTACTACGACATCGGCTTCTCCAAGGGCAAGATCCTGGCGCTGCACGAGGCCGTCCTCGCGACAGGTGCCGAGTCGCCGTACGCGGAGTGGCTGACCCGCTGGGAGGACCGGCCGGACAAGGGGCCCCGGATCACCACCCGGGTTCCGTGCGCCGACTACTTCCCGGTCCGCGACGACGCGCTGCGGGCGCACGCCACCCAGGTGGATCCGGACGGCTTCTGGTTCCAGGTGCCGATGGAGCTGCAACAGCGTGCCTGGCCGACGGAGGATTTCGAGTTGGTCCGGTCGTCGGTCGACAGTCCCATGCCGGAGTCCGACCTGTTCGCCGGGGTGCGGGGCACGGGCCATGCCCGCTGAGCGGGCACCGGGCTACCCTGGTCGCACACCGCGAACCGGAGGAATCCCATGCTGACCGCTGCTCAGGTGCTCGCCCAGAACAACTTCGGTGACACCCGCACGGGTGGGCTGGCCGGGCCGATGGGCCTGTTCCTCATCCTCGTCCTCGGTGCCGCCACCGTGCTGCTGATCCGCAACATGAACGCCCGGCTGCGCCGGCTTCCGGACCGGTTCCCCGGTGAGGGGCCGGCGGCACCAGGCACGGAGTCGATGGAGCGTTCGGTCGGTGATCCGACAGGTGGGATCGTGACGGAGGATTCATCCACGGATGCTCCCAACGGGCACCAGCAGCGCCGCGACGGCTGATCGGAGCATGATTCACGTCGAACCGGATGGTCGACCCCTGTTGCGACCATCGGGTTTGGCTTAGCCTTCCGCCGGGGGGACCGAAAGTCCTCAAGCTGCGCGGGAGGGGGCGCCGATGACCACCGCAGTCATGTCCGCCCGCCGCGTGGTCTCTTTCAGGTCGGCGGGAGGGGGTCGGTGACCTCCGGCCGGGCCGGTCAACCGCTCGACCGGCCCACGGGCCGTGGTACGCCGATGGGGCTGCACCTGCTCACCGCCGCCGTCGTGGCCACCGCGCTGGTTGCCGCAGTGGTGGGGCTGAGCCTGCCGGCGGGGCTGCCGGCCGACGACCCGCTTGGCGGGCCCGCCCGCTTCGGCTTCGCGGTCGCCCTATTCGCCCTGTCCCAGTTGGCCCGGCTCCGGTTCCGCGCTGCGGCCGGCGTGGTCAGTGTCACCTGGGCCGAAGCCGCCTTGATCGTCTGCCTCTACCTCGTACCCCCCGGTTGGCTGCCGGCGGCCGCGCTGCTCGGCGTCACACTCGCCTGGACGGCGCTCTCGGTGGTGGATGACGGCCGCACCACCTGGGACGTGATCCGCGTCGCGGGCGCGCACACCGCCGCCACCGCGCTGGCGGTGGCGGTCACCACCGCCCTGGGGCAGCCGACGCTTGCCGTTCCGACCCCCGCACTCACCCTTGCGGTGGCCGCCGGTGCCGTCGCCTACCTCCTGGCCAGCGCCTGGCTGGGCGGGGTGATGCTGGCGCTGCGGCACGGCATGCCCATCGGGCGTCCGTTGCTCGCCGCGCTACGCGGCAAGCTGCTGATGTTCGTCGGCAACGTGGTGGTCGGCCTGCTGGTGGTGGTGCTGATCGAGACCGACCCGCGCTGGCTGCTGTTGCTTCCCGCTCCGCTGTGGCTGCTACAGCAGACCTACCGGCAACGGCTGCTCCAGGACCGCGATAGACGCACCTGGCGGTCATTCGCCGAGGCCACGAAGGCGCTCAACCAACTCGACGAGCGGGGCGTGGCGACGGCGGGTGTCACCGGGGCACTGGCGCTGTTCGAGGCGGAACTGGTCGACGTGGAGGTGGTCCGGGGCGACGGACGGTGGCGTCGCTACCGCGGTGACCCGGGCGGTCAGGTGCTCGACCGGGAGATCGCCCCGCCCGACGACGACGAACCCGGACCGGGGGAACTGGTCCGCGACCTGTCGGTCGGCGAGACCCGCGTGGGCCGCTTGCGGGTGCGATTCCCCCGTACGGCGCCGGCCACCGGCCGGGAACGCGACGCTCACGCGGCCTTCGCCGACGCCCTCGCCGCGGCGCTGCACGATGCCGCCGCCCACCGGGAACTGCGCCTGGTCACTGCCCGCTCGTCGTACGAGGCGGTGCACGACCCGCTGACCGGCCTGGCCAACCGGGCGGCCATGCTCGGCAAGGGCGACCAGGCGTTGCGGCAGTTGGCCCATGACCATCCGGTCGCCCTGCTGCTGCTGGACATCGACCAGTTCAAGGAGGTCAACGACACGCTCGGGCACGCCGCCGGTGATCAGCTGCTGCGGTTGACCGCGAACCGGCTGGGTGCCCTGGCCCGCTCGGGCGACCTGCTGGCGAGGCTCGGTGGTGACGAGTTCGCCCTGCTGCTGAGTTCGGTCCCGGTGGTCGGTGACCGCGCCGCACCCATGGCGTACGCGCTGCGTCAGGCCCGGGACATCGCCGAGCGGCTGGCCGCGCCCACCGAGGTGGCCGGGGTGCGGATGTCCGTCGAGGTCTCCGTCGGGGTGGTGGTGGCCCCGGCCGGCACCGCCGACCTGACCGAGCTGCTGCGCCGCGCCGACATCGCGATGTACCAGGCCAAGTCGGGTGGCGTCAGCGTGGCCGCGTACGACACCTCACGTGACGCGGCCAGCACCGACCAGCTGGCCCTGCTCGCAGAGTTGCGGGAGGCGTTGCAGGCCGACGACCAGTTGGTGCTCGTGTTGCAGCCGGCCGTGGACCTGGTGACCGGGGCGCCGACCGGTGTGGAGGCGTTGATCCGGTGGCGGCACCCGAGGCGCGGCTGGTTGGGGCCGTCCGACTTCATCCGGCCGGTGGAGAACAGCGAGCAGCTCGGCGCCTTCACCCGCTACGTGCTCGACAAGGCGCTCGCCGTGGCCGCCGACTGGGCCCGGGAGGGCCTGGACGTACCCATCTCGGTCAACCTGTCCGCGCGTAGCCTGCTGAATCCGAGACTGCCGGCGGAGATCGCCGACGCGCTGCGCCGGCACCAGGTGCCCGCCGACCGGCTGGTCCTGGAGATCACCGAGACGGTGGTGATGAGCGAGCTGGAGGTCATCGACCAGGTGCTCACCTCGTTGCGGTCGATGGGCGTGCAGCTGGCCGTGGACGACTTCGGTACCGGCTTCTCGTCGCTGGCGTTCCTCACCCGGGTCGCCGTGGACGAGCTGAAGGTGGACCGCTCCTTCGTGCTCCAGATGGCGGATTCGCCGCAGGCGGCGGCCATCGTACGCAGCACCGTGGGGCTGGCCCACCAGTTGGGCCTGCGGGTGGTGGCCGAGGGAGTGGAGACGGCCGCGCAGCGTTCCGCCCTGGCCGAGCTGGGTTGCACCGCCGCCCAGGGCTACCACTTCTTCAAGCCGATGCCCGCCGACAAGATCGCCGCCGTCCTCGGTTCCCTACGCGACACCGCCCCCAACAACGTCCTCCCCCTCCGCGCCGACGGCGCCTCCTGACCCCCCGGCCCCACCCGGTTGATCAAGAGGTTTGCGTCGGAGGAGGGCGCTCCCGCCGACGCAAACCTCTTGGTCAACACAGGCGGGGTGGGCCCGGCTGGATATGGTCGTCGGGTGAATCGACTTGCGGAGGCGACCAGCCCGTACCTGCTCCAGCACGCCGACAACCCGGTCGACTGGTGGCCCTGGTGCGAGGAAGCGTTCGCCGAGGCGAAACGGCGGGACGTGCCGGTGCTCATCTCGGTCGGATACTCGGCCTGCCACTGGTGTCACGTGATGGCGCACGAGTCGTTCGAGGACGACGGCGTCGGCAAGCTGCTGAACGAGGGCTTCGTCTCGATCAAGGTGGACCGCGAGGAGCGGCCCGACGTCGACGCGGTCTACATGACCGCCACCCAGGCCATGACCGGTCAGGGCGGCTGGCCGATGACGGTCTTCGCCACCCCGGACGGCACCCCGTTCTTCTGCGGCACGTACTTCCCCCGGCCGAACTTCGTCCGGCTGCTGGAGTCGGTCGGGACCGCCTGGCGGGAGCAGCGCGACGCCGTGCTACGCCAGGGCGCCGCGGTGGTGGAGGCGATCGGCGGGGCCCAGGCCGTCGGCGGCCCCACCGCCCCGCTCACCGCCGAGCTGCTCGATGCCGCCGCAGACCAACTTGCCAGCGAGTACGACGAGGTGAACGGTGGCTTCGGCGGCGCACCGAAGTTCCCGCCGCACATGAACCTGCTCTTCCTGCTGCGGCACCACCAGCGCACCGGCTCGGCGCGCAGCCTGGAGATCGTCCGGCACACCTGCGAGGCGATGGCCCGCGGCGGCATCCACGACCAGTTGGCCGGCGGCTTCGCCCGGTACTCGGTGGACGGTCACTGGACCGTGCCGCACTTCGAGAAGATGCTGTACGACAACGCCCTGCTGCTGCGGGTCTACACCCAGCTGTGGCGGCTCACCGGTGACGCGTTGGCGCTGCGGGTGGCCCGGGACACCGCCCGGTTCCTCGCCGACGAACTGCACCGGCCCGGGCAGGGCTTCGCTTCCGCACTGGACGCGGACACCGAGGGCGTCGAGGGCCTGACCTACGTCTGGACGCCGGCCCAGCTGGTCGAGGTGCTGGGCGAGGAGGACGGCCGCTGGGCCGCCGACCTGCTCGCGGTGACCGACGCCGGCAGCTTCGAGAAGGGCACGAGCGTGCTCCGGCTGGCTCGGGACGTCGACGACGCGGATCCGGCGGTGCGGGAGCGCTGGCAGGTGGTGGTCCGACGACTGCTGGCCGCCCGGGACGCCCGTCCCCAGCCCGCGCGTGACGACAAGGTGGTGGCCGCCTGGAACGGGCTGGCGATCACCGCGCTGGCCGAGTTCGTCCGGCTGGTCGAGACCACCGGCCGGATCGGCACCGAGGGTGAGGCGAACCTGCTGGAGGGGGTCACCATCGTCGCCGACGGGGCGATGCGGGACGCCGCCGAGTACCTCGCCCGGGTGCACGTCGTCGACGGGCGGCTGCGCCGTGCCTCCCGCGACGGCCGGGTCGGCGATCCGGCCGGAGTGCTTGAGGACTACGGCTGCGTGGCCGAGGCGTTCTGCGCCATGCACCAGGTCACCGGCGAGGGACGGTGGCTGGAACTGGCCGGTGAGCTGGTCGACGCCGCGCTGGCCCACTTCGCCGCGCCCGGCGGGGCGTTCCACGACACCGCCGACGACGCGGAACAGTTGGTCGCCCGGCCGGCCGATCCGACGGACAACGCCACCCCCTCCGGCCGATCCGCGATCGTCGCCGGCCTGGTCGCGTACGCGGCGCTGACCGGGGAGAGCCGCTATCGCGAGGCCGCCGAGGCGGCCCTGTCCACCGTCGCGCCGATCGTGGGGCGGCACGCCCGCTTCACCGGGTACGCGGCGACCGTCGGCGAGGCGCTCCTCTCCGGGCCGTACGAGATCGCGGTGGCGACCGGGGACGTGGCGGGTGACCCGCTGGTGGCCGCGGCGTACCGGCACGCTCCACCCGGTGCGGTGATCGTGGCGGGCGCCCCGGACCAGCCGGGGGTTCCGCTGCTGGCCGGCCGTCCGCTGGTCGACGGGCGGGCCGCCGCGTACATCTGTCGGGGTTTCGTCTGCCAGCGGCCGGTGACCGGGGTCGAGGAGCTGGTGGGGCAGCTGCGTTGAGCCGGATCCGCCGCTCGGTGCCGCGACCGGCCCGGTTAGGCTGACGCCGCTATGGATTCCCGTACCGGTCTGCCCGTTGTCGGCATGGTGGGCGGCGGCCAGCTGGCCCGGATGACCCACCAGGCTGCCATCTCCCTCGGCCAGTCACTGCGTGTGCTCGCGCTCACCCCGGATGACGGGGCGGCCCTGGTCGCCGCCGACGTCCAGTACGGCGACCACACCGACCTCGCCGCGCTGCGTACCTTCGCCAAGGGCTGTGAGGTGGTCACCTTCGACCACGAGCACGTCCCGACCGAACACATCCGCGCTCTGGCCGGCGAGGGGGTGAAGCTGTTCCCGCCCGCCGACGCCCTGGTGCACGCCCAGGACAAGCAGGTGATGCGGGAACGGCTCGGCACCCTGGGCGCGCCCAATCCGCGCTGGCGACCGGTTGCGTCCCCCACCGATCTGGTCACCTTCGGCGACGAGGTCGGCTGGCCGGTCGTGCTCAAGGCCGCCCGTGGTGGGTACGACGGACGGGGCGTGTGGCCGGCCACCGACCCGGCGTCCGCGACCGACCTGGCGCAGACGCTGCTCGCCGGCGGCACGAAGCTGATCGTCGAGGAGCGGGTGACGCTGCGCCGGGAGTTGGCGGTGCAGGTGGCGCGCTCGCCGTTCGGCCAGGTAGCGGTCTACCCGGTCGTCGAGACGGTCCAGCGCGACGGGATCTGCGTCGAGGTGCTGGCACCGGCGCCCGGCCTGGCCGAGGACCTGGCGGTCGCCGCGCAGCAGCTCGCCATCGACCTGGCCACCGCGCTCGGCGTGGTGGGCCTGCTTGCGGTGGAGCTGTTCGAGGTGGCCGACTCGGCGGTACCGGGCGGTAGCCGGCTCGTGGTCAACGAACTGGCAATGCGCCCGCACAACTCGGGGCACTGGACCATCGAGGGTGCCCGGACGTCGCAGTTCGAGCAGCACCTGCGTGCCGTGCTGGACTACCCGATGGGCGACACCTCGTTGACCGCTCCGGTGGTGGTGATGGCGAACGTGCTCGGTGGTCAGCCCGGCGGCATGTCGGTCGACGAGCGGTTGCACCACCTCTTCGCCGCCGAGCCGACCGCCCGGGTCCACCTCTACGGCAAGCAGGTGCGACCGGGCCGCAAGATCGGTCATGTCACCGTGCTCGGCGACGATCTGGATGAGGTACGCGCCCGGGCCGCCCGGGCCGCCCGCTGGCTGCGGGACGGAACACCGGAGGAATGAGCAGCGTGAGCACGGTCGGTGTGATCATGGGAAGCGACTCGGACTGGCCGACGATGAAGGCTGCCGCCGAGGTGCTCACCGAGTTCGAGGTGCCGTACGAGGTCGAGGTGGTCTCGGCGCACCGCACCCCGGTCAAGATGATCGACTACGGTCGGGCTGCCGCCGACCGTGGGCTCAAAGTGATCATCGCCGGGGCCGGTGGCGCGGCGGCGCTGCCCGGCATGGTCGCGTCGGTGACCCCGTTGCCCGTGATCGGCGTACCGGTGCCGTTGAAGCACCTCGACGGCATCGACTCGCTGTTGTCCATCGTGCAGATGCCGGCCGGCGTGCCGGTGGCGACCGTGTCCATCGGCAACGCCCGCAATGCCGGCCTGCTCGCCGTCCGCATCCTCGCCACCGCCGACCGCGCCCTGCTCGACCGGATGTCGGCGTACCAGGCCGACCTGGAGCAGCTGGTCGCAGAGAAGGACGCCGCGCTCCGCGCCTCCCTGGCTTGACCCGCATGGTCCGCTACCGGTTGCGGCATCCAGCGGCCTCCCCGAGCGGGCAGCGGCCGGGACGACGCAAGCGGAGCGGACCACCGTCGGTGCCGGCCCACTCTGCCGCACCGCGACGACGGCTGCCTTGACCCTCCGGTCTCACCGCATGCCGCGGAGCGCGGTCTGCAGGCGTTCCTGGGCGCGGCGTCGGCGTTCGTTGCTGGCACCGAGGATGAGCAGCAGGAAGCCGACCGGGATCAGCGCCAGCCACGGACCGAGGCTGAACAGCGCGTGCACGGCCGCGATGGCGGTGACCACCGCACCGACGATGACCGGTGCCTGCTGCTGGGTCATCGAGCCGAAGACCAGCACCGCGACCGCGCCGAGCAGCAGCAGCACCTGGCGCATCGTGCTCGAATCGGTGGCCAGCACGATCGCCAGGGTCGGCACGAAGGCGGCGAGCAGCGCCGGTCCGTACGCCACCCAGCTGCTCAGGTCGCTGCGCTGGCGTAGCTCCAGCACCCCCACCAGCAGGGCCAGCGCGGCGAACGGCAGGGTGTACGCCTCGGGCAGGGCCACGTCGGCGACCCGCATCAGGATCCACCAGGCGGTGATCTCGCAGAGCACCACCGCCCAGAACAGCACCCGTCGCTCCGTCGGCCGGCGGCCGGGCCGGGTCGCCGCGAGGCCGAGGACCGCACCCCAGGCGGCGAGCAGCGCGGCAATGTGCCGAGGTGAGTCGAAGGCCAGCGCCAGCGCGATCAGCGCGGCGGCGTGGCCGCTCCACTCCACGGTCGCCGCCTCGCGACGCGCCTCTGGACGGCGGAGCCGGGGGAGAGTTGCGGAGAAGACCTGCAACGCCGCGCCGACCGCCAGCACTCCGAACGCCGACCAGACCGGGGCGAGCCCGGCCACCAGGCCGGCGGTGAGCACGAACAGTTGCGCCATCAGCGAGGCGAACAACCAGCCGAGCAGACGGGCCCGGGAAGTGAGGCCGTAGAGGGCGGCCACCAGCCCGACCCCGACCGCACCGCCGAGGGTGAACAGGGTCAGCTCCCGGGTGGCGAGACTGCCGGCGAGGCCGGCCCCGCCGGCCGCCAGCCCGATCACGAAGACCAGGACCCGGGCCAGTCGCAACGAGCGGGCCCGTTCCACCAGGGCCGGCGGCGGCGTCAGCGCCAGCCCCAGCATCGAGATGGTGAACACCGCCAGCGCCGACAGGGTGCTCGCCGGCCAGCCGCCGCCCAACGCGATCGGGGCGATGAGCAGGGTGACTGCGGCGCCGGGCAGCACCACCGGCACGGCCCGGGACCGACGGCCACCGCTGAACCCGGTGGCTGCCAGGGCCGCCGTCGCGGTGAGCAGCAGCGCGGTGAGCACATGGGTCGGGTTGACCGCTGCCGGCGGCGGGTCGAGCAGGGCCGCCGGTGGCCCCTGCCAGATCCGGCCGACGGTGCGATGCGGATCGACGAGGGCCGCGATCAGCGCCGGGGCGATGGAGACCAGGGCCAGCACGGTCGGCAGGGCGGCGGCGGCCAGCGCACCGGCGGCCGGGCTCACCCGCCACCGGCGCCGGTTGTCGTCGGGCAGCCGGCGCAGCGCCCCGTCGAGCAGCACGGTCCAGCGGCGTACCGGTTGGGCCGCGCCGACCGGCGGCTCGGTCGCCCCTCGTACGAGTTCGGCGAGCACACCGAGCAGCGCCGCCGCCGCGGCGTAGACCCCGACGGGCAGGGCGATCGGTACGGCGGCGAACGCGGTCACGCTCGCCCCGCCGACCACGCCGGCGCTGGCCCAGGGCAGATACTGGGGAACCTGCCGACGGGCTGCGGCCACCGCGGCCAGGCCGAGACTCGATGCGGCCAGGCCGGCGGTGAGCACCACCTGCGGGGTGTGACCGAACTCGACGGCGAGGGCGGCGGTGGCACCCGGCAGCGCCAACAGTGCCGCGCACAGACCCGCGCCACCGATCTGCGCCAGGTGCGGCGGCATGCCCTCCGCCTCGATGTCCTCGACGAGTGGCTCGGCCATGTTGCGGGCCAGCGCAGCCACCACCGCGCCGATCAGGACGATGCTGCCCAGGGCCAGCGCGGTCGTCCACGGCCGCACCAGCCCGGCGCCGGCCGCGTGCAGCGCGACCACCCCGGCCACGGTGATCCGGGACAGCGCCGCCCGGGGCTCGACCGTGGCGACCGCGGCCATCCCGAAGATGGTGGCGACCATGCCGCCGATCAGGACCGGCGACCACCAGGGAAGCTCGAACGCGGCGGGCGCGCCGATGGTGGCGAGCACCACCGCCACGCCGGCCACGTCCCAGCGCCAGGGCGGGGGCAGCAGGATGCCGGCCGCGACCGCGAGCAGCACCAGGGCGATCGGTCCCTGCCAGGTCGTACCGCCGGTCGGCGCGGCCGGCCAACCACTCAGGTCACCGTTCCAGATCGGGCCGGGTGTGGCCAGCACGCCGACGCCGCCGCGCAGCGCCATCCAGCCGGCCAGCAGCCCGATCAGCAACCCACCGACCGTGAGGCCGAGCACCGGCCCGCGTCGCCACTCCTCGGGCATCGCCCGGGCCGCCACGGCGACCACCAGGACCAGCGCGGCGGCGACGGCGAGCTGCCCGCTGGGCGCGAGCACGGTGCCGATCCGTAGCAGGGTGGCGACAAGCGTGGCGGTCACCGCAGCGGCCGCCAGGTCGGAGCCGTCCAGGGTGAGATCGGAGCGGCGACCGGTGTCGATCGAGGGAGCCAGGAAGAGCAGCACCGCGGAGACCAGCAGCAGTGCGCCGACCCAGGCGTCCGCGACGGTGGCGCCTGGCGAGCCGAAACCGGCCGCGGCGACCACCAACGCGCCCAGACCGGTGCCCACCGACAGCGGCACCGGAATCTGGCGTTGCGACACCTGCACGACGGCGGCGTAGCCGAGCGTGACGCAGCAGGCTAGGAAGCTGGCCGCGAGTACCGGTACGGTCGCTTCACGCAGGCTCGCCGGGGTCGGCGTGGTGTCCACCGGCAGGGTGGCCGACACGAAGGCGGCCACCGCTCCGGGCAGGGCGAAGGCGGCACCTCCGGCGGCCCAGGCGGAGACGGTGTCCGCCGCTGCCGGGGCGAGCCGGATCCGCGGAGCGGCGGCGATCAGCGCACCGGCCACGACGAGGGTGGTCAGCACGGCGGCGGTCAACGCCGGCCGGGTGAGGGCCGCGCCCGCGCCGACCAGCCCGACCACGGCGGCGGCCACCGCGTGCGCCAGCGCAGCGCGGGGCGTACGCGCGGAGAGGCCAGCCGCCCCGATGCCGATCGCGGTCAGCACCATCGGCCACGGCGCCAACGTCCAGGCCAGCCCGAAGGAGGCCGGTACGGCAAGCGCGGTGAGCGCCGCACCGGTCACCGCGAACTCGCGGCGGATCTCCGGCGGCAGCGCCAGCACAGCGGCCACGGTCAGCAGGAAGGCGCTGGCCGCGAGCTGCCAGGCGGCCGGTCCCACGGCGGCGGCCAGTTCGGCCGGGTACCGGTCGAGGTCCGCGGCCCAGGCCGGCAGCGCCGCCTGGACGGGGGCGATTCCGGCCCGCAGCGCACTGCCGGCGACCACCACCCCGCTGACCGTGAGCGCCACCGCGGAGGCCAGTTGCGGACCCCGGCGGGCGGACTCGGGCACCGCCCGGACCGCCAGACCGGTGACCGTGATGACCGCCGCGATCAGCAGCAGGGCACGGCCGGGCAGCGCCACCGAGGCGATCCGCCCCAGCGCGCCGATGACAGCGAGGGTGAACACGCCCGCGCCCAGGTCGGGCAGGGGCGGTCGGCGGAGCACAAGCGTCCCGGCCAGGCAGACCGCGGCGGCGAGGAGGAGCACCAGGCCGGCGCCGGTCGCGCCCGGCACGGTGGTGGTCCGCAGCAGGGCGGTCACCGCGTACGCCAGGGCGAGGGCGACCGCCACCCCGTGCAGCACCCAGGTCAGTCCCCGCAGCCCGGGCACCGGTCGGGTCGGTCCGGTCGCGGTGCCGCCGACGGTGAGGTCCAGCAGTTCGCCGCCCTCCTCCGGCGCCGCCTCCGGCCTGCGGTCGGTCTGGCTCTCCTCGGCCGACCGCTGCCGGGGCGCTGCCGACCGGCCCGAGTCGGCCACGCCATCGGTGAGCGGCTGCTCCACGGTGACCGGTGAACGGGCCAGCCACAGGTCGAGCAGCGCGACCACGGTCAGCACCAGCGCCCAGCCCGCCGGGCCGGTGATCCGGTCGTACGCCAGCAGCGGCACCACCGGCTGGGCGGCCAGCACGGTGGCGAACCGGGGTGCGCGCAGCCTGGTCCACCCGGCGTAGCCGACCGAGACGGCAGCGGTGACCGCGAAGATCACTCCAGCGAAGACGGCACCGGAGGCGCCCCCGTTGCCGATCCGGTCCACGGCCCACAACGCGTACCCTGCGAGCGGCACCAGGAGCAGACCCACCGCGGCGATGGTCTCGGCCGTCGAGGTCAACCCGCGCCGGACCAGCACCGGCGGGGCGAGCAGCATCAGTACCGTCGCGAGCAGCAGGATGCCGAGTCGGGCCAACGCGTCCATCGAGCTGGTGGCGACCACGGCGAACACCACCGCGGCGACGCCGAGCAGCAGCGCACCGAGGCCGAGCGGGATGTTCTGGACCTCCCGTGAGGAGGCTTCCGGTGGATGCTCAGGGTCGTCGGCGTCCAGCCAGACGGGTTCGGTCGGTGGCGGTGGCCCCTGGGCGCCGGCGCCCTGCCGGGGGACCCGGGGCGGCGGAGTCGCGCCGTCGCGGGGTGGCGAGGCATCCTCGGACGTGGGACGCCGCGGCGGCCGACGACGGAGCACGCGGCGGGGGCGGGTGGCCTGCCGGAGCCGCTCGTCACCCTGACTGCCGGCGTGCGAGAGGATGTCCCGCTGAAAGAGCGCGGCCTGCATCTTCGCGGCGAGTTGCCGTTGCTCGCGGGCGATGGCGGCCTCGCGGGCCTTCAGCTCCGCGATGGATCGTTCGATCTCCGCCAGGTGATCGGCCCATTGTGGCTGGTGCGCGCCGCAGTGCGGGCAGCGAACCGCCGGCTTGATCTCCCGGCCGCACGAAGGGCACTGAAAGTTCGCCACGACACCCCTCCACCCGCACTGTGGATTCCCACTGTCGCAGCATGCCCAAAGCGGGCCGGGAATTCGACAGTTGTCGGCGGGTCAAGCGCCAACATCACCGAAAGGCGCGATCACGGTCGCCCCATGCCGCGGTACTCCCAGCCGGCCTGGGTCCACAGTGCGGGGTCGAGGCAGTTGCGGGCGTCGACGATTCGGCGGCCGGCGACGAGGTCGCCGAGGTGGCTGGGGTCGGCGTTGCGGAAGTCGGCCCATTCGGTGAGGACGCAGACCAGGTCGGCGCCGGTGACCGCCTCGGCCATGTCGGGCTCGTAGGTCAGTTCCGGTACGGCCCGGCGGGCGTTCTCCATGCCCTGGGGGTCGTAGACGTGGACGTTGGCGCCGGCCTTGTGGAGCAGGGCGGCGACGGCGAGGGCGGGTGCGTCGCGTACGTCGTCGGTGTTGGGTTTGAAGGTGGCGCCGAGCACGGCGATGCGGGTGCCGGACAGGTCGGGGCCGGCGGGGCCGGAGCGGCGGCCGAGCAGGTCGGCGGCGAGTTGCAGGACGCGGGTGCGGCGGCGCAGGTTGATCAGGTCGACTTCGTGCAGGAAGCGTAGGGCTTCGCCGGCGCCGAGTTCCTGGGCGCGGGCCTGGAAGGCGCGGATGTCCTTGGGTAGGCAGGCGCCGCCGAAGCCGAGGCCGGCCTGGAGGAAGCGGTTGCCGATGCGGGGGTCGTAGCCGATGGCCTTGGCGAGTTGGGTGACGTCGCCACCGGAGGCTTCGCAGACCTCGGCCATGGCGTTGATGAAGGAGATCTTGGTGGCGAGGAAGGCGTTCGCGGCGACCTTGACCAGTTCGGCGGTGGCGAAGTCGGTGACGACCAGGGGTACTTCGCGGTCCTCGGTGGCGGCGAGGTCGAACACGCCCTTGTGGGCGGCGTAGAGCATGCCGTTGGCCCATTCGCTCTTGACGCCGACGACGATGCGGTTGGGGCGCAGCACGTCGTCGACGGCGAAGCCCTCCTGGAGGAACTCGGGGCTCCAGGCGACCTCGACGCCGAGGTCGGCGGGGGTGTGTTTGCCGACGAGTTGCTCCACCCATTCGGCGGTGCCGACCGGGACGGTGGACTTGCCGACGATCAGCGCCTTGCGGGTCAGGTGTTGGGCGAGGCCGGTGACCGACGCCTCGACGTACGACAGGTCGGCGCCCATGCCGTCGGCCCGCTGGGGGGTGCCGACGCAGATGAAGTGCACGTCACCGAACTCGGCGGTCTCGGCGATGTTGGTGCTGAACCGCAGCCGACCGGCGGCCAGGTTACGCCGCAGCAGCTCGTCCAGGCCGGGCTCGTGGATCGGCACCTCACCCGCGTTCAGCTTGGCGATCTTGTCCGCGTCGACGTCGAACCCGAGCACCTCGTAGCCGAGCTCGGCGTAGCAGATGGCGTAGGTCGCGCCGAGGTAGCCGGTGCCCAGGAAGGTCACCCGAGGGCGGGAGGCACCCGAGGGGGGCGTGACCGCCGCGATGGCGGGCACCGGCTGGGTGTTCGGGTACGGGATGGTCACGCCTGTCTTCTCCGCTCACACTGGCGCCGCGTGGCTGCGTCGCATTCCTTTGCGGCGCCACGGCGGGGCGCCGGAGAGGTGGTGGTCGTCTGCTGGGTTCCATCATCGCCGAGCGGCTTCAGGGTTTCGTCTTGCCCCAGCCTACGCGCCGGTAACATCGCCTGAACTGTGGTCGTTATCCTTCAGTCTGCGCGGTGGGTGTCCAGGTGACGCTACAGACTGCGCATGATAGCGGTGAAGGGGAGGGGCTGACATGGCCGCAGAGCAGTCGTTCGACGCGTACCGCCTGCCGGAGGAGCACGAGGCGATCCGGGAAGCGGTCCGTGAGGTCTGTGCGGCCAAGGTGGCTCCGCACGCGGCCGAGGCCGATGAGACAGGTGAGTTCCCGAAGGCGTCGTACGACGCGCTACGTGCCGCCGACTTCCACGCACCGCACATCCCGGTCGAGTACGGCGGGGCCGGAGCGGACGCGCTGGCCACGGCGATCGTGATCGAGGAGGTCGCGCGGGCCTGCGCCTCGTCCTCGCTGATCCCGGCGGTGAACAAGCTGGGCACGATGCCGCTGCTGCTGGCCGGCTCCGACGAGATCAAGAGCCGCTACCTGACGCCGGTCGCCAGCGGCGAGGCGATGTTCTCGTACTGCCTCTCCGAGCCGGAGGCGGGCAGCGACGCGGCCGCGATGACCACCCGGGCGGTACGTGACGGCGATCACTGGGTGCTCAACGGTGTGAAGCGCTGGATCACAAACGCCGGTGTCTCGAAGTTCTACACCGTCTTCGCGACGACCGATCCCACCGCCCGCTCCCGGGGCATCTCCGCCTTCGTGGTCGAGAAGTCCGATCCGGGGGTCAGCTTCGGCGCGCCCGAGAAGAAGCTGGGCATCAAGGGCTCTCCGACCCGCGAGGTCTACCTGGACAACGTCCGGATCCCGGCGGACCGGATGATCGGTGCCGAGGGCACCGGCTTCGCCACCGCGATGAAGACCCTGGACCACACCCGGGTCACCATCGCCGCGCAGGCCGTCGGCATCGCGCAGGGCGCGCTCGACTACGCCAAGGGGTACGTCGCCGAGCGCAAGCAGTTCGGCAAGCCGGTCGCCGAGTTCCAGGGCGTGCAGTTCATGCTCGCCGACATGGGCATGAAGCTGGAGGCGGCCCGGCAGCTGACGTACGCGGCGGCCGGCCGCTCCGAGCGCGGCGACGCCGACCTGACCTACTTCGGCGCGGCAGCCAAGTGCTTCGCCTCGGACGCGGCCATGGAGATCACCACCGACGCGGTGCAACTGCTCGGCGGCTACGGCTACACCCGTGACTACCCGGTCGAGCGGATGATGCGGGACGCCAAGATCACGCAGATCTACGAGGGCACCAACCAGGTGCAGCGCATCGTGATGGCCCGCCAACTGCTCAAGGACTGACCGGAACCGGGTCGCCCGTCCGGCTCTCGGGTGGGCGACCGCCTGGGCCCGGCCGTTCGCCCGCCCGCCGGGCGATCGCCAGCGCGGTCCGTGGCACCGGCACCCGCTGCCAGTGGGCGACGGCCCGCCGGATCTCGGTCACCAGCAGCCGTCCGTGGACGGTGAGCCCGTCGGTGGCCAGCAGCGCTTCGGCCGTCCGGCGGCAGGCCGAGCGCAGGCGACCGAATTCGACCTGAGCGTGCAGGACCCCCGGCGAGTGCGGCTCGCGGTGCCACTGCCGGTACCAGAAGCCCAGTACGCCCGCGTGCGCGTACAGGCCCTGCACCAGGGCGGGCAACGGACGCGGATCCGGCCGCCACGGGGCGTGCAGGCGCAGGTCGTGCCCGCTCCGGACGAGCGGGAACAGATCGGCCAGGGCGGCGAGCTTGCTGTGCTGAAGTTCATGCACCAGCGCCGCCGCCACCGAGGGTGGATCGCCACCGGCGGAGAGCGCGACACAGCCCGCCCCGTCCGGATGGGTTCCGCTGACCAAACCGTCCGTGTCGTCGGTTGTGGGTGATCGAGCCGGCACCGGCATGATCATGGTGATCGCGGCGGCCAACGCTCGGGCGTGTCGCCGGTGGTTGGTGGTGAGTACCCGCCACGCGGCGGCGAGGGACGTGTGCAGCGCCGTGGTCTCGGCGCGGGAGACCGGCCCGGCGACCACCGGATCGACCAGCGACCACAGCTGGTCGAGGCGGACGTCGAGCCCGCCGCCAGCGTGCAGCCGGGGCAACGACGACCAGGACGTGCCGTCCGCCGGCCCGTCGTCGACAATCACCGCCCCCGCGGCGACCTCCAGCCGGATTGCGCTGGTCGCCGGCGGCAGCAGGACGTGCCCCAGTGCGGGCAGCGCGAGGCGTCCCGGCATGCTGGACCGTGTCGGGAACTCGACACGCACCGATGCCCCGGCTGCCATGGCGACGGCAGCCGCGACTTGCGCCAGGGCCGCCGGCCGGGCGCGCGCCGGGTCCGTCGAACGCAGCGCGGCGAAGGTGTCGGCGAGCCAGACCCCGACCGTGGGATAGAGCAGGATTCGCCGCGCCGCCGCCGGGTGAGCCGCCCGCAGAACCCCCAGCTGCTGCCAGGCATGCAGGGCCGGGGCTGCGTCCGGGTGGCGCTGCCGGACGGCCAGGTCCACCACTGCGCGCAGGCTCAGCAGGTTCCGGCTGTGTCGAGCGGCGAGCAACCGGTCGATGGTGGTCGACCCGCCGCCACCGCGCGCCACCGCCAGGAAGGACTCGGCCGGCATCCGATGCCGCGGGGTGCGCATGGTGCCTCCGTTGACGTCGGTCGACGGCGGGGACGATGAATAACTGTGAAGGCTACGATAGGTTACTGTCGAAGCGCTGGCTGTGCTCGTCGGGCTACCTGGGCGGGGGTCGAAGGTGAGGCGGACCATGCCGGGGATGGAAGGCGAGCCCCGACCACTGATCTCCGAGCTGATCGATGTGGACGGTCTCACGCAGAATGAGCTGGAAGCCCTGCCCCGAAGTCTGCTCCACCGCTCTCTGCGGCGGCTGCTGTCCGAGCGCGACGAGTGGGCCGGCGACTTCCTGTGGTTCGACAACGTCAACACCGGCAACCCGGGGTTCGATCGGCGCGACCGCCGTCCGGCCGATGAGGCTGAGACGGCGGAGATGGGGGAAGGCGGCATGGACGACGACGGCCGACCGGAGCGCCGGTGACCGGGCCGGTTCGGGTGGTGAATTCCACCATCGCAGGCACGCAGGTGGTGGCGTTCCTGGCGCCCGCCGGCCAGGTGGGACGGACGCGCATCGTCAGCAACCTGGGTTGGATGCTGGCCCGTGCCGGGCAGCGGGTGCTGGTGGTCGACGCCGGGCGCGGTGCCGGCCGGGTGCACGAACACCTGCGGATGTTCCACGTCGAGCAGTGGCCGGTCGCCGAGCAGTTGCCGCCAGATCTCACCCGGTTGCTGTTCGCCGCACCGGCCGCGGCCGGCGGTACGGAGCCGGCCCTGCGGCGGTACGCGGCGACGCCCGGCCGGCTGGACGTCGTCTGGATCGCCGACCCGACTCCCTCCGACCCGAACGGGGCGGGGGAGGCCTCCCGCAGCGAGCTGCGCCGGCAACTGCGCTTCACCGAGTACGACACGGTCTTGCTGGTGCCCCGGGTGACCGCCGGCTGGGTGGCCCAGTGGGTCGCGGTGCTCTGCGACACGGTGGCGGTGTGTTTCCCGTACGACCGGGCGGGGCTGACCGAGGCGGTGGAGCTGGGCCGCCAGGTGCACGGGGCGGCCCCGGCCGGGGTGCGCGTCGTCTCGGTGGCCACCGGGCTGCCCGAGGGGGATCCGGACGGAGTGGCCCGGCACCGCCGGTCGGCGGCTAGCCGCTTCGCTGAGGCCCTCGCCCTGCCGGCCGGCAGCGATGAGCTGGTCACGGTCGAGCTGCCGGCGGTGGCCAGCGGGCCGGCCCTGGTGCCGTTGCTGGACCGCTCCGCCCATCAGACCAGGCTGCTCGACGCGTACGGCGGCTTGCTGTCGGCGGTCACCGACGGCCGGCTGGGATCGGTGCCGGAGGAAGCGGAGCCGGCCCGCCTGCGCTACCAGTACGCGCTGAACCACCTGCTGCCCGACGGTCCCGGGCCGGTCGCGGTCAGCTATCCAGTGGCGCAGCGGCCCTGGGTTGACTGGCTGCGGACGGCACTGGCCGGCCTGGGGGTGACGATGCGGCCCTGGCCGGCTCCCGGGCCGGAGGGGCCGGGTCCGGCACCGGCCACGCTACTGGCCGTGGCGCCGTGGGACGGTTCCGCCGACGACTGGCTGTCCGAGCAGGACGATCAGGCTCGCGCGGCGGGCTGCGCGGAGATCCTGGTGGTGCGTACCGGCGAACCGCCGACGGGTGGCCCACCAGCCGGGCGGACCGGTCAGATCGACCTCGCCGGCTGTTCGCCGGAGACGGCCCGGCGGCGCCTGGCTGGCGCGCTGGGGCTGGCCGGGCTGCCGCCGGTGGACGACGACGGCCGGGACTGGAGCCCTGCTCTGCCCGGCACTAGAGAGCCAGCGACCATGTTCCGGCTGCCCCGGCGTCGACGCCGGTTCGTCGGCCGTGACCGGAGCCTGGAGGAGTTGCGCGATCTGCTGCTGTCCGGTCCGGCCGGGCACGTCCTGGAACTGCGCGGGCCGGCTGCGGTCGGCAAGACCAGCCTCCTGTGTGAGTACGCCCACCGCTTCCGCCACGACTATCAGCTGATCGCCTGGATCGCCGCCGACAGCCGCTACGACGTGCGCAGCTCGCTGACCGACCTCGCCGCCGATCTGGGGGTGGAGCCGAAGGGCAACCCGGTTCAGGAGGTATTGCGGGAGCTTGGTCGACGCCCGGGGCAGTGGTTGCTGATCTACGACGGCGCCGACGAGGAGGATCTCACCGGGCTGCTGCCCGAGGGCACCGGCCACGTGGTGGTCACCCGCCGCAACGGAGCCGACGACGAGCAGGCCGCCGCAGTGGTCCAGCTCGGCCAGCTTACCGACGATGAGGCTGCGCAACTGCTGACCAGTCGGGTGCCGGGGCTGTCCCCCGCCTCGGCGGCGACCGTGGTGCAGACCGTCGGTGGCCTTCCGCTGGATCTGCGCCTGACCTCGGGCCTGCTCGGGCAGGCCGGCATCCTGCTCAACCAGCGGCAGGGCGCGGCGGAGTCGCGGGCCGCCGACAGCGTCGTACCGGCGTTCTGCGCGGCGTTCGCCGAGCGTGATCCAGCGGCCAGCTCGTCCACCCGGATCGTCCAGGTCGCACTGGCCCTGATGGGTGAGGAGCTGAGCGGCCGGATGGCGGTGGTGTTGGCCCAGGCCTGCGCCTTCACCTCCCCCTTGGGCATGTCGCTGCGACTGGCCCGGTCGCGGGAGATGCGGGTGCAACTCGCCGCCGCGTTGCCGGACGCGGACGCGGAGATGCTCCGACTCGACGGCTGGGAGATGGACCGGGCGCTGGCGACCGCCGCCCGGTACCGGCTGCTGGACGTCGACTGGGGCAGGGGCGGCCGGCTGCGGATGCACCCGGTGGTTCAGGGGGTGCTGCTTGCCGAGATGTCCGAGGCCGAGCGCGAGGAGCGGCGGGACCAGTTCCTGCGCGGCCTGGCCGACAGCGCCCAGCCGTCCGTGGCCGCCGAATCGGCCGAGCGCCGTGAGTTGCACCGGCACCTGCACAGCTCCGGAGGGCTCGACGCGGACGGTCCGGACGAGGTCCGCCGGCTCATCGTCGAACAGCTCGAACACCTGCTGGTGCGCGGCAGCCACGAGACGCCCGAGGCGCTGCGGAGTTGGCAGCCGGTGCTGCAGCGGTGGTTGGACACCTACGGCTGGAGTGACCGGTTGACGCTGCGGCTCGCCACCCGGCTGGCCGACGGACACCGCATCCTCGGGCGGTACGCCGAGGCGCACCGGATCAGCGTCGATACGCTGCGGGAGGGGCTGGCGCTGTTCGGACCGGAGCATCCCCGGGTCCTGGTGACCCGGCGCGGCCTCGCCGGGGACCTGCGCGGGTTGGGCGAATTCCGGGCCGCGCTGGTGGAGGACCAGACCACCTGGCGCGGCTTCCGGGACCAGTTGGGCAACGACCATCCCGAGACGCTGGTCGCGGCACACAACCTGACCCTGTCGTTCTACCTTGCCGGTCGGGCCGACGAAGCGCTGGCGGAAGCGCGTCGCACGCTCGTGCGGCGGCAGCGGCTGCTCGGCAATCACCATTCGAGCACCCTCCGATTGATCAACGATATCGGCCGGTACCTTTGCGAGTTGGGTGAGGTCGACCAGGCCCGGCGGTTGCTTCAGGACGCACAACAGCGCCGTCAGCACGACCTGGGTCACCGGGACGACGACGAGTTGCTGCTGCGCATCATCCGTAACCTGGCGGTGACCGCGCGCCGGCAGCGCCGGTTCACTCGGGCGAAAGAGATCAACGGTCAGGCATACGTGGCGCTACGCCGGATGCAGGGCGCGGACGGCCCGTTGACCCGCAGCTGCCGGGCGAGCCTCGCCGTCGACTACCACCTCACCGGTGAGATCGGCGACGCGGTGCGGCTCGTCGAGCAGAGCCTCACCGGC
This sequence comes from Micromonospora sediminimaris, assembly GCF_016863575.1. Classification (NCBI taxonomy): domain Bacteria; kingdom Bacillati; phylum Actinomycetota; class Actinomycetes; order Micromonosporales; family Micromonosporaceae; genus Micromonospora; species Micromonospora sediminimaris. The sequence continues at coordinate 105,379 of NZ_BOPD01000012.1, forward strand.
TACGAGCGTGACCTGGGGGCGGCGCACCCGTTCACCCACGTCTGCCGCAGCCTGCGGTCGGTGCTGCTGCGGCCGACGCAGGCCGGTGAGGCAGTGGTGGAAGGCAACAAGGCAGTGGCCGGTCTGGACAGCACGCTGGGATCCGGCCACCCGTGGGTGGTCGCCGGGCTGATCAACCAGGCCGGCAACCTGTCCGTCGCAGGCGAGCCCGACTCGGCGGAGCAGCTGCTACGCGACGCGCTGGAACAGGGCCGCACGTTCCTGGGGCACCACCACCCCTATCTGCGGGCCGCACGCCGGACGTTGGCCGAGGTGATCAGCCAAGGCGAGGTCGGCGGCGCGCCCGACTCCGGCATGGTCTCGTTCGGCTTCATCGATGTGGAGGTGCCGGAGACATGAGCGCGGACACCCCGGCCGACGCGGCGCAATCGCCGACCCCAGCGGTACCGAAGGGCAGCCCGACGACGCAGGTAACCGTCACGGTGGGTGCCCATCTCGGCGACCGCCCACCGCCAGCGATGCGGCTGTGCGAGGAACTGGTCGCCCGGTTGCCGGCGCTGGCGCACCTGGCCCGCTACACCGCCGGCACCGGGGACTTCGCGGTGGACCTGGCCGGCGCGAGTCCGTCACCGGCCCAGCGTCAGCTGATCGGGCGCGACGTGGTGTACGCGATGGTCGGTCTCGACGCGCAGTTGCGCGGTGCCCGCAGCGGTGACCTGGTGCGCCTGCTGCTGCACACGGACCGCGGTGCGCTGATCGGTCTCGCCGTCCTGCGGGAGCAGTACCTGGTCGCGCTCACCTGGCCGGACGAGACGCTCGGCGTGTCCGGGGAGGCAGCCGAAGCGGTCCGCCAGGTCGATGCGGAGCTGTCGGGCCTGGCCAACCAGTTGCGCCGAGCCGTCAGCCAGCGACCCGCCGACTACGGCGGCTGGCTCGAACTCAGCGACGAGGAACGGGCCTCGATCGTTCGGGCCGCTGCCGTGTCCGAGGCCACCTCGGTCGACGCGGACGGAATGCCGGCCCGGGTGTGGGCGCGTACCGCCGCAGCGGAGTCGCTGGCTACCATCTGCCGCCGCCATCTGAGCGTGGACGGTCTGCATTTCGTCGCGGTCTGCCGACCAGGGGAGGTGCTCGCCACGGCGGACGTGCTTGACAGCCCTCGGCTGGAGCGGTTCTTCGACGGCACCTCGGCGGAGGCCCGCCGGGACTTCTACACCCTGTTCGGCCAGCGGCTCGACGTGCAGCTGCGGGCACTGATCCGGGCCGCGCACCCGGCGCTCGGCGCGCGGGTGCACCGGCTGGTGCTCGACGTCGAGCAGGGCGAGATCTACTGTCTGCCGCTGTCGGTCGATCGGTACCTGCTCGCGGTCACCCTCGATCAGCATCGGGTGCAGACCGCCGAGAAGCAGGCCCTGGCGCTTCGGCGTGCGCTGCCCTGATCTGCCGCACGACAGAGCGGGCGACGACGGTCAGTGCTCGGCTGTGCCGAACGGTGCCAGGAGTTCGTGATGGACCCGGGCGCTGAAGTCGCTCAGGACCTCCTCGGCCTCCTGCTGCTGCTGACTGCCGGCGCCCGGATAGCCGACCATCTCGCGCAGGGCGCGCAGCTCGTAGAGCGGAAGGTAGCCGTAGACGACGTCGAAGACCTTGCACAGGTCATCGAGGCGCTCGCGATGAGACATCGCCAGCCGGCCGTCGGTGGTGGACGTCGCGGTCCGATACCAGTCGACCAGGGCGTGACCGAACGCCTCGATCAGCGCGTTCAGCAGGGCGGTCACGCCGGTGGCGGCCTGCACCTGTGAGGTGCCGATCCGAGCGCGTACCGATTGGCGGGCCGTCCGGCCACTCTCGCCCTCGTGGAACGTACGGCGTAGCAGTTCCCGTGTGGACGTCATCAGGTCCACCGAGCCGAACGCGTCATCGAAGAGTTGCACCACTGGCTGCGGCAGCGTGGTGACCACGCTGGCGTGCCCCTGCCGGTCTCCGATCCCACCACGCTGGATCTCGTGTAGCTCCCGCTGGATCGCGGTGAGCTGCTGGTCGTAGTGTCCGCGTAGGTCGTCGAGCGAACCGGTCAGCAGGGTGATCATGTGCTGAGTCGCGGACTGGCGGCGATCCAGCCGGGCCAACTGCGGGGACAGCGTCGCGAGCGGGCCCTCCGCCGTGTAGCGCTCCTCCAGCCGGGCCGCCATCGCCTTGAACTCGACAGCGAAATGATCGGGAAAGGACCGCTGCCGGTAGGCCAAAGGTTCCCGGCCGATGGCGTCGAGCAACTGCTCACGGAACCGGTCTGGAAACGGGCCGAGGACGACCAGCAGGAGTTCGCAGTCGGTCTGGGACCTGACGGCCCGGCCCCGCTGCTGCACCGTCGCCAGGTCGAACTCGTCGAGCATCGGCTCGGCGAGCAGGACGCCGCAGCCAGCGCCCTGGCTCCCGACCGGCACCCAGTAGTCGACCCGGGTGTCCTCCGTACCGCCCACGAAGTACCCGGGCACGTAGTTGTCGTATCCCGAGGCCACCAGGACCTGGCGGATCTCGTCCCGGACGTTGACGGTGCCGTCCGAGTCGTACAGCTCCCGAGCCTCCTGCCGCACCATGGGATGGGTGACGGTGGAACGCTGGTCACGGGCACGACGCCACAGCCGATGGCAGAGCGAGATGATGCCGCGCGGCACCCCGTTGGCCAGCTCGGCCACGTACGCCAGGGTTTGCTCGGTGAACGGTGCCAGCCGTCCGCGCTGCCGGTTGCGTACGTACGCCTGCACCTCGACGGCGGTGAGCGGTGACATGACGATCTGCTCGTCAATGCGGTCCCGCACGTCACGCCGCATGTTGCTGAGCAGATCCGGCAGGCCGGCCAGGAGCAGAAAGGTGTTGGACGCGGCGAAGACCCGCAGCATCTCCTTGAACGCGTCGAGCGCCTCGTCCTCGTGCCGACCGGCGGCGGTGAGCAACTGGTCCAGCTCGTCGATGACCACGACGAAGGGATGTGAGCCGTGCCCGATCAACAGGGCGAACACCCCCATTGCCTGAAGGGCGGTCGTCTCGCTGCTGGTGATCGTGCCGGTGATGCCGCGTTCGCGCAGTACGTCGGCGGGGGGACGGCCGCTGAACCACTCCCAGACCGCGTCCTCGAAACCGCCTCGCAACAGCAGGGTGAGTGCCTGAGAGAACTCGACGTTCCCGGTCACCTGCCGCAGTCGTTCCCGCAGCTGAAGCAGGAACTCGCTCTCGAACAGGCTGAGCCGGTCGACGGCCCGGACCGGGTCGATGTGACCCGCGGCCAGCTTCTCCGCCAGCGGCAGGGTCGCCTCGGAGGCCCGCAACTCGTCGGCGACGATCTCGGCGTAGTAGCGGCGGACCCGGTCGTGCACCAACTCCCGCCGTTGGGCCAGCCGGTCGGCGAACGCCCGGTACAACGAGATGAAGGTGTCCGGCGGCGCGTTGAGGTGCATCGACTGCACTCCGCCGGAGCGTTGCTCGGTGGCGTACCGGATCAGGTGCGCCGCGAGGTGGGTCTTGCCGGTGCCGTAGTCACCGACCACTGCCACCACCTGCCCGGAGGGCACCCGCGGGTCGTCGGCGCGGCCGGCGAGGTAGGTGTCCATCGCCCGCAGGGCCCTGCGGATCGCCGGTGTCTCGATGGTGAACACTGTGGAAGCGCCGTCGGCGATCTGCGCGACCGCGCTTGAGGGGAAGGGGTTCACCTCACCGGTCAGATCCAGGTCTTCGGCGTCCATCAGGGTCGCGTCTCCAGCAGGTCGGCGGCGTGCTTCACATAATGATCAGAGATGTGTTGATAGGTGACTTCCTTCGGAAGGACACTTTGTACGCGGAGTTGCGCGTACACGCCGTACAGTAGCCGCTGCACCTCGCCGATGGAGACAAGCCGACGACTGATCAGTTCCTCCAACGCGGTCTTCGCCACCGGCGGCAGCACGTCCCGCAACGGGTGCAGGCGCTCGCTGGCGAAGACTCCGGCATCGGCCGAATCGAGGCGGCCCACCTGTAGGTGTACCGGCGGGATCGCGCCGGCCTGGTCCATCCGCAACCGGTGGTCGTTGGACAACTCGGCGGTCGTCTCGGCGAAGAAGACCATCCGCTGGCCGACGTCCTGGGTGTACTGGACGAGTTCGTCGACCAGTTCGGTCGACGGCAACAGAACGATAAGCGCGCAGTGCTCGTCGAGGCAGTTCGGCAACGTCCGCAGCGCCTCGTCCGGGCTGTGCCGCTGCTGGTAGGCGAGATCGTGGATGAGCGTCTTGTTCGCGTACAGCTTGTCGAGCAGCGCGGCGTAGACCCTGGCCCGGCGCGCAGCCATCGACTCGGCGATGGAACTGCCCCGGGTGACGTCGACGACCACTGCGGTCAGTTGCGCCGCGGTGCGCATCTGATCCTGCAGCCAGTGCGCACAACGGTTGATCAGCGACGACTTCCCACACCCTCGACCACCAGCGGTCACCACCAGCCGCCCGTCGAGGCGCAGGTACCCGGGATCGGCGAACCGATCGCAGAACTCCTCGAAGGCCCCCTGGGTGTTGTCCACCGGCACGTAAAGCCCGAGGTGGGTCTCGTGCCGCAGCGGATTCAGCGGAGCGTTGTCGCGTACCTCGCCCGGTAAGGCGAACGGATTTTCCGGCACCGTGGTCACCGGTGAAGACCCCCCGTCGTCATCGCGCCGTCACCGGCGGCCGGTCCCGGAACAGCCCCGGTTCTTGGATCGCCTGGGCGACCCGTTCGACGTCGGACTCCAACCGCAGTAGCGCTGCGCGGACGTCGGACGTCCAGCCCCGCCGGTCCGGCGGGCGCTGGGCGTGCCAGCCGGCGGCCAGCGACTCGCCGTGCGGCGCGGCGTCCAGTGCCGTGCTGATCTGCACCGGCAGGTCCCAGGCGGGATGTGCCGCCGCTACGGCGTTCAGCCGGGCGGCCAGCTCCAACCGCCGGTCGACGACGGCCTCGTCGTCGGGTGCCAGCCCGGGGCCGGGCTGCGCCAGCTCGCGCAGCAATTGCTCGACCGCCAGGCGGTACGCCCGCATGGCGTCGCGGAGCCGTTCGGCCTCCATCCGCCGGGCACCGGCGGTGGCCAACCGGCGGGTGAAGTACGCCGCGAGCACGCCGGTGACGACGGCGAGGGTGCCGCTGACGAGCGTTACTACCAGAGAGGGGGCGAGCGTGGACCACGGCGACGTTCCACCGGACCCGGCGCCACCCTGCTTGCCGGCGGCGATGAGGGCCAGGCAGGTTCGGTCGAAGTCCGCCGGTTGGGCCGACCGCCACGCCACCAGGTCACCCTCGCCTCCGGGCCAACGTAGCGTGTCCACAGTCGATTCGGGCGAGACCAGGCCGAGGCTGCGGGCCGCGTCCACCAGGGCGGGCCGACGTGCCGCGGCCAGACAGTGGACCACGGCCCCGTCGTCCACGGTGGGCCGGGCCCCGGAGCGGCGCCACAGCCAGCCGGTGACGAGCAGGACGACCAGGAAGACGACCGCCGCCACGACCGCGAGGCGGGCAAGCGTGACGAGACGCACTCGCATAGCCGCTGACTGTAGTGACCGGTGTCGAGGTGGTGGTAGGGACGAATGGGGCGGATGTCCGCCCGGACGGCCATCGAGCGCCACAACTGACGACTTTGTGGCCGTCCGGGCGCCGGTCAGCTGGTGGCGTCGTCGCGTCGGGGCAGGTTGCCTGGCGGCGCCGACCAGGGCGACCCACCTCCGGTACGCCGGGGCAGCGGCTCGGTCGGCGTCGAATCCGGATCCGGATAACCCAGGCTCAGCGGCGCGGTGTCCCGCTCCGCCGACGGGTTCGGTGACCAGTCGGTCAACGTCGGGTCCGTTGCCGGCGCGTCCGGTGTCGCCGACGCTGGCTGCGGCACCGGGGCTGGCCAACGCCGCCAGCGTTGCCCACTGAACGTCGCGACCAGCAGCAGCATGCCGATCAGGAAGAGTGTGCCGTTCTCCACCGGCAGCCCCAGCGGCAGCGGGTCGCCGAGAAACTCCCAGCCGGACGGGATGCGTTCGCGCACCTGGAAGGGCGCGATGAACAACCCGATGTACGGGGTCACCAGCAGCAGCCCGGCCACCAGCGGGCCGAGCGGTGAGATGCGCAGCGTGCCGAGCAGGCCCAGCACGATGCCGCCGACAGCGAGGTACACGGCCGGCTCGATGAGGTTGGCCGTGTTGGAGGTGCCGATTTCCACCCACCGGTCGACGGTGTCGGCCGACCCGTCCTGACCGAGGGTGATCAGCACCCAGGTGACCGGCACCACCACCAGCCCTGCGAGGAAGCTCCACAGATGTCGCATCCGCGCACCGTACCGTTTCCGACATGACCGAGCACCCCGCCACCACCCTGCCGGGCAAGCCGACCTCGTACTCCCGGGTAACCCTGAGTCGGATCATGACCGCAGTGGATGTGAACCTGTACGGAACGGTGCACGGCGGGGTGCTGATGAAGTTCGTCGACGACGTGGCCGGCGCGGCGGCGGCGCGGCACAGCGGCGGTACGGCGGTGACCGCCGCGATCGACGAGATCGTCTTCTCGGAGGCGGTCCGGGTGGGCGACCTGGTGCACGCGTACGCCCAGGTGAACTGGACCGGGCAGACCTCGATGGAGGTCGGCGTACGGGTGATGGCGGAGCGCTGGGACTCGGCCGACGAGGTGCCGGTGCGGGTGGCCACCGCGTACCTCGTCTTCGTCGGGGTCGAGGTTGGTGGCGCGCCCCGGCCGGTACGTCCGGTGTTGCCGGAGACGCCGGAGGACGAGCGTCGCTGGCGGGAGGCGGAGATCCGCCGCGCCCACCGACTTGCCCGCCGCCAGGCCATCCAGGCGGCCCGCAGCGAACCCTGAGGCCCTCGGCAGGCTCACGCTGCGGCATCCCTACGTGCGCCGTAGCCACACTTGTCGTGCCCGGGGGGTGTGGGGCGGGTACATGCGCCCGCAGGGTGCGGGTGCGGAGAATGGCGCTTCGAGGTAGGGCAAGATGGCGCCACGGCCCACCGCACAGCGTCGTGCCGGGCCAGGGGAGGAGTGGACCAGTGACGGACGTGCTGTGGACGCCACCGGCGGACGTGCTCCAGCGGTCACGGATCGGGGCTTACCTGCGTTGGCTCGCCGAGCACCGGGGGCTGACGTTCGCCGACTACGACGCGCTGTGGCGGTGGTCGGTCACCGACCTTGACGCGTTCTGGCGGTCGATCTGGGACCACTTCGGCGTCGTCGCGCACACCCCGCCGACGGCCACCCTGACCGACCGGGACATGCCAGGCACCCGGTGGTTTCCCGACGCCACCCTCAACTACGCCGAGAACGTGCTGCGGATGCCGGGCCGGGCCGACGACGAGCCGGTGGTCGTGGCACACGGGCAGACCCGCGAGCCGGTCACCCTCACCGCCGGTCAGCTGCGCGAGCAGGTCCGCCGGGTCGCCGCCGGGCTGCGCCGGCTCGGCGTCACCACCGGCGACCGGGTGGCCGCGTACGCACCGAACATCCCCGAGACGTACGTGCTGATGCTGGCCACCGCCAGTCTCGGTGCCGTCTTCTCCTCCTGCGCGCCGGAGTTCGGCACCCGCAGCGTCACCGACAGGTGGCAGCAGATCGAGCCGAAGATCCTGGTCGCCGTGGACGGGTACCGCTACGGCGACAAACCGGTGGACCGGCGCGCCGAGGTGGCCGCGATCCGGGCCGCGTTGCCGTCGCTGCGGCACACCGTCTCGATCCCCTACCTCGACCCCGACGGTTCGCCAGCGGACGGGGCACTGGCCTGGGCGGAGCTGGCGGCTGAGACCGACGAACCGTTGGCATTCACCCCGGTGCCGTTCGACCATCCGCTGTACGTGCTCTACTCCTCCGGCACCACCGGACTGCCCAAGCCGATCGTCCACGGACACGGCGGCATCCTGCTGGAACACCTGAAGATGCTCGCCCTGCATCACGACCTCGGTCCGGCGGACCGGTTCTTCTGGTTCACCACCACCGGCTGGATGATGTGGAACTTCCTGGTCTCCGGGCCGGCGGTGGGCGCGGCGATCGTGCTGTTCGACGGCAACCCCGGCCACCCCGACCTGGGCGCGATGTGGCGGCTGGCCGAGCAGACCGGCACCACGTACTTCGGCACCTCCGCGCCCTTCCTGCTGGCCTGCCGCAAGGCCGGGCTGGTCCCGCGCGAGATCGCCGACCTCTCCGCGCTGCGCGGCCTCGGCTCCACCGGCGCGCCACTGCCCGCCGAGGGCTTCACCTGGGTGTACGACACGGTCGGCAGCGATCTTCAGCTCCAGTCGCTGTCCGGCGGCACCGACGTCTGCACCGGTTTCGTCGGCGGCGTACCGCTGCTGCCGGTGCACGCCGGTGAGATCGCCTGCCGGGCCTTGGGCGCCAAGGTGGAGGCCCGTTCTCCGGATGGCACCCCGGTAATCGGGGAACTGGGTGAGTTGGTGATCACCGAGCCGATGCCGAGCATGCCTGTGGGTTTCTGGAACGACCCGGACGGGGTCCGCTACCGGGAGGCGTACTTCGACGTCTATCCCGGAGTGTGGCGGCACGGGGACTGGATCACCATCAACTCCCGGGGTGGGTGCGTCATCACCGGCCGCTCCGATGCCACCCTGAACCGGGGCGGCGTACGGCTTGGCACCGCCGAGTTCTACTCCGTCGTGGAGGGGCTTGACGAGGTCGTCGACTCGGTGGTGGTGCACCTGGAGGACGACGAGGGCGGCGCCGGTGAGCTGCTGTTGTTCGTGGTGCTCGCCGATGGGGTGACGCTGGACGACGAGTTGCGTCGGACGATCTGCCGCGAGCTGCGCACCGCGTTGTCCCCCCGGCACGTGCCCGACGAGATCCACCAGGTCCGCGCGGTGCCACGCACCCTGTCGGCGAAGAAGCTCGAGGTGCCGGTCAAGAAGATCCTCACCGGTACCCCGGTCGACCAGGCCGCCGCCAAGGGCGCTCTGGCCAACCCCGACTCCCTGGCTGCCTTCGCCACCCTGGCCCAACATCGCACCCCGGACCGCCCCACCGCCTGACCCGACCGGACCCGGCCCTGAACGCCGACCACCCGACCCGAGCCCCAGCACCGCAAGCCGACCAGCCCTTACTCAGCGTGCTGCCGCAGCTCACCCAACCAATACCCTCCCCGCCCCTTGCTCTGCTTCAACCCACGCAATAGTCACTCTCCGTAACATCTGAGGCGCGAGTTGCACCGGACCATCAACGCGTCGTCGCAGTTCAGCCGGTTGTGCGTCGGTTGAAGCAGAGCAAAGGGCGGGAGGGGGTACGTCTTCCGGCGTTGGGGCAGCCACGGAGGGTAAACAACGCGGAGGGTGAGGGCTGGCTCGGTGGATCGATCGCTCGCCTCGCGGAGCGTCCGCGCAAGGGCCGGCCCGGCCGGGCGGGCAGGTCAGGGCAGCGTGTGGGTGATGCGTTCCGTCGATTGGCGGTCGGCCAGGCGGGCCTGGTCCGGGTGGGCGCAGAGCACCAGGGTGGCACCCGCGCTGAGCGGGGCCAGCAGCCAGTCGAGCGGGTCCGGGTACCGGTCGACGTCCACGAGGAGCCGGTCGCCCGGGGAGATGCCGAGTTCTGCGGCGCGGGTCGCGGCCCGGGCACGCAGCGTGGTGTGGTCCGGGCCGCCCGGGGGGTACGCCGTGAAGTGGTCGCCGTGCGCGCGTACCTCGGTGACGTAGTCGGCGAACCCGGCCGGCACCTCGCGTAGCGGCAGCGCGAACGGGTGCAACGCCAGCGCGTACCGGTCGGTTGCCGACCAGGCGTCGGCCTCGGCGACGCGGTCGATGGCGGCGAAGAGCACGTCCACCTCGCCCGGCGGCTCGGTGTCCGGCGATCCGGCCGGCTGCACCGTCAACCCGGCCGACCAGCAGCCGAGCAGCACGGCAGCGCTCTGCCAGTGCGGCGGCAGCAGCACCGCCGCGGTGCCGCCCGGCCCGAGAGCCAGTTCGTCGACGAGCAGGTTGGCGGTCTTGGCCACCCAGTTCGCAAGTGTCGCTCCGGAAAGCTCGGTGCGCTCGCCGGACGCGTCGTCGTACCAGGTCAGCAATGGGCGGTTCGGGTCGGTCGCGATCGCGTCGGCGAGGACCCGGGCAATGTTGTCGGCCATCGGCGCGAACGATACGCGCCCGGCGGCCGTACTCGATGGCAGCGACAAGTCGGCGTACCGTCGGGTCGCAGTCAGCGTCCGTGCCCGGCTCCGGCGTAGGCTTGCCGGAGTGTCGTTCCCCACAGTCCCGCCACCGCAAGGAGTCGCCCCGTGACCGCCGGTCGCCCGCCCCGCGTGCTCATCGACGCCACGAGTGTTCCCGCCGATCGCGGCGGCGTCGGTAGATACGTCGATGGCCTGCTCGGCGCCCTCGGCAAGGTGTGCGGATCGGCGGTGGACCTGGTGGTGGTCAGCCTCCGCACCGATCTGGATCGTTACCGCCGGAAGCTGCCCGGCGCGGAGATCATCCCGGCGCCGGCCGCGGTCGCGCACCGACCGGCCCGGCTCGCCTGGGAGCAGACCGGTCTGCCGCTGCTCGCCCAACAGGTCGGTGCTGAGGTGCTGCACTCGCCCTTCTACACCTGCCCGCTGCGGGCCGGCTGTCCGGTGACCGTGACGGTGCACGATGCGACGTTCTTCACCGAGCCTGAGCACTACGACAAGTCCCGCCGGACGTTCTTCCGCAGCGCCATCAAGACCTCACTGCGGCGAGCGGACCGGGTGATCGTGCCGAGCAAGGCCACCCGCGACGAGTTGATCCGGCTGCTGGACGCCGACCCGACCCGGATCGACGTGGCCTACCACGGCGTGGACCATGACGCCTTCCATGCGCCCGGCGACGAGGAGAAGGCCAGGGTCCGTGCTCGCCTGGGGCTCGGTGCCGGAAGTTACGTGGCGTTCCTCGGCGCCAAGGAGCCCCGCAAGAACGTGCCGAACCTCATCCGGGGGTGGGTCCGGGCGGTCGCCGACCGGCAGGATCCGCCCGCGCTGGTGGTAGCCGGCGGGCAGGGGCACGACGACGACATCGACCGCGCGGTGGCCGAGGTGCCCTCACATCTGCGGCTGCTGCGTCCCGGCTACCTGCGCTACGGCGACCTGCCGGGCTTCCTCGGCGGGGCCCTGGTCGCCGCGTATCCCTCCTACGGCGAGGGGTTCGGGTTGCCCATCCTGGAGGCGATGGCGTGCGCAGCTCCGGTGCTCACCACCCCCCGGCTGTCGCTGCCCGAGGTCGGCGGCGACGCGGTCGCGTACACCAGCGAGGATCCGGACCAGATCGCCACCGACCTGGCCGCGCTGCTCGACGACGAGCCGCGCCGGTTGTCGCTGGCCAAGGCCGGCTTCGACCGGGCGAAGGAGTTCACCTGGGGGTCCAGCGCCGAGGTGCACATCGCGGCGTGGACCAGGGCGCGGGCCTGAGGCCGGCAACCGAGGCGCCCGGTCCGGGTGGTTCGGGCATGATGTCCTGGTGATCTATGTCGTCATTCCGGCCGGTGGCAGCGGCACAAGGTTGTGGCCGCTGTCCCGCGCCGGCCATCCCAAGTTTCTCCACCCGTTCACGGGTACGTCCGCGTCGCTGCTCCAGGCGACGGTCGATCGGCTGGGGCCGCTGACCACCCCCGAACGCACAATGGTGGTCACCGGGGCCGCGCACGCTGCGGCCGTGGCCCGCCAACTGACCGGTCTGCCAGAGGAGAACATTCTGGTCGAACCGTCGCCACGGGACTCCTGCGCCGCCATCGCGCTGGCCGCGGCGGTCATCGCCGTACGTGATCCGGACGCCGTCATGGGATCGTTCGCCGCCGACCACCTGATCGGCGACCCGCAGCGTTGGGTGGACACCGTCCGGGAAGCGGTTCGAGGTGCGGAGCAGGGGCTGCTGATGACGGTCGGGATCACCCCGACCCGGCCGGAGACCGGCTACGGATACCTGCGGACCGGCGAGCCCGTCGAGGGTGGCCCGATGCGTCCCGTGGTCGAGTTCAAGGAGAAGCCGAGTGCGGAGGTGGCCGAGACGTACGTGCGGTCCGGCCACTACCTCTGGAACGCCGGCATGTTCGTCTGGCGGGTGTCGGCGTTCCTCGCCGAGCTGGCACGTCAGCAGCCCGACCTGCACGGCGGAGTCACCGCGATCGCGGCGGCGTGGGGCACTGACGAGCAGGACGACGTGCTCGGGGCGGTCTGGCCCACGCTGACGAAGATCTCCGTGGACTACGCGGTGATGGAGGGCGCTGCCGCGGCCGGTCGGGTGGCGACCGTACCCGGTGACTTCCGGTGGAACGACGTGGGTGACTTCCATACCCTCGGCGAGGTGCTGCCGGCGGACACCGACGGCAACGTGGTGCTCACCGGCGACGCCAAGCCCGAGGTGCTGCTGCACGACAGCAGCGGCATGGTGGTGGCGCCGCAGGCCGGCCGGCTGGTGGCCGCCGTCGGCGTACGGGACCTGATCGTGGTCGACACCGAGGACGCGTTGCTGGTCTGCCCGCGCGACCGCGCTCAGGACGTGAAGTCGATCGTGGACGAGCTCAAGAGGCGGGGTGAGGACAAACTCGTCTGAAGGCTGCCAGGCCCGGTGTGACGAGCCGGGCCGTGCCGCCGGCCAGCGGATGCGGCAGGCGATCCGGTGGGAACCAGCCGAGCGCCTCGGACTCCGCGCTGACCCGTTCCGTGGCCCCCGCCGGGGCGAACACGGCGAAGCGCACGTCGTGGTGCAGCGAACCGCCCTGGCAGGCCACCGGATGCACGTCCACGTCGATCGGCGTCGGATCGATCCGCAGGCCGGTGACGCCCGACTCCTCGGTGGCCTCCCGCAACGCCGCGCCGGCGAGCGTCCGGTCGCCGGGCTCGCAGTGCCCGCCCAACTGCACCCACTTGTGGAACTTCCCGTGCAGGCAGAGCAGCACCCGGGTGCCGGTCGCGTCGAACACCAACGCGCTCGCGGTGACGTGACCGGCCCGGTGCTCGCGGGCCATCGAGATCGGCCCGGCGTCGAGCAGGCCGAGGGTACGGGCCCGGGCCGCTGCCGCGTCCGGGCTGGTCGGTGCCCAGCCACTGAGCACCGCCACCGCGTCGGCATGCAGCGCCGTCCAGTCGTCCGCGTCGCCGCGCGGGGATTCGGCCACCATTCGGGGCGTCGACAACGGCCGCTCCTCTCGTCCGTGCCAGCGTACGGGGTGCTGGTGGACGCGTCGGTGCGGTGCCTGGGAGCCGGGGGGTGTGCCGTAGCTGGGCCAGGGAGATCGGGCGGCACCCCCTGCGGAACCTGAGCCGCAGACCCTCGTAGGGGGCCGCCCGATCTCGGGCACCCAGCGGGGTCGACACGTTGAACGTGCGTCGCCCTCTGTGGCACGGGAAGCATGGCGGATTCATGTGACGGGCGTCGAGGTCTTTTAGCTCAGGCTTAACTGCCCGAGGCTGACGTGGCCGGGTAGAGTTCGAAGGTCGCCGGGTGCCCCCTTCGCCGGGCGATGGGAGTACCCATGCTGAAGATCCATTTCTCCGGCGAGGACATCCTCCGGACCCGGGTGGCTCCGGCGGCCGATCCGGTCTGGGAAGTGGTGCTGAGCCTGCACCTGCTGCCTGGGCGCAGCCGTGACCCGTTGCTCGCCGGCTGGCGCCGCGAGGTCTCCCGGGGGTTGCGTCGACAGGTGGATGCCGAGGCGCTGCGGTTGCTGTCCACGTTGAGCCCGCCGCGCGGCTACTTTCCGGATTTCCTCACCCCGTACGAGAGCGTGCACGGTTTCGAGGCGGGAATGGAGGCGTTGCGGCGTACCCCCGTGGCGTTGTTGCAACGCGACCTGACGCTGCTCGCCAACAGCAACCGGAACCTGCCCGTCGGTGTGGCCGCCATCGCCCGGGGCGAGCCGGAGGCCCTGACCCACCTGACGGAGACGATGGGCCGCTACCGCGAGCTTGCCCTCGGCCCGTACTGGACGCGGGTTCAGGGGGCGGTGGAGGCCGACCGCGCCCGCCGGGCGCGGGCCATGCTCGACGGCGGTGTCGAAGGGTTGCTGACCACGCTGCGGCCGGGCCTGCGCTGGGAGTCGGGGGTGTTGGAGATCCCCGCCTATCCGCGGAGCCGGGAACTGCACCTGGAGGGGCGAGGGCTGCTGCTGGTGCCGTCGTTCTTCTGTGCGAACACGCCTGTCGCGCTGCTCGACCCGGAACTACCGCCGGTGCTGGTCTATCCGGTCGACAAGCTGGGCGGGTTGACTGCGGACGCGGTCGGGGCGGGCGACACCGGCCGGGAGGCGCTTGCCGCGTTGCTCGGTCGTACCCGCGCGGCGGTCCTCGCCGCCAGTGACGACGGCTGCACCACCGGCGAGCTGGCCCGTCGGCTGCACATCTCGGCGGCTGCCGCCAGCCAGCACACCACCGTGCTGCGGAACGCGGGCCTCCTGGTCAGCCACCGCGACCGCAACACCGTCCTGCACACCCTCACCCCCCTCGGCCGCGCCGTCCTCAACCCCTGACCTCGCCCACCCGCGAGGCAGGCTGTCAGAGGGCGAGGGTGGCGGCGGCGGTGGTGCCGTTGGGTGGGGGGAGGAGTCGGGTGGGGACGTCTGCCGCCGCGAGGGCGGTGCGCAGGCGTTGCACATCGGTGCCGAAGCGGACCAACTGAAACGGGCCCACGGGGGTGGGTGGGGAACAGAGCACCAGGCCGGTCGCGTGGGCCGGCCAACCCGGCACGATGGGGATCAGCGCAGCGCGTACCTCATCGTCGGTGACCTGGGTGAAGACCGTGCCGGGCGCGATCACATCGGTGACCGAGGCGATCGCCAGCTCGACAGCGGCCGGGTCGGGTGCGGCTTCGCCCGGCTGGTCCGGCAGGGTGGCGGCGGCCGTCAACCCGGCCGCCCTCGCCTCGGCCGTGCCGAGCGAGAACAGGTCCATCGAGGCGTCCCGGACCAGGACCCGGGCGCCCTCGCCGTCACCTGACAGCGGCGACGTCAGATAACCGCGGATGACCGCGACCGGCATCTGATCGCACTTGCCCTTGATCAGTTCGCCCGCCGCGGCCAGCTCGTCGATCACCGCCATCTGCGTCAGCACAAGCTCGTTGCCGTACGGGTCGACCTCGCCCCGGTGGTCGCGGATGGCCTCCATTCCGGCGACGCCGAGGGCAACATCGGTCAGCCCGTTGCGCCAGGGGCGACCCATGGTGTCGCTGACCACGACCGCGACGTCCACGCCGTACCGGTCGCGCAGGCCGGCGCGGAGTGCGCGGGCCGAGGCGTCCGGGTCCTCGGGCAGCAGCACCAGCCGGGTCTTGTCGACGTTGGACGCGTCGATCCCGGCGGCGGCCATCACGAAGCCGTGGCGGGTCTGCACGATCCGGGTCGAGCCGCGCGATGCCACCACCCGTACCGTCTCCGCCGCCAGCACCTCGTCGCGGACGGCCTGCCGATCGGGGCCGTCGGCGGGTACATCCACCAGCCGACCCTCGGCCTTCGAGATGATCTTGCTGGTCACCACCAGCACGTCCCCGTCGCGTAGCCAGGGCGCCGCGCTTCCGATCAGGACCGCCAGGTCGTCACCCTCGGTCACGTGCCCGATGCCGGGCACCGGCAGGATCTCCAGTCTCACGTCAACTCCACCGCAGCGCGGACCATCGCTGCCGTCGCCGCCTCGTCGGTCATCCGCAGCGGCACCGCGCGTACCGTCACGTCCGGCACCACCGTTGCGGCATCTTCCTCGGCCACCAACCAACCGTCGAGCAGCCCGCCGCTGGCCCGGCCTCCGTACAGCCCGCCGACGCCGCCAGCGGTGCACTCCACGCCGACGACCGCCAGGCAACGGTCGGCCATGCCGCGTACCGGCGCGCCACCGATGATCGGCGACACGCCCACCACCGGGGCGGAAGCGCCCGCCACCGCCTCGCGCAGACCCGGTACGGCCAGGATCGGCGCGATACTGACCACCGGGTTGCTCGGTGCCACGAGCACCACATCGGCGCCGGCGACCGCCTCGGTCACGCCGGGTGCCGGCTTCGCCGACTCCGCCCCCACGAAGACGAACCGGTGAGTCGGGATCTGCGCCCGGTACCGTACCCACCACTCCTGGAAGTGGATCGCCCGCTGGCCACCGTCGACGTCGACGACCGCATGCGTCTCCAGGCGGTCGTCGGTCGCCGGCAGCAGCCGTACGCCGGGCTGCCAGCGTGCCGCCAGCGCCTCGGTGACCTGATGCAGCGGGTAGCCGGCGTCGAGCATGGTGGTGCGCACCAGGTGGGTGGCGATGTCCCGGTCACCCAGCCCGAACCAGCTCGGCTCGGCACCGTACGCCGCCAGCTCGTCCTTGACCGTCCAGCTCTCGTCGACGCGCCCCCAGCCCCGCTGCGGGTCGGCGCCGCCGCCGAGCGTGTAAAGCACGCTGTCCAGGTCCGGGCAGATCCGGAGCCCGTGCAGCCGCAGATCGTCGCCGACGTTGACCACCGCGGTCACCTCGGCGCCCACCTCGCGGGCGTACGCCCGCACTCCCAGCAGGAACCGGGCACCGCCGATTCCGCCGGTCAGAACCACGATGCGCATCCGCCCATCCTCGCCTACGTGATGCCTCCGGCAGGCGACTGCCCCGGGAGACTAGGCTCACGTCGGCATCTGTCCGCTTTCGCCCCAGGGAGAGTTCGTGACCAGCCCCGCCGAGCCCCCACCCACCGACCCGACCCCGGCCCGCCAGGTGACCGGGCCGCTGCGTGAACTCGTCGCCCTCGTGCTCCTGGGGGCGAACGCCGTCTTCCTCTTCGTGGGGCTGATCCGGCTGCTCACCCCGCAGGGCGCCTACAGCACGGTGACCGGCCGGGCCGCCAGCTCGTTCTTCGCCTTCATCGGCGTCGAGGCCGTCGTCCTTCCGGTGCTGGCGGTACTGCTGGCCACGCATCTCGCCCCGACCGTCGGTCGGGCGAAACTGATCACGCAGGTGGCGCTGATCGAGTACGCGGTCAGTGCCGTGCTCGGCGGTCTGACCATGCTGATCTGGGTGGTCGGTCGGCTGGCCGAAGCGCAGCTCTTCGACGCGATGACCGGCCTGCTCACCCGGGTCGCGTGGGTGGCCTTGTTCGCGGCGGCCGCATACGTGGTGTGGAGTGTGTGGCAGCGGCTCTACCACGTGCCCCGGCCCAAGCCCGAGCCCGGCCTGTACGGCACGCCGCAGCAGGGCTGGCCGCAGCCTGGCGGCCCGGGCCAGTTCGGTGGCCAGCCCGGTCACCAGGGCGGTGGTTGGACGCCGCCCGGCCAGTCGGGTGGTTGGCCGGGTGCCGAACGGCCCGCCGGCTATCCGGCCGGCTACCCCGGCTCCGGCCAGCCGGGCTGGCCAATGGCTGGCCAGGCACCCTCCGCCGGAGGTCCGCCGGAGTCCCCGCACACCTGGCCGCCGCACGGTCAGCCGGCGGTGCCACCGCAGTCGGCCGCGCCGTCCTCGCCGGCCGCACCGCCGTTCGGGCAGCCCGCCTCGGCCGACCCGACGCAGAGCATTCCGCGCCAGGGCGATCCGGCCGGAAACTCCCCGCGCGAGGGTGCCGAGCCGACCCAGGCGATCCCGCACCAGAGCGCCGAGCCGACTCAGGCGATTCCGCGACCGGGCGACGGTGACGCCGGCCCGTCGGTTCCTCGGCCGGGCGACGGAGAGGCCGACCGCACCCAGCGGATCGACCCGGGCGACCAGCCCGGCTGAGCGACCGCAGGGATCGGGCCGCGCCAGGCCCCGCTGCCCTCGGGGCCACGTGCGGTTGCCCACGGGCCGGGGCCGGACCGGGCCGCAGCGCATAGGCTGAGCGGATGGTTGATCAGAGCGAGCCCGGGTCGGGTGACGGGGGCGTACGGCGGGCACTACGTCGCGCCGCCACCGGGCGGGCGCTCGACGTCGACGAGGCGTCGACCCTGCTGACCGCCCGGGGCACGGCCCTGGAGGAACTGCTCGGCATCGCCGGTGCGATCCGTGACGCGGGTCTGCGGGACGCCGGCCGGCCCGGCGTGGTGACGTACTCGAAGAAGGTCTTCATTCCGCTGACCCGGCTCTGCCGGGACCGTTGCCACTACTGCACGTTCGCCACGGTGCCGCACCGGCTGCCGGCGGCCTTCCTCGACCGCGACGAGGTGCTGGCCATCGCCCGGGCCGGTGCGGCACAGGGCTGCAAGGAGGCCCTGTTCACCCTCGGTGACCGACCGGAGGAGCGTTGGCCGGCCGCCCGACAGTGGCTGGACGAACGCGGCTACGGGTCCACTCTGGATTACGTACGGGCCTGCGCCGTCGCGGTGCTGGAGGAGACCGGCCTGCTGCCGCACCTGAACCCGGGCGTGCTCTCCTGGGCGGAACTGCAGCGGCTCAAGCCGGTGGCGCCGAGCATGGGGATGATGCTGGAGACCACGGCCACCCGGCTGTGGTCCGAGCCCGGCGGTCCGCACTACGGCTCACCGGACAAGGAGCCGGCGGTGCGGTTGCGGGTGCTCGACGACGCCGGGCGGGTCGGCGTTCCGTTCACCACCGGCATCCTGATCGGCATCGGCGAGACCCTCGCCGAACGGGTCGACGCGATCTTCGCGATCCGGCGTACCCACCGCGAATACGGCCACCTCCAGGAGGTGATCGTGCAGAATTTCCGGGCGAAGCCGGACACGGCGATGCGGGGCATGCCCGACGCCGAGCTGCACGATCTCGCGGCCACCGTGGCGGTGGCCCGGGTGCTGTTGGGCCCGAAGGCCCGCATCCAGGCCCCACCGAACCTCATCGCCGGCGAGTACGACCTGCTGCTGCGGGCGGGTATCGACGACTGGGGCGGCGTCTCACCGGTGACCCCGGACCACGTCAACCCGGAGCGTCCCTGGCCGCAACTCGACGTACTGGCGGCCCGTACCGCGGCGGCTGGCTTCACGCTCCGGGAACGGTTGACCGTCTACCCGGAGTACGTCCAGGCCGGCGAGCCGTGGCTGGACGCCCGGCTGCTGCCGCACGTGACCGCGCTTGCCGACCCGACGACCGGGCTGGCGGTCGAGGCGGCCCGCCCGGTGGGCCGGCCGTGGCAGGAGCCCGACGAGACCTTCGGCGGACGGACCGACCTGCACGCCACAATCGACACCGCGGGGCGTACGGACGACCGCCGGGGCGACTTCGACCACGTCTACGGCGACTGGGCGGAGGTCGCCGCGAAGGCGGCCGTGCCGCCGGGACGAGCCGGTGTCGACGCTGGCCCGGCACCCGAGGCGGTGCACCGTGCCGGGGCCGGCCGGCAGGCCACCGCCGGCTCGGGCGACGCCGACCTGCGGACCGGGTTGCGGTTGGCCGCCGAGGATCCGGCGGCGCTGCTGGAGCCCCGGCACGCCGAGGCCGCGCTGGCGCTGTTCGGCGCGGACGGTCCGGCCCTGGACGAGTTGTGCCGCATCGCCGACGAGCTGCGCCGCTCCGCCGTGGGTGACGACGTGACCTACGTGGTCAACCGCAACATCAACTTCTCCAACGTCTGCTATGTGGGCTGCCGGTTCTGTGCCTTCGCGCAGCGGGAACGGGACGCCGACGCGTACCGGCTCTCGGTGGAGCAGGTCGCGGACCGGGCGCAGGAGGCGTGGGCGGCCGGAGCCGGCGAGGTCTGCCTCCAGGGCGGCATCGACCCGAAGCTGCCGGTGACGATCTACGCCGACCTGGTCCGGGCGATCAAGGCCCGGGTGCCGCAGATGCACGTGCACGCCTTCTCGCCGATGGAGATCGTCACCGCCGCCGCCAAGGCCGGTGTGTCGGTGCGGGAGTGGTTGGCCGGGCTGCGCGAGGCGGGACTTGACACCATCCCGGGCACCGCGGCGGAGATCCTCGACGACGAGGTGCGCTGGGTGCTCACCAAGGGCAAGTTGCCGACCGCCGCCTGGGTGGAGGTGGTCAGCACGGCCCACGAGCTGGGCATCCGATCCAGCTCCACGATGATGTACGGCCACGTCGACCATCCCGCGCACTGGCTGGCGCACTTCCGGGTGCTTGCCGGGGTGCAGGACCGCACCGGCGGGTTCACCGAGTTCGTGGCGCTGCCGTTCGTGCACACGAACGCCCCGATCTACCTCGCCGGCATCGCCCGACCCGGTCCGACGTGGCGGGAGAACCGGGTGGTGCACGCGATGGCGCGGGTGCTGTTGCACGGCCGGATCGACAACATCCAGTGCTCCTGGGTGAAGCTGGGCGACGCCGGCACCGCGGAGCTGCTGCGCAGCGGCTGCAACGACCTGGGCGGCACGCTGATGGAGGAGACCATCTCGCGGATGGCCGGGTCCGGCAACGGGTCGGCGCGTACCGAGGAGCAGTTGCGGGCCATCGCGGCGACCGCCGGCCGGCCGGCGCGTAGGCGTACGACTGCGTACGGTCACATCGCGGCCTAGCGTCGAACCTTCGCCCGCCGCCGGACGTACCTGTCGATGCCGGCGGCGGCACGGCGAGGACCGCCGCCGGCACCCCTCCCGGGGGCCCGGCGCGGTTTGTCGTGACCCCCGTCCGTCACCGCGGGCGCCTGCGCGCCGCCGCCGGAAAGGTTGGTCATGATCACTGAGAAGCGAAGGCGGCGTTTGCCGAAACTGACCCGCCGGCAGACAATCACCGCCGCGGCCAGTGCCACCCTCGGTGCCGCCGCGCTCGCGGTACCGGGGCTTTCCCTGGCCGGTGACGGCGACGACAAGACGGCGGCCGGCACCGACGAGACGATCGTCGTGCATCTGCGGGACGCCCGGTCCGGCACCATGGACGTCTTCGTCGGCCAGTCCCGCATCGAGGTGCGGGACCGTGGCCTGGCGGATCGGCTGCGTCGCGCCGCCGCCCGGCGCTGAGCCCGTGCACACCCGAGCCCGCGCCGCCACAGCGGCCACCCCGCCCGCCGTCGCCGTGGGTATCGCCCCGCGCGGTGTCACCGTCTGCGGATGCGGGCGTGTTGCGCGGCACGTCCGGTCCCGCCGTCGGCGCTGAGCGTTCCGCCGGTCCGACCCAGCCGGCAGGTCCGGCACTCCCGGCCCGGACCTCGATCCCCCGGCCGGCCAACCCGATTGACTCTTCGCCCAGTGAGGTGGGTTCGTCATGTCTTCACATCGTGAGGCACCGGAGATCGCCAAGGATCCGGTCGCTGACTCATCCGACCTGTACGCGTTCGTCACCCCGGACCGCCCGGACACGGTGACGCTGATCGCCAACTACGTGCCGTTGCAGTTGCCCTCGGGCGGCCCCAACTTCTTCGAGTTCGGCGACGACGTGCGGTACGAGATCCACATCGACAATGACGGTGACGGACAGCCGGACGTCACCTACCGTTTCGAATTCACCACCGAGATCACCAATCCGAACAGCTTTCTCTACAACACCGGGCCGATCGACGCGCTTGACAGCGAGAACTGGAACCGCAGGCAGTTCTACAGCCTGACCCGGATCGTCGGCGGCCGGGAGCAACGGTTGGCCCGCAAGCTGCCCTGCCCGCCGTGCAACGTGGGCCCACTGTCCACACCGGACTACGGGGATCTGGTTCGCCAGGCGACCTTCAAGCTCTCCACCGGCGAGCGGGTCTTCGCCGGTCAGCGTGCCGACGGCTTCTTCGTGGACCTGGGCGCGATCTTCGACCTCGGTACGCTTCGGCCGTTCCAGCAGTTGCACGTCGCCGGTAAGAAGATCTTCAAGGAGGCCGGTGAGCCGGTCAACGCCACCGACCGGTTGAACGTGCACAGCCTGGCGTTGCAGGTGCCGGTGGAGCGGCTGCGCCGCCGCGCCGACCGGTACCACTGGCAGGAACCCGCCTCGGTGATCGGGGTGTGGACCTCGGCTTCCCGTCGGCAGGTGCGAGTGCTCGGCGACCGGGTGGCGGCCGACACCAACGCCGGGCCGTTCACGCAGGTGTCCAGGTTGGGCAACCCGTTGTTCAACGAGGTCATCGTGCCGATGGCGCAGAAGGACCTGTGGAACACCCTGCCCCCGTCGGAGGACAAGCGGTTCGCCGAGTTCGTCGAGCGGCCCGAACTGGCCGCCCTGCTGCCGGTGCTCTACCCCGATGTCTTCCCCAACCTGGACAAACTGAACAGGTCGAAGAAGGCCCGCGCTGACCTGGTCGCCATACTGCTCACCGGCATCCCGGAGGGCCTGATCGACGGCTTCACCAACACCACCGGGGACGTCCAGGCGGACATGCTCCGGCTGAACACGGCGATCCCGCCGGCCCGTCGGCCCAACCGCTTCGGTGTGCTCGGCGGCGATCTCGCGGGCTTCCCGAACGGCCGGCGGGTGACCGACGACGTGGTGACAATTGCGCTGCGCGCAATCGCGGGGCTGACGGTGCCGTTGGTAGACCGGAAGTTCCAGCCGGACGAGGCGGCGGGAGCGGTGACGCCGGGGCTCAGCGCGGCGGACGTGACCGCGCCGTTCCTGCGCAAGTTCCCGTTCCTCGGTACGCCCTACGACGGGTTCAACAACCCGTCGACGGAGTCCTGAGTCGAAGGTGAGGCAGATGAGCGGACACGAGCACGCCCACACGTACGGCCCCTCGGGTACCGGGACGGTCGTCCTCGACCTGGGCGGGGACACCGGCGCCCTGATCATCTACACCGGACGGCAACTGCTTGGTCGGGAAATTGAAGTGAGCCGAGCCGATCGCGACGGCGACCCGCGTACGCACTCCGCCGTACGGGAGCGGCGGGTCAGGGACGGCACCTTCCACAGCGCCGTCTACCCGGACCTCCCGGCGGGTGTCTATACCGTTTGGTGGGACAGCGAAACGCCCGTCGGATCGGTCACCGTGACCGGCGGCGTGGTCGCCGAATTCGCCTTACCGACCAGCTTGAACGCGTCTAGCGACTGACCGCCGGCACCTCCGCCCACCGCGTCCCGTCCACATTGTGGGCGGGACGCGGTCGTCGTTCACCCGCTCGGCGGGCAGGGTTGGCGAAGTCGGGATAACCTTGCGCGTCAAGATCAACGGATCTTGATGGCGGCCTCCTCGGCGTGGACGCGAAGGCCTATCGCTTCGGCGGCGCTCGGTGCGCCACGGGAGAAAACTCGGGCAACTCGCCGGGGAGGGCGTTACTCGGCCGGGGTCTGAATCGATAGGGCAGGGCGAGACCCGGGTGGTACGGACGGCCGTCCGGGACGCGTGTCGGGAGGGTGACTCCATTATCAAGTTTGGCTTGACGGCGCACGCATTACACGCGTGTAATTTGAATGGGGTTGTTCGCACGGAACGCACGATAACGGGACCGGACGGACAAAAGCACGCCTTTCGCGTGGGGGGTTGCAGCGGCGACGACGCCGGTGCGCGACAAGGAGGCAACTGAATGGACGGCCAGCTCGAGGCGGCCGACCTGCTCGGAAACGCGCCGGAGTGGCAGGAGCGGGCCCTGTGCTCGCAGACCGACCCGGAGGCGTTCTTCCCCGAGAAGGGCGGCTCGACCCGCGAGGCGAAGCGCATCTGCTCGCGGTGCGAGGTCAAGACGGAGTGCCTCGAATACGCTCTCGGCCACGACGAGCGGTTCGGGATCTGGGGTGGGCTCTCCGAAAGGGAGCGGCGCAAGCTCAAGCGCCGGGCGGCCTAGGTCGACGTGGGGCGGGACGGTTGGGGGCCGTCCCACCCGGCGCGGCTGCCCTGCCGGCGCTGGATAAGGTCGGCGGGGGCTCCGGCCGCGATCAGGCCAACTCGTCCGGGTCGACGCCGAGCAGGTTCGCCACCTGTTCGATGATGACGTCGTGGACCAGGTCGGCGAGATCCTCCCGGTCCATCGCCCGGAACTCCAGCGGTCGCCGGTACAGCACGATCCGCGGCGGGACCTCCTGGCGGCCGGGTCGCCCGGGCAACAGCCGGGCCAGCGGCACCTCGCCATCCTCCAGCACATCGGAGTCGTAGACGTTCAGGTCGGGCGGGACGTCCTCGACGGCGAACTCCACCCCGGCCAGTTCCTTGGCGAACCGACGCTCCAGCGTCTCGACGGTGTCCAGCACCAGATCATCGAAGATCTCCGCCTTGGTCCGTGCCAGCGGCACGGTGGCCGGCACCAGCCGCCCACGCAGACCGCGGCCGTGCCGGTCGCGGTGCGCCCGCCGACCGGTACCGGGGCGGCGGTTCTCCGGGCTCGTCATGAGCCAAAGAGTAGCTTCCAGCCCGCTGCTGGCCGCGTCAGCGCCGAACACGTGGCGCGTTGCGGCCACGGACGACAAATGTGATCACCAAGACGGGCGTGTCGTAACGCGAAGCGGTGCGCCGGAGCCGGTAATGGAGATACCCTGCGCCGGTGAGGTCACCACGGCGCTGCTCCCGCAACGGCTGCCCCCGGCAAGCGGTCGCCACGCTGACCTATGTCTACAACGAGTCGACCGCCGTGGTGGGCCCGCTGGCCGCCTTCGCCGAGCCGCACACGTACGACCTCTGTGAGCCGCACGCCCGCAGCCTGACCGCTCCGCGCGGATGGGAGGTGGTCCGGCACGAGGGCGAGTTCGAGCCGCCGCCGCCCACCACGGACGACCTGGTGGCGTTGGCCGAGGCGGTCCGCGAGGCCGCCCGCCCTGCCCCCCGCCCGCCCCAGGACGACCAGAACCACCCGCCCGCACCCTCCGCTGGCTCCCCCACCTCCCGCCGCGGCCACCTCCGCGTAATCCCCCCCACCCACTAACCCACCCACCCCACCCCACCCACCCGGCCCAGCCGGCTGGCGTGGCCGGCTGGCAGGCTGGCGTTGATCAAGAAGTTTTGGTCGCATTCCGAGCCCTGAGGCGACCAAAACTTCTTGATCGCGGGGACGGGTGGGGTCGGTGGGGCATCTCGGGGGCATTGGGGGCGCATTTCGGATGCGCGAAACAGTCCTGGCCGCAACACGCCGACAGCCGGCGGACATCGCCACTTGCGGTGACTAGCGTGCGCCGGAGTGTGAGGCGAGTCGGGAGGCTGCGATGGGCAACGGGGCAGTGGGCAACGAGGCGTTGCGGGTGGCGATGGCGGACAAGGGCGAGACTGCCGAGTCCCTGGCCGGGAAGGTGGGCGTCGACCCGAAGACGGCGGCTCGCTGGATGGCGGACGGGCGGATCCCGCATCCACGGACCCGGATCGCCGTCGCCAACCTCCTCGGGCGCAAGGCCGCCGAACTCTGGCCGGAACCGTTCCGCCGACGGGACCTGCCCTGGTTCCGGGCGTGGGCGGAACTGGAGCAGGACGCCGGGTCCATCCGGTCGTACCAGCCACTGCTCGTGCCGGGGCTGCTCCAGACCGAGGCGTACGCCCGGGCGGTGCTGGCCACCGGCGGCCTGCTGCCGCCGACGGAGGTCGACGAGATCGTGGCGGCGCGGCTGGCTCGGCAGCGGGTGCTGGAGCGGGAAACCCCGCTCCAGTTCGTCGCGGTGATCGACGAGGTGGTGCTGCGGCGGCCGGTCGGCCACGATCCGAGCGTGATGGCGGAGCAGTTGGCCCGCCTGGCCACGCTGGGCGAGCGGGAGCACGTGCAGGTCCGGGTGATTCCGGCGGAGAACCCGTGGCACACCGGCCTGGCCGGGCCGTTCGTGCTGGCTCGAATGCCCGACGGCGCCGAGGCGGCCTATCTGGACAATCAACTGCGCGGTCAGGTGGTGACCGACAGTGCTGATCTTGCTAGCCTGGGCGCGAGGTGGGAGAGCGTCACCGGTGAGGCGCTGCCCCGCCGACGGTCCATCGAGCTGATCAGGGAAGTGGCGACGACATGGAGTTGACCGACGCCCGCTGGCGCACCGCCACCCGCAGCAGCAACAACGGCGGCGACTGTGTCGAGGTGGCCGACAATCTGCCCGGCCGGGTCCTGGTGCGCGACAGCAAGGATCGGAACGGCGGCACCCTGGCCTTCACCCCGACCGCCTGGCGCGCCTTCGTCACCACCACCGTCCGCAGTACGGTCTGACCAACCACTCTGTTCGGCCTACCGGCAGCCCCCTGCTCGGTCGCCCTGTGCCTCGCCCTGCTCGGTCGTCCGGCTCGGTCGTCCCGAGTTGCGGCATCTTGCGGTCTTACGCGACCTGGATGGCGCGGGATGCGGCATGTCGAGTGGATCAAGCGCCTGAGCGGGTCAGGCGGCCTGGGTGATCAAGCGGCCCGAGTGGGCCAGGCGGTCCCCGGCTGCGTCGCCCGGCTGGGTCGCCCGGCTGGGTCGCCCGGTTGTCGGTCGTCCCGAGTTGCGGCATCTTGCGGTCTTAGGCGACCTGGTTGGCGCGGGATGCGGCATGTCGAGTGGATCAAGCGGCCTGAGCGGGTCAGGCGGCCTGGGTGATCAAGCGGCCTGGTGGTCGAGCGGCCTGGTGGGTGAAGCGGCCTGGGTGGAGCAAGCGGCCTGGGGGAGCAGGCAGCCGGTGGCGGGCCAGGGCGAGTCAGGCGATGCCCCGGGGCGTGGCTGGCACCCGCGCCTCATGTCAGGATCATTCGTCCATCGCCGCTGACTTTCACACCTCAGCCGGCACGCCCACCCCCCGGCCTCGCCGACGATCATCGATAGGAACGGTCACATGCGTAGTGCCCACCGGCCCTTCACCCGGCGTGGCCTGCTCACCGGCACCCTCGGCTCGGCTGCGCTGCTCACGGCCGGCGGCACTCTGACCGGCTGCGGCACCCCCGCCGCGCAGCAGACCGAGGAGGGATGCGTCAGCGAGGATCTGTCCGGCACGGAGAAGACGCTGGCTTTCTCCAACTGGCCGCAGTACATGGACGTCGACGAAGACGACGAGTCGAAGCGTCCCAGTCTGGACGGGTTCGTCAGCAGGACCGGCATCCAGGTGACCTATACCGAGGACATCAACGACAACAACGAGTTCTTCGGCAAGGTGCAGAACCAGCTCGCCGCCTGCCAGAGCACCGGGCGGGACATCATGGTGCTCACCGACTGGATGGCCGCCCGGATGATCCGGCTCGGCTGGATCCAGAAGCTCGACCGGTCGAAGCTGCCGAACGTCGAGGCCAACCTGCTGCCGTCGCTGCGGAACCGCCCCTTCGACGCCGAGAACCAGTTCGCCGTCCCGTGGCAGTCCGGCCTCGCCGGACTGGCCTACAACGGCCGGGTCACCGGGGAGATCCGTACCGTCGACGAACTGCTCACCCGTCCCGACCTCAAGGGCAAGGTGACCGCGCTCAGCGAGATGCGGGACACCATGGGTCTGCTGCTGATGTCCAACGGCCACGATCCGGCGGACTTCACCGCCGCCCAGTTCGACGACGCGCTCAACAAGCTCAAGCGGGCCGTCGATTCCGGGCAGATCCGCCGTTTCACCGGCAACGACTACGCCCCGGATCTGGCCAGGGGCGACATCGCGGCGTGCGTCGGCTGGTCCGGCGACATCATCCAACTCGGCTTCGAAGACGAACGAATCAGGTTCGTGGCACCGGATTCCGGGGTGCTGCTCTGGTCGGACAACATGCTGGTGCCGAACCAGGCCAGCCACAAGGCCAACGCCGAAGAGCTGATCAACTACTACTACGACCCGGCGGTCGCCGCTCAGCTCGCCGCGTACGTCAACTACATCTGCCCGGTGCAGGGGGCGCAGGCGGAGATGGAGAAGATCGATCCGGAGCTGGCCGCGAACCCGCTGATCTTCCCGGACGAGACCATGCTCGCCAGGTCCCGGGTCTTCATGGCGCTCGACGAGCAGCAGGAACGCGAGTACGAGAGCAAGTTCCAGCAGGTCATCGGGGCGTGAGATGGCGCGGGAGACTCCGGCCGGCGACCTGACGCTGGCCAACCTCACCAAGACCTTCGGCACCTTCACCGCGGTCGACGACCTCAGTATGACCGTTCCGCAGGGCTCATTCTTCGCTCTGCTCGGTGCGTCGGGCTGCGGCAAGACCACCACGCTGCGGATGGTCGCCGGCCTGGAGGAGCCGACCAGCGGGCAGGTCCTGCTCGGTGACCGCGACGTCTCCCGGTTGCGGCCGTACAAACGACCTGTCAACACGGTGTTCCAGAGCTACGCGCTCTTCCCGCACCTGGACGTCTTCGAGAACGTCGCCTTCGGGCTGCGGCGGCGCGGCATCCGCTCGGTCGCCGGCCCGGTGCGGCAGATGCTGACCCTGGTGCAGCTCGACGGGTACGAACGGCACCGCCCCGCCCAACTCTCCGGCGGCCAGCAGCAGCGCGTCGCGTTGGCCCGGGCACTGATCAACCACCCGCAGGTGCTGCTGCTCGACGAGCCGCTCGGTGCGCTCGACGTCAAGCTGCGACGCCAGATGCAGATCGAACTCAAGCGGATCCAGACCGAGGTGGGCATTACCTTCGTGCACGTCACCCACGACCAGGAGGAAGCCATGACCATGGCGGACACGGTCGCGGTGATGAACGCCGGCCGGATCGAGCAACTCGGCGCGCCGGCCGAGATCTACGAGTTCCCGGCGACCGCCTTCGTGGCCGACTTCCTCGGCCAGTCGAACCTGATCGCCGGTGACGTATCCGGCGGCAGCGGGGACGACCTGCTGGTCACCGCGCACGGCACGCGGTTCTCCGTGCCGTCGGCGCGGTCCCGCACCGACCAGGGCCCGGTCTTTCTGGGCGTACGTCCCGAGAAGCTGCATCTGGCCGGGGCGGCCGTGCAGGTGCCCGCCGGCAACCAGTACCTCGAAGGAACGATCATCGACGCCTCCTACCTCGGGGTGAGCACCCAGTACCTGCTGCGTACCGGCTGGGGGACCGAGCTGAGCGTCTTCGTCGCCAACAGTGGTGCCCAGCAGCGCTTCGCGGTCGGCGAGCGGGCCGTGGCGTACTGGCATCCGCAGCACGCCTTTCTGCTCGGCCGCCGCGCCGACGAGGCGGACGGCACCATGCCGGTCCGGAACGAGCCGGTCGGCGCGTCCCCGTGAGCCCGCGAAGCGAGGCCGGGCGGCCAGCATCACCCCCGGCTGCCCGATCGGGGCGGTACCGGCTCCTGCCGTACCTGCTGTTGCTGCCGGGTGCCGCCTGGCTGTTCCTCTTCTTCGTCGTGCCGTTGGTGCAGCTCGCCGCGGCCAGCCTCTACGACCCCACCGGCTCGCTCTCCACCGGGTACGCGCTGACCTGGGCGTTTGGTAACTATCCGACGGCGTTGCAGGCGTACTGGCCGCAGTTCGGACGGTCCTTTCTGTACGCCGGCATCGCGTTGGTGCTGGCGCTGCTGATGGGCTACCCGCTGGCGTACGCGATCGCGCAGAAGGCCGGCCGGTGGAAGAACCTACTGCTGGTCTGCGTGATCGCGCCGATGTTCACCAGCTTCCTGGTGCGTACGTTGGCCTGGAAGACGATCCTGTCGGACAACGGCGCGCTGGTCGGGCTGCTGCGCGACGTGCACCTGCTCGGTCCGGACGGTCGACTGCTGGCCACCCCGGTCGCGGTGGTGCTCGGCCTGACGTACAACTTCCTGCCGTTCCTGGTGCTGCCGCTGTACGCGAGCCTGGAACGGCTCGACCGTCGGCTGCTGGAGGCGTCCAGCGACCTGTACGCGAGCCCGCTGACGACGTTCCGCCGGGTCACCCTGCCGCTGTCGATGCCCGGGCTGATCGCCGGCACCCTGCTCTTCTTCATCCCGGCGACCGGCGACTACATCAACGCCGAACTGCTCGGCACCCCGAACGAGTACATGATCGGCAATGTCATCGACTCCGCTTTCCTGGTCCGTCTCGACTACCCGCAGGGTGCGACGCTGTCGTTCCTGCTGATGTCGGCGATCCTCGCAGTGGTCTTCGGCTACCTGCGCCGTACCGGCACGGAGGAAATCCTGTGAGGATCTCCCGTTGGTTCGCCGAGCACTGGGTGCTGGGCGTGGCGCTGCTGGTGCTCGGCTACCTGGTTCTGCCGATCGCCGTGGTCGCCGCGCTGTCGTTCAACCGCCCGTCCAACCGGCTGTCGTACGACTTCAACGAGTTCACCCTCGACAACTGGCGTGACCCGTGCGCCAGTTCGGAGATGTGCGACGCGGTGCTGCGCAGCGTACAGATCGGGTTCCTCGCCACCGTGGCGGCGACCGTGCTCGGGACGCTGATGGCCTTCGCCCTGGCCCGGCACCGGTTCCGGGGTCGGTCCGGGCTCAACGTGCTGATCTTCCTGCCGATGGCCACGCCGGAGCTGGTGATGGGCACCTCGCTGCTCGCCCTCTTCGTCTCCGGCGGGGTGCCGCTCGGCTTCTGGACCATCGTCGTCGCCCACGTCATGTTCTGCGTGTCGTTCGTGGTGGTGACCGTCAAGGCGCGGCTGACCGGGATGGACAGGCGGTTGGAGGAGGCCGCGATGGATCTGTACGCCGGTGAGTGGCAGACGTTCCGGCGGATCACCCTGCCGCTGGTGCTACCCGGCATCGGGGCCGCCGCCCTGCTGGCGTTCTCGCTCAGCTTCGACGACTTCATCGTCACGAACTTCAACTCGGGCACCACCGTCACGTTCCCGATGTATGTCTGGGGTGCCGCCCAGCGGGGCATCCCACCGCAGGTCAACGTCATCGGCACGGCCATGTTCGGAGTCGCGCTGCTACTGGTGCTGGCCACCTCGTTGGCGCGACCGGCGAGGGCCGGCGGACAGCGGCCACCAGTCCCATGAACCCGGATCACCGGCGACGGCGTCGTCAGTGCTTCGGGCGTAGGGGAAGCCGCCGTACCCGGAGATGTCCGCGCGCAAAGGTGACAACGGCACCGGCCTGTAGCTCGTCAACTACCGTCGGCAGGTTCGCGATCAGCAGTGCGGCCTGGTCCGCCGGAGTCTGCTTGTCGATCGACCGCATGAGCACCAGCGACGGAGCGGTGTGACCGCTGAGCGCGAGCATCGTCGTGAAGTCGGTGTCGGCCGACACGATCACGTAACCACCGTTGACTGAGAAGGCGGCGATCTTCTCGTCTGAGGCCGCCAGCAGCCCGTGGTCAACGACGTGAGAAGCGTCGTAGCCGACCTCCGCGAGGCGAACGGCGATCCGTGGTGAGAGGTTCGCGTCGAACAGGAACTTCACGCGGCTGCTGGCCGGATCGGCAGCTCGCGCTCGGCGACGGCGGCTGCGGCGAACTCCAGGGCGGCCAACACGTCCTCCCGATCGAGGTACGGATAATCGTCGAGCACCTCATCGATCGTGCGTCCGGCGGCGAGTTGACCAAGCACAGCGGTCGCTGTGACCCGCGTGCCTCGAATGCAGGGAAGACCCCCCATGCGCCCCGGGTCGACGGTGATCCGCTCGATAGCCATAGCTGAATTCTACGGCTTCATGAGGGAATCATTGCCGCGCCGCAGGTACGACGGCAGCGCTCCTCGTCGAAAGGGCGATGGGCGCGGTGCCGGGCGAGGCGCACCCTCTCGGTGATGCAGGTCACTCTCGAAGGTCGGGAGTTGGCGCGGTTACGTGGAGTATTGCTGCGGCGGGCACTTACAGAACCCTTAACTCCTGCCTGAGAACGTAGGCCCGACAGCGAGGACCACGGGGAGCGGAAGCGTGCGGGTGCTGGTGGCGGACGACGAGCGGTTGTTGGCGGACACCGTTGCGGAGGGGCTGCGTCGCCTCTCGATGGCGGTGGACGTCTGCTACGACGGTGACGGAGCGTTGGAGCGGGTCGGGGTGAACCGGTACGACGTCGCGGTGCTGGACCGGGACATGCCGGGACATACCGGCGATGAGGTGTGCCGCAGCCTGGCGGCGTCCGGCTCCGGTACGCGGGTGCTGCTGCTCACCGCTGCCGCCGGTATCAGGGACCGGGTGGAGGGCCTGGGGCTGGGCGCCGACGACTACCTGACCAAGCCGTTCGCCTTCGCCGAACTGGTCGCCCGGGTGCAGGCGTTGGGTCGGCGCTCCGCCCCGGCCGTCCCGCCGGTGCTGGAGGCGCATGACGTCGTCCTGGACGTGGCCCGGCACACCGTCACCCGCAGCGGTCGGCCGGTCAGCCTGAGCCCGAAGGAGTTCGCCGTGCTGCACGTGCTGCTCCGCGCCGAGGGTCGGGTGGTCAGCGCCGAGGAACTGCTGGAACAGGCGTGGGACGAGTTCGCCGACCCGTTCACAAACGTGGTCCGGGTCACCGTGATGACGTTGCGGAAGAAGCTCGGTGAGCCGCAGGTCATTCACACGGTGCCCCGGGCCGGGTACCGGATCGGTGGTGCCGAGTGACGCCGCGCTGGCGGGTCGTGCTGGTCGGCGTGCTCGCCCTGCTCGTCGGGTACGCCCTGCCCGGCCTGACGACGTCGGTGCTCGGCGAGTTGTGGGTGAGTGTCAGCAGGCTCTGCCACACCGGGCTGCCCGGCGTGGGTCTGGTGTGCCAGCCGGCGCGGGACCTCGCCGGCCTGGCCGTCCCGCTCACCGGGCTGGTGCTCCTCGTGCTCTCGGTCGCCGGGATCTGGGCTGCCGCGCTGTGGTGCCTGCGGCCGGTGCGGGATCTGGCCGGGCCGATCGCGCAGGTCGGGCCGCAGAATCTCGGTCACCGGCTCCGGCCGCGCGGCAGCGACGAACTTGCCCGGCTGGCCCGGTCCATCGACGAGATGATGGAGCGCATCGCCGCCGGCTACGAGGGGCAGCGGCGGTTCGCCGCGAACGCCTCCCACGAGCTGCGTACGCCGTTGGCGGTGCAGCGGACGTTGATCGAGGTCGGCATGGCCCGCTCGCTGACCGGTGAACAGCTGGAACTGCTGACCGGGCAGTTGCTGGAGACCAACGAACGCAACGAGCGGCTGATCGAGGGGCTGCTCGCGCTAAGTGAGAGCGACCAGGGGCTGCGATCCCGTACCCCCCAGCGGCTCGACGAGATCGTCACCGGGGTCCTGGCCGCGCACCAGGACCGGATCACCGAGGCCGGGTTGACGGTGCAGAGCCATCTGGAACCTCGGAGGGTGATGGGCGAGCGGGTGCTGCTGGAGCGCCTGGTGACGAACCTCGTGGAAAACGCGATCAAGTACAACCGGCCGGGCGGCACCCTCACCGTCGCGGTCGGTCGCAACCCGGCCCTGACGGTGGTCAACACGGGCCAGGTGGTGCCGGCCGAGGCGGTCGCCGGTCTCTTCGAACCGTTCCGGCGCCTGGCCCGGGACCGGACGAATCACAGCGGTGGCGCCGGCCTCGGCCTGGCCATCGCTCGCTCGATCACGCAGGCCCACGACGGCCTGATCGCCGCCCGCCCGGCCGAGTACGGCGGGCTGCGGGTGGACGTCCAACTACCCACCGCACCCTGACCCGGCCGCCCAGCCGGCAGCCGAGCCACCACCCGACGTACGGGGCCGCATCCGCGGCGACCCGACCCTCAGCGTGCCCGCGAAACGGCGTCGGCAGGCCCGGAAGACGAGCGCTTCCGCCGTGCCCGGGAACCGACCCGGCCTGCGTGCCGGCGACCTGCCCGGCGTGCGCGCGACCTCGCTGGGCGGGCCGGAGACCTGAGCCGCGGGCCAGCGGACAGCAGCGGCGTGCCAGTCGCCTGGCGGCCTGACAGAGACGGAGAGGAGAGACCCATGACCACCCGCGAACACGCCGTGGTCGAGTCGGCCGTCGGCCGGCCCGTCCCCGGCGGTGCCGGCACCGGGCCGGTCTCAGCCGGCACCAGGTTGACCTGGGTGGATGTCGCCAAGGGCGGCTGCATCCTGCTGGTCCTGCTCTGGCACGTGATCGTCAAGGACTATCTCCAGATCGACTGGCGGCTGGACGTGCCGGTCCTGGGTGCCTGGGGGACCTTCGGCGAACTGCTGCTACCCATGCGGATGCCGCTGTTCTTCACCATCTCCGGCATGCTCGCGGCGACCGCCGTGCAGCGGCCCTGGCGGTCGGTCGCCCGGCCTCGGGCCGCCCGCTTCCTCTACCTGTACGGCGTCTGGCTGATGATCCACACTGCCGTTCTGGCTCTCGCCCCGGACTTCCCGACCGACCGGGCGAGCGACCTCGGTGGCCTGTTGGCACAGCTGACGGTCACCCCGTCCAACCTCTGGTACCTGTACGCGCTGGCGCTGTACTTCGTACTGGCGAAGGCACTGCGACGGTGCCATCCGGCGGTGCTGCTGGTCGCCGCCGGCACGCTGAGCGCCGTAGCCGCGGCGGGGCTGCTCGACACCCCCGGCAACCGGGGCGGTCTGTACCAGAACCTGGTGTTCTTCCTGGCCGGGCTGCACCTGCGCGGGCACGTCCTTCGGTTCGCCGACGCCGTCACCGGCCGACGATTGCTGCTGGCCGGAGCGGCGTACGCCGTCGCGCTGGCTGCCGTGGCGGCGACCGGCACCGCTCGGCTGCCCGGCGTGGCGCCGCTGGTCTCCGTCCTCGCGGTGCTGTTCGGCATCGCCGTGGCGGTCCGGCTGGCCCGACGGCCGGTGGTGGGCGAGCCACTCGCCGCCCTCGGCCGACAGACGCTGCCGATCTATGTGCTCCACATGCCGGTGCTGGCGCTGCTGCATCGACTGATCGCCGAGCCGATCGCTGGTCTGGACGAACCTGTCCGGTTCGCGTTGGCCCTCGGCTTCCCGTTCTCGCTCACCGTCGCCGTGCTGGCGATCAGCCTCGGCCTGCACCGGCTGTTGCTGGCGGTCCGGGCGTCGTGGCTGTTCGACCTGCCGGTCCGGGGCAACGCCACCCGGCGGCCGACCTCCCGACCGTCCGCGCCGTCGGCGGCAGAACCGCTCGCACAAACGGCATCCCACTGATCGATTTGAAGGAGAGGACATGTCACACACTGATCCGTCCGGAGCCGGTCCGGTTCCGATCGACGTGCCGGAGGCAGCCCGGTGGCTGGCCGGCCGGGTGTTGCGTACCCCGGTGCTGCGGGCACCGGCCATCGACCGGTTGGCCGGTGCCCGGGTGCTGCTGAAGGCGGAGAACCTTCAGGCCGGTGGCTCGTACAAGATGCGCGGCGGGCTTTACGCGGTGAGCCGGCTGGCAGCGGCCGGGCACGGTGGGGTGGTCGCCCAGAGCACCGGTAACCACGCGGTGGCGGTGGCGCTCGCGGCTCGGCGGTTCGAACTGGCCGCCACGGTGGTGCTTCCGGTCGACGCGGCAGCGACGAAGGTGGCTCGGGCCCGCGCGGCAGGAGCGCGGGTGGTGCTCGCCGGTACGACGGTCGAGGAGCGGCTGGCCGTGGCCCGCCGGGTGCGTGACGAGACCGGCCACCCGATCGTCGACGCGTACGACCATCCGGACGTCATCGCCGGCCAGGGCAGTGCCAGCCTCGAACTGATCGAGGAGGCCGAACGGGCCGGCACCCCGCTCGACGCCCTCGTGGTGCCGGTCGGTGGCGGTGGCGGTGCCGCCGGTGCCTGCCTGGCCGCGGCCGGTCGGCCGATCGAGGTGTACGGGGTGGAGCCGCATGGCTGCGACTCGCTGGCTCGCAGCCTGGCGGCCGGTCGGCCCGTTCCGGTCACACCGGCACCGACGATCGCCGACGGACTGCGCCCGACCTGTGTCGGTGAGCTGCCCTTCGCCATCCTGCGCACCCGGCTGCGCGGCGTGGTCCGGGTGGACGACGACGAGATCGCCGAGGCGTTCCGGCTGCTCCTGCTGGAGCTGAAGATGCTGGCCGAGCCGTCGGGGGCGGCCGGTCTGGCCGGTGCGCTACGGCTCGCCGCCGCTGGCGCGCTGGGCAACGACGGGGCGCGGCGGCGCACGGTCGGCGTGGTGCTGACCGGCGGAAACGTGGAGGCGGACCTGGTCGCCCGACTGGCGGCAGCCGCCCGACTCAAGGAAGAGGTGGCAGTGGCATGAGTGCGCCCGTACGCATTGGAATTCTGTTCGGTGGTCCGTCGGCGGAACACGACGTGTCCTGCGCCTCCGCGCTCGGTGTGGCCCGGGCGCTGGCCGGCGGCGGCTACCGCATCGTCGCCATCGGGGTCACTCGCGCCGGTGGGCTGCGGCTCGTCCCGGACGCGGCGCTGTCCGGATTTCTGGCCGGCACCACATCGGAGCGGGCCATCGACGACCGGCTGACGGTGATCGGGCCGGCCGTGGAGCTGCGGGCCGGGCCGCGTGCCGGTACGGCGGTGGTGACCGCGATGGACGCGCCCGGCGCGGTGCACGCCGAGTTGGACGTGGTCTTCCCGGTGCTGCACGGCCCGTTCGGTGAGGACGGGGTGGTGCAGGGGGTGCTCGAATCCCTGGGCGTGCCGTACGTCGGGTGCGGCATCCTCGCCTCCGCCGTCGGGATGGACAAGGTGGCGATGAAGCGGGCGTTGCGGGCCGAGGGGGTGCCGATCACCCCGCACGTCTCCTTCGACGCGACCACGTACCGGACCATTGAGGATCCGGAGAAGCTGGTGCTGGGGCTGCGTCGCCCGCTGTTCGTCAAGCCGGCCCGGATGGGCTCCTCGATCGGCATCTCCCGGGTGGCCGAGGGCGACGATCTGGCGGCGGCGATCGAGGAGGCGCTGCGACACGACACGGTGGTCGTGGTGGAGCAGGGAGTCAGCGGCCGGGAACTGGAGTGCGGGGTGCTCGGCGGTGCCCGTCCGGACGCTTCAGCGGTCGGCGAGGTACGGGTCAGCGGTGGCTGGTTCGACTACCGCCAGAAGTACTTCGGCGACACCGATCCGATGGTCGTCCCGGCTCCGCTGTCGCGGGAGGTGAGCGAGCGGATCAGGGAGCTGTCGGTGCGGGCGTTCGCCGCGATCGGTGGCTGGGGCCTGGCCCGGGTCGACTTCCTCTACGACGAGGCCGCGGGCGAGTTGTACGTCAACGAGTTGAACACGATGCCGGGCTTCACCGCCCACTCGATGTACCCGAAGGTGTGGGCGGCGGCCGGCGTCGGCTACCGGGAGATCCTGGACCGTCTCGTCGCGCTGGCCTTCGCCCGGCACGCCGAGCGGCCCCGCGGGGGAGACGAGCGATGATCCTGCTCTGCGATCCGCGGGTCGCGGCGGTACCCGGCGTCGACGACGGTGAGCCGCTCGTCGACCTGCGCGATCTCCCCGAGCTGCGGCTGGATTCTCGGGCGGCCGATCCGGCCGGCGCGTACGCCCGGTTGCGTCAGCCGGTGGTGGACCGGTTGCTGACGGCGCAGCGCGCACTGCCCGACGGGTTGCGCCTGCTGATCGTCGAGGGGTACCGGCCCTACCAGGCACAGCTTGACATCTTCACCGGCTACCAGGAGGAACTGCGGCGGGCCCACCCGGACTGGTCGCCGGAGCGGCTGTACCGGGAGACCACCAAGTTCGTCTCCCCGGTGGAGGTGGCGCCGCACAGCACAGGAGGCGCGGTGGACCTGACGTTGTGCACAGCGGACGGCGTCGAGCTGGACATGGGCACCGCTGTGGACGCCACCCCGGAGGCGAGCGACAACGCCTGCTTCACCGCCGCGTCGTCGATAGGCCCCGACGCTCGCCGGCACCGGCAGATCATGGTTGCCGCCCTGCGTGGGGCCGGCCTGGTGAACTACCCCACCGAGTGGTGGCACTGGTCGTACGGAGATCGCTACTGGGCGTTGCTGACCGGTGCGCCACACACCCGTTACGGGCCGGTATGACCGATGCCTTCACCGGCTAACTCGAAGCATTGTTTCGATAAGTGTCACGGCGATGAACTGGAAAGCGCTCCCACGCCGTACCAGCCCGCGAACACAAGGATGTGAGGACGGGAGAAACAGGTGAAGCTGCAGCGGAAGCACGTGCTGGCGGCGGGGGTGGCGGTGGTCGCCGCGGCGACGGTGGCGGTGGGCACCGGTCTGGGGTTCGCTGACAGCGCACCGAGCCGGCAGAGCGTCTGCGCGGGATCGATCACGTTCTCGGCCGAGGCGGGCGCACCGGCCGCCACCAGCAACCAGTTCCCGGTCGGTACCCGGCTGCGGGTGACGAACCTCGACAACGACAAATCGGCGGAGGTGACCGTGGTCGGTCCGTCGGGCAGTTGCGTGCTGCTCAACGCCACCGCGATGGAACTCGTCCGTGAGCCCGGCAAGAACGTGATCCGGAACAACGTGGTCGAGCGTATCGGTGCCGCCGCGCAGCCGGGCGCGGGACAGCCGGGCGTGATCGGTGACCGGCCGGGGTCGGCCTCACCGCCGGCGGCCCGCCCGGTCGCCGGATCGGCCTGCCAGGGCGCGATCACCTTCTTCGAGGAGGACGCAGGACCGGCCGCGACGAGTGACCGCTTCCCGGTCGGTACCCGGCTGCGGGTGACCAACCTGGACAACAACAGGGCGACCACGGTCACCGTCACCGGCCCTTCCGGCAGCTGTGTGCTGCTGAACTCCGCCGCGATGGAGCAGGTCCGGGAGCCAGGCAAGAACCTGGTACGCAACAACATCGTCGAGGTGCTGGGCTGAGCCGCAGGTCCACTGTCGCCAGACGTCGCGGCCGTCACGCACGCCGCCCGGCGCGACGGCGCGACGATCGGCGGTGTCACCAACCGCCGTCGTCGCGTACCCGGGCCGGGGCGCGGCCGAGCAGCAGGGTGATGAGCGCGGCGTCGAAGTCGGCCCCGAGGAACCACTCACCGGCCTGGTCCAGCGCGAATATCCGACCCCGTTCGTCAGCTGCGATCATGCTGTGCCGGCTCTCGGTGCCGATCGGGATCAGCCGGGTGCCGATCACCGCCGCGAAGTCATGCAGCGATTCGGCGGATTGGGCGACCCCACGGGGGTGAATGTCGAAGCGGGAGATCCACACCTGCTCACCGGGGCCGCGCCGCCGGCTGAACAGTCGGGGTAGGGCGTTGAGGGCAGCGTGCCCGTGCGCCCTGCCGCTGCTGACGACCGGGTGACCTGCCGAGGTCGCTGCGTCGGCGTCGGGCCGCCAACCGGCGGCGACCAGCGCCCGCGCCACCTCTGCAGGAAACCGGCCGGGTGCCGGGTCGGCAGCCGGTTGTGGAAGCCAGGGCTCGGTGTGGGCTCGTTCAGCAGGGGGCAGAACGCTGAACTCGACAAGCATGTTCAGACAGGAGTCGCAGGGTCGTTCGGCTGGCCCGCCGTGCGGATCGCCCGGCGCCCGGACCTGAAACACCTCGATGCGGGCGGACGTCAGCAGCTCCTTCGCGTCGCCCATGCTCATGGCGGTGATGCCTTCGGCAGTGCGGCGGTGGTCGTACTCGTGCAGGACGTCGGAGACCACGACGAACTCCGCGTGCCGGGAACCGCCGCGTACCAGGTGGCCGGCGGGCTGCCGGTCGAGGTACGCGCGGATCAGCGGGTGGTGGTTGAGTTCCACGTCACCCTTGGCGCCCTGGGCGGTGAAGATCCGCCCCTCGACGGTGAGACGTGCGGTGGTGGTCGGTGCGGGCAACCGGCGGATCTCGCGTAGCAGCTGACCGGCCGGATCCACGGTACGCGGGGCCGATGGGCGGGTGGCCCGGCTGCGACGGTAGAGCCGCGCCACCACGTCGGGCGAGACCCGCGGCCAGGTGCTCACCTCACCGGTCCGCTTGTCGACCACGGTCGTGGGCAGATCGCCGGCAAGTGGCCTGACCTGTGTGGCTGCCGTGGAGGTGATGACGTACCCGAGGTCGAACTCGACGACCGTCGGTCGGCACTCGTGCCCCAGGCGCAGCGAGTCGCGGCGGGCCCACACCGCGGCGAGCTGTTCTGCCTGTTCGCGGTCGATCACAACCGGTAACCTATCGGACTACGTCGCTGCGTGGCTTTGTGTGCGGTGGAGCCTACCCATCGTGAGGTGAGCGGTCGTTCTGCCGCGCCGAGCGGCCCGCGCGGCACCCGCTGCGGGCCTCGACGGGGGGCAATACGCTCGCGGAATGGCAGCTCCGGAGAAGAAGGACGGTGACCGGCGGCTCTGGGCCTGGCCGGCGGGCATCCTGCTCGGCATGGTGATCGGGGTGGCGGCCCTGGATGGTGCTGCCGGCATCGGCGTCGGTGTGGCCCTCGGTGTGGCCTTTGCGCTGGCACTTGGCGCGACGGGTGGCGAGGACGGCGCGAGCGGCGCTGGCGGCGAGGGCGGCGCTGGCGGCGAGGGCGGCGCTGGCGGGTCCGGCTCCGGGGAGGGTCCGGACCGTCCGGCATGACCGCCGAGCGGCCCGTCGCGACGTGGTGCGGCGCACATGCGGGGTGCTCGATGGCCAGCCGAGGTCAGGCCCCGGTAGTAGCCTGACCGGCGTTCCCCCGTCGGGGGAGGAACGGTGGTTGATCATGTCGGTACGTCGGCACACGGCGCGACTCGCGACGGTCTGCGTGTTCCTGGGTGCCCTGGTGGCGCTCGGTGGCGCTCCCGCGCACGCCGACGAGGACCGGGTGCGGGTGCGTTCGGCAGGCAGCTTCACCGCGGGCCGTTCCGCCCAGGGTGTGACCGTCGAGGTGCGCAAGCGCACCGACGGATGCGTGCGGGTGCGCACCGCGCTGGGTCTGAGCCTGCCCGACGTACGAGCCGACCAGGTGGCGGTGCAGGCCAACGTGGGAGGCCGTTGGGTGCCGGTCGGGATCTCCGGTGCGACGGGGCTGGTCACCACCGCGCCGGTCGCCCCGGCCCGGGACGAGCTCTGCAAGGGTAAGGGTCTGGCGATGCGGTACCGCGTCGCCTTCGCCGCGGATGCCCCCGGCGGCCGACTGGTGGTGACCGGTGAGGCGACCACGGCGCGCGGTGCCGTGCTGGGCCGGGCCGCCGCGTCGTCGCGGGTGGTTGGCGGGCGTGCCTCGGCGTCGCCCTCCCCGTCGCCCTCCCCGTCGCCGTCGCCCAGCGAGGAGGTGGCCGAGGAACCGACCGTCGAGGCCACGCCCACCGTGGCGCTTGCCGCCGAGACGACGGACGATCTCGCCCAGACGGCCGGTGAATCCTCCGGCGGGTCGCCGGTGATGTACTTCGGTATCGCCATGGTCGCCGCTGGCGCACTGCTCATCGGGCTGCTGATCCACCGCTCCCGCAAGGACCGCAAGGATCGCGGACAACCGGCCGACGGGTTCGTGATTCCACCGTCGCGCAACCCGGGTGGCACCACGTACCGGTCCGGCGGCCAAGGCGCCGCGCCGGTCGCATCCGCCCCGGGCGCCCTGCCGGTCCCACCGGGCCCGAATGCCGCACCGGCATCGCCGCCCGGCCTGGGCAACGTGCCGCCGGCAACGCCCGGTCAGGCGTACG
This sequence comes from Micromonospora sediminimaris, assembly GCF_016863575.1. NCBI lineage: Bacteria > Bacillati > Actinomycetota > Actinomycetes > Micromonosporales > Micromonosporaceae > Micromonospora > Micromonospora sediminimaris. The sequence goes on from NZ_BOPD01000012.1 coordinate 146,266, forward strand.
GGGCGAGTCGGCCCGGCACGCCCCGGGTCTACGGCGGCACGGCAGAGCCCAGGCCGACCGGCGGCACCGCAGCGCCCCGGCCGACCGGCGGGGTGTACGGTGCCCGGCCGGCCGACCCGACCGAGGCGACTCGGCCGGGTGGACCGGTGGCGCCGACCGGCCCGGTCCCACCCGTCACGTCCGCCCGTGCAGCGGTGTCACCGGCGCGGATCGTACCGCCCACCTCCGCCCCGCCGGCACCGTCGACGCCCGGCCTGGCCGTACCGCCCCCGGGCCGGTCACCCGTACCGCCTCCGGGCCCGGCCGCGCCGACCTCGGGCCCGCCGGCCGCGCCGACCTCGGTGCCGCCGGTGGAGCCTGGTCAGGGCGGGGTGTCGGGGCGCCCGGACCGGTCGCCGGGTGCCGGGACGGGTGACGAGCCGGAGTACGGACGCGGGCTCGGCGGCTGAGCCGGGGCGGGTGCCGCCGCTCCGATACGCTCAGGTTCGTTGACGTCCCGCAGGCGAGGAGTGGAACCGGTGTCTGATCTGTCCCGGATCGTGAAGGCGTACGACGTCCGTGGGACGGTGCCGGACCAGTGGGACGAGCGTGTCGCCGGTGCCCTCGGCGTCGCCTTCGCCCAGATGCTCGACGCCGCCGGTGAGCCGGGGCAGGCGGTGCTCATCGGGCACGACATGCGGGCCTCCGGGCCCGGGCTGGCCGCCGCCTTCGCCACCGGGGTACGCGCCGAGGGCCGCCCGGTCATCGAGATCGGGCTCGCCTCGACCGACATGGTCTACTACGCCTCCGGTTCGCTCGGACTGCCCGGCGCGATGTTCACCGCCAGCCACAATCCGGCGCAGTACAACGGCATCAAGCTCTGTCACGCCGGCGCCCGCCCGGTCGGGCAGGACAGCGGGTTGGCCGAGGTCCGCGACCGGGCGCAGGCCCTGCTCGACAAGGACGAGCCGATCGGTGAGCCGACCGCGCCGACGCAGCGGCGCGACCTGCTGCCCGACTACGCGGCACACCTGCGCACGCTTGTGGACCTCTCCGGCATCCGGCCGCTGACCGTGGTGGTCGACGCCGGCAACGGGATGGGCGGGCACACGGTGCCGAGCGTGCTCGGCGACGCCGCTCTGGCGGCCCTGCCGTTGCGGATCGTGCCGCTGTACTTCGAACTGGACGGGACGTTCCCCAACCACGAGGCCAACCCGTTGGATCCGGCCAACCTGGTCGACCTGCAACGCGCGGTGGTGGCGCACGGCGCGGACATCGGCCTGGCGTTCGACGGAGACGCCGACCGCTGCTTCGTGGTGGACGAGCGCGGCGAGCCGGTCTCCCCGTCGGCTATCACGGCGTTGGTGGCCGCGCGGGAGTTGGCCAAGCACCCTGGCTCGACGGTGATCCACAACCTGATCACCTCCAGCGCGGTGCCCGAGATCATTCGGGAGCACGGCGGTGAGCCGGTGGTGGCCCGGGTGGGTCACTCCTTCATCAAGGCCGAGATGGCGCGTACCAACGCGGTCTTCGGTGGGGAGCACTCGGCGCACTACTACTTCCGGGACTTCTGGTTCGCCGACACCGGCATGCTGGCGGCGATGCACACCCTGGCGGCGCTCGGCGAGCAGCCGCTGCCGCTGTCCACGCTGGCCGCCGAGTACGAGCGGTACGTCGCCTCGGGTGAGATCAACTCCACGGTGGCGGACCAGGCGGCCAAGGTCACCGAGGTGCGTGCCGCGTACCCGGAGGCCGAAGCCGACGAGATGGACGGTCTCACCCTGCGCTTTGCCGATGGGGCGTGGTTCAACCTGCGCGCCTCGAACACCGAGCCGCTGCTGCGGCTCAATGTCGAGGCACCGACCGCCGAGCGGATGACCGCACTGCGCGACGAGGTGCTCGACCTGGTTCGCCGATAAGATCGCTCGCGCCGGTCGGCACCTCCGGCCGGTGAAGCCGCACACGTGGAAGGAGCCGCGCAGTGGCCCTCGACCCGCAGTTGCTGGAAATCCTTGCCTGCCCGGACACACACCATGCCCCGCTGACCTACGACGCGCAGGTCCAGACGCTGACGTGCACCGAGTGCGGCCGGATCTTCGAGGTCCGCGACGATGTGCCGGTGCTGCTGCTGGACGAGGCGCGCGGCCCTGCGGAGGGATCGTGATCGACGGAACCGCCGGCGTCAGCGGGCACCGCAACGCCGACGAACGACTGCTCGACGACCCGCAGGCGCTCGCCGAGCGCGATCCGGGGGGCATGCTGCGGCACACCGCCTCGGCGGGGGCACAGGTACGCGAGTCGGCCGCCCTGGCCGCCGAGGCGAACCTCTCCGTACTCGCCGACGACGGACGTCCCCGGGCGGTGGTGATCGCCGGCATCGGCACCGCCGGACGGACCGGTGACGTGCTGGCCACGGTCGCCGGGCCGCGCTGCCCGGTGCCGGTAATCGCGCACCGCCTTGCCGGCGTGCCCGGCTGGGTCGGCGCGGCGGACGTGGTGATCGCGGTCAGCGCCTCCGGCCGCAGCCCGGAGGCGCTGGGTGCCGCCGAGGCCGCTCACCGGCGGGGTGCCCGGCTGGTCGCGGTGGGTCCGGCGGACTCGCAACTGCACTCGGTCGCCGAGCGGGCCCGCGCCCCGTTCATCCCGGTACCCCGGCGGGCACCGGCCCGGGCCAGCCTCTGGGGCCTCACCGTGCCGGTCCTGCTCGCCGCCCGGGCCCTGGGCCTGGTCAAGGTCAACGAGGCGGACCTGGCGGAGACGGCGGCCCGGCTGGACGCCGACGCGGACCGCAGTCGCCCCACCGCCGAATCCTTCGTCAATCCGGCGAAATCTCTCGCCCTCGGGCTGGCCGGGTCGATCCCGATCGTGTGGGGCTCGTCTCCGCTGGCGGCGGTCGCCGCACGCCGCTTCGGCGACACCCTGTCGGCCAACGCCCGGTACCCGGTGGTCACCGGCGCGCTCGGCGAGGCGGGGCGCGGCCGGGTCGGCCTGCTCGATGGCGTTTTCGGGGGTCTGGCCGAGGGAGAGCGGGACATCTTCGCCGATCCGGACGAGTCGGACGGCGCGGGCACCCGACTGCGGTTGGTGCTGTTGCGCGACGGTGGCCTGAACGCCGAGGACGACGCCGACGAGCCCCTCGCCGTCGAGGAAAGGCGCGCGGACGCGGTGCAGACCCTCGCCGAGCGGCGGGGCGTACGGTGCGACGTGGTCACCGCCGAGGGCGGTTCGGCGCTGGAGCGGCTCGCCTCCCTGGTGGCGGTGCCGGACTTCGCGTCGATCTATTTGGCGTTGGCGCACGGCCTGGACCCGATGGCGGTCCCGGCGATCACCGAGATGAAGGAACTGGCCAACCAGTGAGCACCCAGGGTGGCAGCAAGGCGATCATCGCGGCGCTGCTGGCCAACGTCGGCATCGCCGTGACGAAGTTCGTGGCCTTCCTGTTGACCAGCTCGTCGTCGATGCTCGCCGAGTCCATCCACTCGGTCGCCGACTCGGGCAACCAGGCCTTGCTGCTGCTCGGCGGCAAGCGGGCCCGGCGGGCCGCCACCCCGCAACACCCGTTCGGCTACGGGCGGGAGCGCTACGTCTACGCCTTCATCGTCGCGATCGTGCTGTTCAGCCTGGGCGGTCTGTTCGCGCTCTACGAGGCGTGGCACAAGTGGTCCGATCCGCACGGCATCACCAGTTGGCAGTGGGTGCCGGTGACCGTGCTGCTCGCGGCGATCGTGATGGAGTCGTTCTCCTTCCGCACCGCGATCAGGGAGTCGAACCTGGTCCGGGGCCGTGAGTCGTGGACCAGGTTCATTCGCCGGTCGAAGGCGCCGGAGCTGCCGGTGGTGCTGCTGGAGGATTTCGGCGCACTTGTCGGCCTGGTCTTCGCCCTGCTCGGGGTGGGCATGACCCTGGCCACCGGCAACGGCCGCTGGGACGCGGCCGGCACCGCGATGATCGGCCTGCTGTTGGTGACCATCGCGATCGTGCTTGCCGTGGAGACCAAGAGCCTGCTGCTGGGGGAGGGGGCCGAGCCGGCGGACATCTCGGCCATCGAGCAGGCGGTCACCGCCGGCCCCGAGGTGGAGCGGATCATCCACATGAAGACGCTGTACCTCGGTCCGGAGGAGTTGATGGTGGCCGCGAAGGTCGCGGTGTCGCGGTGCGAGAGCGCCGAGGAGGTGGCCCAGGGCATCGACGCGGTGGAGGAGCGGATCCGGGCCGCCGTGCCGGTCGCTCGGGTCATCTACCTCGAACCGGACATCTACCGGCTCCCGGCCGGGTCATCCACCACCTCCGGGCACGCTGGGAGCTGACCGGTGGAACCGCTGTACGGGCCGATCAAGGACTACGCCTGGGGCTCCCGCTCGGCGATCGCCGAACTTCAGGGACGGCCGGCGCCCAGCGCGGTACCCGAGGCGGAGCTGTGGCTCGGTGCGCATCCGGGCGCGCCGGCCGCCGTCGAGCGTGACGGCGGGCGGATCGCGCTCACCGAGGTACTCGCCGCCGAGCCCGTCCAGTGGCTCGGCCGCCCGGTGCTCGACCGGTTCGGGCCCCGGCTGCCGTTTCTGCTCAAGGTGCTGGCCGCAGCGGCCCCGCTGAGCCTTCAGGCCCATCCGGACGCCGAACAGGCGCGGGCCGGTCACGCCGCCGAGCAGGCCCGCTCCGGTGGGCACCGCAACTATGTCGACCCGTTCCACAAGCCGGAGTTGCTGGTGGCGCTCGGGCCGATGGAGGCGCTGTGCGGGTTCCGGGATCCCGCCGCCTCGGCGCGGGCGCTCGCCGCGCTGGGCGTACCGCAGCTGCGTCCGGTGCTCGACGCGTTGGCCGCCGGGCCGGCGGGACTGGCCGAGGCCGTACGCCGGCTCCTGGAGTGGCCGACGGCGGAGCGGGCCGACCTGGTGGCGGCGGCCCGGGCGGCGGACGGCCCGGACGCGGACCTGGTGGCCCTGCTGGCCGATGCGTACCCGGCCGACCCCGGAGTGCTGGTGGCCCTGCTGCTCAACCGGGTGCGGCTGGCCGCCGGTGAGGCGATCTGGATGCCGGCCGGCAACCTGCACGCCTACCTGCGCGGCACCGGGGTGGAGGTGATGGCCGCCAGCGACAACGTGCTGCGGGGCGGGTTGACCCCGAAGCACGTTGACGTGGCCGAACTGCTGCGGGTGCTCCGTTTCGAGGTGCTTGATCGGCCGGTGGTCGCGCCCCGGGAGGTCGCCGACGGGGTGGTCACCTGGCCGGTGCCGGTGGACGACTTCGCGCTGCACCGGGTGACCGTCGGCGACGGTCGGTCCGAGGTGACGTTGGCGGTGCCGGGCCCCCGGGTGGTGCTCTGCACCGCCGGCCGGATCACCGTGACCGACGGGGTGGCGCCAGTGACTCTCGGCTCCGGCCGGGCGGCGGTGGGACCAGCCGCTGGCAGTTCACTCACGGTCACCGGTGAGGGTGAGACGTACGTCGCCTCCACCGGTCAGGTCTGAGTCGGCTTCGGTTCTTGGGTGAGGTCAGCTGGCGACCGACAAGTCCGACTTTCCCGGAATAGCTTGACTCAGCCCTTGCTCAGTGTGACTCTATAGGTGCGTAGCGTTATCGCGACGATGGTCCGAGAACGCGCGGGGGAACCAAACCGGGGGGATGCACGGGGCGGACGGAGATGGGCGGCACACGTCCACACCGGCCGCCCCGTGCGCTGTCCGTAACCACCCCGACCGCGCGCCGTCAACCCGCGTAAGGTGGGAGGTTGCGCAGCACCATCGTCCGACAGGAGCTTTCATGACCAGCACCCTCCCGGCGTCCGCCACTGGCACGTCGTCCGAGGTCCGGCCGCGTACTGTCGCCGAGGGCGACTACAAGGTGGCGGATCTGTCGCTCGCCGAGTTCGGGCGCAAGGAGATCCGCCTCGCCGAGCACGAGATGCCCGGCCTGATGGCGATCCGGCGTGAGTTCGCCGACGCGCAGCCGCTCGCGGGAGCGAGGATCACCGGGTCGCTGCACATGACGATCCAGACCGCCGTCCTGATCGAGACCCTGGTCGCGCTCGGCGCGCAGGTCCGCTGGGCGTCCTGCAACATCTTCTCCACCCAGGACCACGCCGCCGCCGCGATCGTCGTCGGCCCCGAGGGCACCGTCGACGCGCCGTCAGGTGTCCCGGTGTACGCCTGGAAGGGCGAGACCCTTGAGGAGTACTGGTGGTGCACCGAGCAGGTGCTCGACTGGCCCGACGGGGACGGCCCGAACATGATCCTGGACGACGGTGGCGACGCCACGCTGCTCGTCCACAAGGGTGCCGAGTTCGAGAAGGCCGGCGCCGTGCCGCCGGTCGAGTCCGCCGACTCCGAGGAGTACGCGGTCATCCTCGGCCTGCTGCACCGCTCGCTGGCCGCGAGCGGCCAGCGGTGGACGCGGATCGCCGCCGGCATCAAGGGCGTCACCGAGGAGACCACCACCGGCGTGCACCGGCTCTACGAGATGCACCGCGCCGGCACGCTGCTCTTCCCGGCCATCAACGTCAACGACTCGGTGACCAAGAGCAAGTTCGACAACAAGTACGGCTGCCGCCACTCGCTCATCGACGGCATCAACCGGGCCACCGACACGCTCATCGGCGGCAAGATGGCAGTCGTGTTCGGCTACGGCGACGTGGGCAAGGGCTGCGCTGAGTCGCTGCGCGGCCAGGGTGCCCGGGTCGTGGTGACCGAGGTCGACCCGATCTGTGCGCTCCAGGCGGCGATGGACGGCTACCAGGTGGCCACCATGGAAGACGTGGTCGAGCAGGCTGACATCTTCATCACCGCCACCGGCTGCTATGACGTCATCACCAACGAGCACATGGCCCGGATGAAGCACCAGGCCATCGTCGGCAACATCGGCCACTTCGACAACGAGATCGACATGGCCGGCCTGGCGAAGCGCTCGGATGTCACCCGGGAGAACATCAAGCCGCAGGTCGACCTCTGGAAGTTCGACGACGGCCACGCGATCATCGTGCTCTCCGAGGGTCGCCTGCTGAACCTGGGCAACGCCACCGGCCACCCCAGCTTCGTCATGTCGAACTCGTTCGCCAACCAGACGATCGCCCAGATCGAGCTGTACACCAAGACCGACGAGTACCCGATCGGCGTGTACGTGCTGCCCAAGCACCTCGACGAGAAGGTCGCCCGGCTGCACCTGGACGCGCTCGGCGCCAAGCTGACCACGCTCTCCAAGGAGCAGGCCGCCTACCTCGGCGTCGCCGTGGAGGGCCCGTTCAAGCCGGACCACTACCGCTACTGAGCATCGACGTCACCTCCGGGGCCGACCGCACCGGCCGACCCCGGAGGTGGCCGTCCCCGTCGGGGCGGACGACGTCACGGCCTGCCGCCTGACCATCCGGGCCGGTGAGCGGTGGTCAGCGGGTACGGCGGCGGCGGGTGGGGCGGATCCACGTCCAGACACACCAGAGCAGCCAGGCCACCGACACCAGTGCCGCCAGGGTGCGCAGCCGCAGTGCGCTGAGTAGCACGACCACCGCGAGCACCGCGAGCCAAGGCCCGAAACCCTTCATGCCGACCGCCCAGGTGGATCATCGGTGGGAGTGGCCCGGAACTGCTGCCACAGTGCCTCGGTGAGCGTGCGTTCACCGGCGAGGAGGCGACGGGCCCGCCGGTGCCGCTCGGCGATGACGGCGGCCAGACAGGCCACCTCCGATCGCCCGGCCGGTGGCGGCGGGCTGGTAACCGCGGCGACCTGCCCCCACAGCAGCCGGGCCAACTCGCCGCGCGCCGGCTCGCTGAACCCGTGGGCCCGGGCAAGGTACTGCCGGACGGCCAGCGCCAGCCCCGCGTCCAGCCGGCTCAGATCCAGCGAGTACGCCCAACCGGCCAGCTCCGGCACCGTCGCCGGAACCGGCCGCCACCTCGTCGCGGGCCGGGTGTGCACCACCAGGGTGCCCGCCGCCAGGTCGCCGAGACGTCGGCCACGAGTGTCGCTGAGCATCACGGTCAGCCCGACCGCCCAGGAGAGCAGCGGCAGCACCAGACCCGGCCATTCCACGGCGACCCCGACCAGCGCCCGGGTCAGCGACTGCCGGAACCCGACGGGAGCGCCGTCGAGGCTCACCACCCGCAGCCCGACCACCGCCTTGCCCGGCGTCCGGCCGTCGTTGAACCGTTCACAGAGCACCGGATAGCCGACCAGGAGCAGGACGAGCCCGACGGTGAGCAGGGCGCGTTCCATCGCCGCGTCGAGCATCCCGTACGGCAGGGCGGCCAGGGCCAGCCCGGCCAGCGCGGCGAGCAGCAGCCCGGCCACCAGTTGCACCAGCACGTCGAGCAGGAGTGCGAGCACCCGGGAGCCGACCCGCGCGGCCCGCACGTCCAACTCGACGGCCTCGCCGCTGACCAGCCCGGCGTCGCCCCAACCCGGGGCGGTCCACGCTCGCGCCGCTGTGCTCACCCCGACAGTGAACACTATGATCGCGCGGTCGGAGGTGGCCGGTGGATGTCGACGCGTACGTGGCGGAGCACGGCGGGCAGTGGCGCCGGCTGAATCAGCTCTGTGGTCAGCGGCGGCTCGACCCGGCCGAGGTCGACGAACTGGTCGCGCTCTACCAGCGGGCCACCACTCAACTGTCGGTACTGCGTAGCCGCTCGCCGGACCCGGCGCTGGTCAGCGAGCTGTCCCAGGTGGTGCTGCGGGCGCGGGCGCGGCTCACCGGTCGGCCCCGACCCTCCTGGTCGGCCGTACGGCGATTCCTGCTGGTCGGCCTGCCGGGCGCGATCTGGCGGGCGGCGCCGTGGTGGTGCGCGGTGGCGACCGCCTTCACCCTGCTCACCTTCACCCTGATGTGGTTCGTGGCGGACAACCCGGAGACGGCGGCGGCATTCATCGGCGACGACGAGGCCGCCAACCTGGTCGAGTCCGGCTTCGCCGGCTACTACACGGAGTTCTCCGCGCCGACGTTCGCCTTCCACCTGTGGACGCACAACGCCTGGTTGGCGGCGAAGTGTCTGGCGGCGGGGGTGCTGATCGTGCCCGTCGGCTACCTGCTCTGGCAGAACGCGATAAACATCGGCGTGGTCGGCGGGGTGATGGTCTCCTACGGCCGGGCGGACGTCTTCTTCGGCCTGATCACTCCGCACGGCCTGCTGGAGCTGACCGGCGTGTTCGTCGCCGCCGGGGTGGGCCTGCGCATCGGGTGGGCGTGGATCGCGCCGCCGGAGCAGTTGACCCGGGGGCAGGCGGTGGCCCGGGCGGGACGCGACGGCGTGCTGGTCGCCGTCGGCCTGGTCGCCCTCTTCGCCGTCGCAGCGCTGATCGAGGCCTTCATCACCCCCGCCCCCCTGCCGACCCCCCTACGCATCGCCACAGGCGCCACCATCTGGCTCGCCTTCCTCACCTACGTCCTCCTCCTCGGCCCCCGCACCCACCCCGTTGATCATGAAGTTGACGGCATTCATGGAGATCAACTTCCCCGCTAACCTCGTGATCAACGCGGGGCGGAGCGGGGGTGGGTGGATCAGAGTTGGGCTTGGGATTTCAGGGCCAGGTAGGTGTCGGCCAGGGCGGGGGCCAGGTGGGTGGCGGGGGCGTCCACCACTGTGACGTTGTGGCGGGTGAGTGCCTGGGTGAGGCGGTCGCGTTCGGCGAGCGTGCGCCAGGCGGCAGCTGCGGCGTACGCGTCCGCCGGACGTCGCGGGGGCGCGGCGGTGAGTCGGGTCAGCACCGGATCCTGGGCCGCCGCCACCAACACCCGGTGCCGGGCGGCCAGCCGGGGCAGCACCGGCAGCAGACCGTCGCCGAGCGCGCCGGGTTCCAGGGCAGTGAGCAGCACCACCAGGCTGCGCGGGCGGTGCCGCCGGAGCAACTCGCCGGCGATCAGCCGGAAGTCGGTCTCGACAAGCGTGGGTTGCAACGGAGCAAGCGCGTGGGCCAGCCGGTTCCACTGCCCGGGCCGTTCGGCACCACCGACCGAGGCCCGGGGTACGGCGTCCGCCGCGAGCACGTCCACCCGGTCACCGGCCCGCGCCGCCAACGCGCTGAGCAGCAGCGCCGCCTCGATCGAGGCGTCCAAGCGCGGCTCGTCGCCCACCCGCACCGCCGAGGTGCGCCCGGTGTCCAGCACGCAGACCAGCCGCCGGTCCCGCTCCGGCCGCCAGGTGCGGACCAGCACCTCGGCCCGCCGGGCGCTGGCTCGCCAGTCGATGGACCGTACGTCGTCGCCGGACACGTACTCCCGCAGCGCGTCGAACTCGGTGCCCGGTCCGCGTCCCCGACCGACCTGTGTGCCGTCGATGACGCGCAGCCGCGACAGCCGCTCCGGCAGGTGTCGGCGCGAGTCGAAGCGGGGCAGCACCCGTAGGGTCCACGGTGGCGTGCCCGGCCGGCCACCCCACTGGCGGAACGCCAGCCCGAGCGGCCCGAACGAGCGGACGGTCAGGGCCACGGCGGGTCGGTCGCCCCGACGGGTGGGGGTGAGGTGGCTGGGCAGTGTCAGCACCTCACCGGGTGCGGCCCGCACCACCCGGGTCGGCGGCACCTCCGGCCGGGCCCCGGCCGAGGGCACCCAGGCGTCGCGGACCCGGGCCCGCAGCAGCCGACCGGAGGCGTTGCGCAGGTACAGGGTGACCGTGGCGGTGCCACCGAGCCGTACGGCCCGCTCACCGGTCCGTTCGGCGGTCAACGCCCGCAGCGGCGCGGCGAGCGCAAGGTCGAGCCCGACCAGCAGCAGCACCACGCCGACCATCACCGCCACCCCGACGAAGGGTGCCGGCCACACCGGCAGGGTCAGCGCCCCTGCCGCCAGCAGCGCCGCCACCCGCCAGGTCATCGCGGAGTCGGCACGGTGGCCAGCACCGTGTCCAGGACCGGATCCACCCCGACACCCTCAAGTTCGGCCTCCGGCCGCAGGCGCAGCCGGTGCCGCAGGGTCGGTCGCGCCATCGCCTTGACGTCGTCCGGCACCACGTGATCGCGTCCGTTCAGCCACGCCCACGCCTTCGCGGTGCCGAGCAGGGCCGTCGCACCGCGCGGCGAGGCGCCCAACTCAAGCGCCGGGGTGGCGCGGGTGGCCCGGCACAGGTCGACGACGTAGCCGAGCAGCGGTTCGGCGACGTGCACGCGGCCCACCGCCGCACGTGCGGCGGCGAGGTCGGCCGCGTCCGCCACCGGGCGTACGCCGGCTGCGGTCAGATCCCTGGGATCGAAACCGGCGTGGTGGGCCCGGAGCACACCCAGTTCCTCGTCCCGGCTGGGCAGCGGCACGGTGAGTTTGAGCAGGAACCGGTCGAGCTGGGCTTCCGGCAGCGGATAGGTGCCCTCGTACTCCACCGGGTTCTGGGTGGCGGCGACGATGAACGGATCGGGCAGCACGCGTTGCTCGCCCTCGACGGTGACCTGCCGTTCCTCCATCACCTCCAGCAGCGCGGACTGGGTCTTCGGTGGCGTGCGGTTGATCTCGTCGGCGAGCAGCAGGTTGGTGAAGACCGGCCCCTCCCGGAAGGTGAACGCCGCGGTCCGCGCGTCGAAGACCATCGAGCCGGTGACGTCGCCGGGCATCAGGTCAGGGGTGAACTGCACCCGCCGTGAGGTCAGGTCCAGTGCGGCGGCCACGGTACGCACCAGCAGCGTCTTTGCTACCCCCGGCACGCCCTCCAGCAGCACGTGACCACGGCAGAGCAGGGCGACGATCAGCCCCGTGACCACGCCCTCCTGGCCCACGACCGCCTTGGCCACCTCGGCGCGGAGCCGGTGCAGCGCGGCCCGGGTGGGATCGGCGGCGAGCTGGTCCACGGTCGTCGCGGGTCGGGTCACCGGTGGTCTCCTTCGGATCGGGGCTTCGGCAGCCGGGGCGGGGCCGGCGGGTCGGCGACGGGCTGCGCGGGGCTCGGCCCGCCGGCACGCGTCACGCGGTCCAGCTCACCGGCCAGCTCCAGCAGGTTCCGGTCGGTTGGGGGCGCGTCGCCGTAGAGCAGCTCGTGGATGGTGTCGGGCCGGTCGCCGGTGCGGGCGGCGACGGTGGCGGCGACCGTGGCGGGCGGCGCCTCGGCGGGCAGGTGCACCCGTCGTGCCAGCCGGGCGAGCGTCGCGGTCCGGAGCAGTCGGGCGGTGCTCTCGCGGGCTCGCGCCCGTTGGTAGAGCCGACCCCGGCCGAGGACCGTCTCGGCGGCGGGCACGGACACCGGCAGCGGTTCCGGCGTGGGCGGGCCGAGCCGGCGGGCCCGGCCGATGGCGATCAGCAGCGCCGCCAGGCCGAGTTGCAGCAGCAGCGCCCAGAACCACGGCGGGAAGGCCGACCAGAGCGGGTTGGGCTCCCCGGAGGAGCCCCGTGAGCCGGGGCCGGACGCCTCACCGCCCGGACGGCCACCCGGTGCCGTCTCGCCGCTCTCCCCGCTGTCCAGGTCCTCCGGGTCGCCTGGGTCGTCGATGTCGTCGTCGCGCTCCGGCAGCGGCCGGGTGGGTGCCGGGCTGGGTTCGGGTGGCGGCGGCGCCGGGCCGTCCAGGTCGAGCCAGACCACCCGGCCGGAGGTGCCGAGCAGCCCGGTGGCGAAGACGAGGTTGTCCCATTCGTCGATCCGGCCGTTGCGGAACGGGTCACTGGCGCCCACCACCACGCTCTCGGCAGCGCCGGGCAGGCGGGCCAGCCCGCCGGCGTAGCAGAGATCGACGCCGCCGGGAGCGCCGGTCGATGCGTACCGCTGGCGGGCGACGGCGGCGGTGGCGGCGGGCGTGACCTCGGCCAGTGGGCAGGAGCCGTCGACGCCGTGCGGCGACACGGCCCGGGTCGCCCACCGTCGGCCTGCCGGGCGCAGCGGCAGCCCGGCGGCGGCCAGCACCCGCCGGGGCGGGTCGACCAGTACCAGCCGGGTGCCTCCGGGCAACAGACCCAGGTAGCCGACGGTGCGCGGGTGCAGCAGCTCGGGCGCCGGAACGAACAGGGTGGTCGGGGCGGGTCGGGTGGCCAGCAACGCCCGGAGGGTGTCGGTCTCCCGGTGCACCGTCACCCCGCGCTCGCCCAGGATCGCGGCGAGCCGGCTGCCACCGTGGTCCTCGGTCACCACCGGGGAGAGGAAGCCCCGGTCGGTCTGGTCCGGCTGGTCGATCTCGCGGGTGACGAGTGTGACGGCGATCAGTAGTACCCCCACCAGCACCGGAACGATGATCCGGTGACGGCGGCCGGGTGCGCTCACCGGTCGTCGTCCTTCGCTGGCGGGGCCGCGGCGAGCAGGTCTCCCAGCCGACCGGCGTGGTCGCGCATCCGGTGATCGTGCTCGGCGGTGGCCGGGCGCTGCGCGTACCACACCTCCGAGAAGATGGCGGCGGCGGCGCTCAGCGGCGGTTCGGCCGGTGGATGGTGGGCACCGGCCTCGGTGACCACCTCGGCGACGGTCATACCGGGCCGGACCTGCACCACGCGCCGATCGGTGAGCTGGTGGAGCATGCCGCGCAACCGCTCGCGGACCGCCTCGTCGTAGCGGCCCTCGGCGGCCAGCCGGTCGGCCATCACTTCGGTGCCGACCGGGCCGGCCGACGGCGGTGAAGCGACGGTCACCGGCGGGGTCTCGGGCTTCCGCGCCGTGCCCTCGGTGCGGCGGCGTCGGTGCAGCCGGGGCAGCCGGCGGGGCAGCCAGGCGGGGAAGGTGTACCAGGCCGTCGCGGTAAGCGCCGTGGCCAGCACCAGCAGCAGCGTGGCCAGCGGCAGCGGCAGGTGGTCGCCGAGGGCTGCGGTGGTTTCGGTCCACCAGCGGCTGATGCTCATCCGCCGACCGCCAGCAGGTCCTTGGTACGCGGTGCGGCGGGCACCCGGGCGAGCCGGATGTCCAGGCCCTCGGTGCGGATCCGGGTCTCCAGATGCACGACCGCGTCCAGGCAGGCCAAGGCGGCGAAGGCGACCGTGTTCACGGCCGCCCAGACCAGCATCGCCACGGCATCGGCCCAGCCCTCGGTGACCAGATCGAGTGCGGTCACCCCGGTGAACAACCCCCAACCGAGCCCGACCCGGATGATCCACCAGACGAGGTAGCCGAGTACCCGCAGCGCGGCGGCCCGCCCGGTCAGGCGCAGCGCCATTGCGACGGAGCGGTTGATCGCGCGTACCGGTGCGACCCGGTCGACCACCAGCGCCGGTGCCACCGCACCCAACAGAGCGAATCCGATGAACCAGACGGGGCCGAGCAGGGACGCGAGCAGCATGACCGCGCCGACGGCGGGACAGAGCAGGACGGTGGCGCCCCAGCGGCCGCCGGGCCCCCATGCGTCCGTGGCGGCGGAGCGCCCGTCGACCAGCGCGCCGGCGGCGGCGTGGGCGGCGGGGTTGCCGAGCAGCAGAATGATCATTGCTTCGGTTGCCGCGCCGAGGGCGAGCAGGAACCAGAAGATGCCGAACTCGCTCAGGCCGGACGGCCACCACAGCGGCCCGGTGGCACCCATGGCGGTCCGTAGGGGCAGCAGCAGGAGTTGTTCACCGGCGGCCAGCACGGCGGCGAGGGGCAGCAGGACCGCTGCCTGGCCGCGTAGCAGCAGCACCGCGGAGTCGAGCAGTTCCCCGCTGGTGAGCGGGCGACCGGGGAGTACGACGGTCGGGCCTGTTTCGGGCACGCGTACTCCTGGGAGGCGGTGATGGTGGCGCGCTGCGGCGCACCCGGGGATCATGTTGACACGCGCGGTCGCCCGGGGTGCAGACCCGCCCCCGGGGTGGCACGTGCGGGCGGTAGAACCGAGCGGTGCTGGGCACGGCCCACCTGACGGCAGTAGCGTGCGGGTGACGCCGAGCCCACCGAACTGACGGGATGGAACCATTAACCCCATGAGAGCCCGGGTACTGGTGGTCGACGACGACCCCGCGCTCGCCGAGATGCTCGGCATCGTGCTGCGCAGCGAAGGCTTCATGCCCTCGTTCGTGGCGGACGGGGAACGGGCATTGGCCGCGTTCCGCGACAATCGGCCCGACATCGTCCTGCTTGACCTGATGCTGCCCGGAATGAGCGGTATCGACGTGGCGCGGGCGATCCGGGGCGAGTCCGGAGTGCCGATCGTGATGCTGACCGCCAAGAGCGACACGGTCGACGTCGTGCTCGGTCTGGAGTCGGGTGCCGACGACTACGTGGTCAAGCCGTTCAAGCCGAAGGAACTGGTGGCCCGGATGCGGGCGCGGTTGCGTCGCGGCGAGGACGCCGCGCCGGAGCTGCTCACCATCGGCCCGCCCGGCAACCAGATCGCCATAGACGTACCGGCACACACCGTCAGTCGCAACGGCGAGGAGGTGAAGCTGACGCCGCTGGAGTTCGACCTGCTGGTCGCGCTCGCCCGCAAACCGCGTCAGGTCTTCACCCGGGAGGTGCTGCTCGAGCAGGTCTGGGGATACCGGCACGCGGCGGACACCCGGCTGGTCAACGTGCACGTGCAGCGGCTACGAGCCAAGATCGAGCCGGATCCGGAGCGCCCCGAAATCATCCTCACCGTTCGTGGCGTGGGCTACAAGGCGGGCACCGGATAGCCTTGGTCGCACTGTGACCACCTCCCCGATCCCCGATCTCGACCCGACCTCCCGCCGGCGCGGTGCCGCGCGGGAGTTGTGGCGTGGGGTGAGCGGGCGACTGGCCCGATCACTGGCGAGGCTGCACCAGACCTGGCGCCGGTCGTTGCAGGTGCGGGTGGTGACCATCACGTTGGTGACCTCCAGCCTGCTGGTCGGCGGGTTCGCCTACCTGATCGCCGACAAGATCACGAGCATTCTGCTGGACAATGCCAAGACCGACGTCCAGTTGCGGCTGCTCAACGGCGCGGAGTACGCGGCCAAGCAGTTCAGCCTCTACAGCCAGCCGCAGGAGGCGCAGCTCCAGGAGACGATCGACGGCACGGTCAACTACCTCGCCGGTGGCGACCCCCAGCAGAACAGCGGCGTGGTGGTGGCCCTGACCGCGGACAACTGGCCCGGAGTGATCGAGGCGCGCACCTCACCGTCGGCGAACGTCCGGCCCCTGATCAGCCCCGAGCTGCGCGCAGCGGTGGCCGACGGGAACGTGGCCAACCAGATCCGCACCGGCCGGCTCACCGGAGACGCCGAGGCGAAGTACCTCGTCTACGGCTCGCCGGTGCCGACCCGCTTCGGCCAGGTGGAACTCTACTACTTCGTGCCGCTGACCCTGCAGGACACCACGGCGGCGCAGGCGCGGGCCACCGTGGTGGCCACCGGAGTCGCCCTGGTGCTGCTGCTCGGGCTGCTCGCCGCCCTGGTGACCCGGCTGGTGGTGATCCCGGTACGGGTCGCCGCCCGGACCGCCCAGCGACTCTCGGCCGGCCTGCTCGACCAGCGGATGGCCGTCAACGGCGAGGACGACCTGGCGCTGCTCGCGGCTTCGTTCAACCAGATGGCCACCAACCTGCAACGGCAGATCCTGCGACTGGAGGAAATGTCCCGACTGCAACGTCGGTTCACCTCCGACGTGTCGCACGAACTGCGGACCCCGCTGACCACGGTACGGATGGCCGCTGATCTGATCTTCGCCGAACGCGACGAGTTCGATCCGGCGGTGGCACGCAGCGCCGAGCTGCTCCAGGCCGAGCTGGACCGCTTCGAGGAACTGCTGACAGACCTGCTGGAGATCAGCCGGTTCGACGCGGGCTTCGCGGTGCTCGACGCCGAGCCGACCGATCTGGTGCCGGTGGTCCACCGGGTGGCCGACCGGCTGGCCGGGCTGGCCGAGCGGGTCGGGGTGGCCATCGAGCTTGACGTCCCGACCGCCCCGGTGATCGCCGAGATCGACCCACGACGGGTCGAACGGGTGCTGCGCAACCTGGTCGGCAACGCTGTCGAGCACGGCGAGGGTCGGCCGGTGCGGATCACACTGGGCATGGACGAGACCGCCGTCGCGCTTACCGTCCGCGACCACGGCGTCGGGCTCAAGCCGGGCGAGGAGAAGCTGGTTTTTAACCGGTTCTGGCGGGCTGATCCGTCGCGGGCCCGGCAGACCGGCGGGACCGGCCTGGGCCTGTCGATCAGCCTGGAGGACGCCCGCCTGCACGGCGGCTGGCTGGAAGCGTGGGGTGCACCGGGGCAGGGCGCGCAGTTCCGGCTCACCCTGCCGGCGCGCGCCGGCGATCGGCTCACCACCTCGCCGCTGCGGCTGGTGCCGGCCGACGCCACGCTGCCGTTCGGTGGCGCGCCTGCCGGTGGGCTGCTGGCCATCGGGCCCGGCCCGGCCGGCGCGCTCGCCGTCGGCCCGGCTCCGGACGCGGTGCCGCCGGCCGAACAGCCGCGCGCGGAGGTGGGCTCGTGAGGCGACGGTTGTTGACCGGGGTCCTCGCCGGTGTGCTGGTGCTGGGTGTCGCCGCCGGCTGCGGGATCCCCGACCGCAGCGAGGTGCAGATCGAGCAGCGTGGGCCGGCCGCGGAGACGAACTGGTCGTTGGGACGCGGTACGGAGCCACCGACGCGGGAGGCCAGCGGCAGCGACGCCGAGGCGTTCGTGCGCAACTTCCTGGCCGCGGCGGCCGGCGAGCCCGACCGGGCGTACGAGCGGGTGAAGCGGTTCATCGCGACCGCGGACCGCAACGGGCTGCCGGACAAGCAGGGCAGCGAGGTGGCGCTGTCGGTGGTGCGGCTCACCGACGATCCGGTGATCGAACCGGACGTGGACAGCATGAAGGTCACCATCAGCGTGCAGCAGGTCGGGCTGCTGCGGGCCAACGGGATGCTGGTGCCGCCGGTGGCCACCGAGTCGACGTACGAGTTCCGGCTGATCAGTGCCGGCCCGGTGGGTGAGGACGACGCCGGCTACTACGTCAGCGACCCGCCGAACGTGCTGCTGCTCAGCGACGACGCGCTGCGCCGGTACTACCAGGCGGAGGCGATCTACTTCTGGAACTCCGACCGCACCCAGCTCGTGCCGGACCAGCGGTACCTCTCCTCGGCCGTACCACCGCAGCGGCGGGTGAGCGAGGTCGTCCGGTGGTTGACCGCCGGCCCGTCGGACTGGCTGCGGATCGGTGTCTCCGGTCTACCCGACCGCACCGAGATGATCAACAATGCCACCGGTTCAGACGGCCGGTGGGAGGTCAACCTGGACATGCCGGGCGCTGACGAGCGGCGGCTGGAGCAGCTCGGTACCCAGTTGGCGTGGTCCCTGCGGGAGCTGCACGGCACCGTTGAGGTGAAGATCCTCAACCAGTCCCGTAAGGTGATCGACCTTGCGGAGCAGCGCCGGCTGAACCCGCTGGACCTGATCGAGGTCAACGCACGGCGATACTGCGTCTACGAGGGGGCGATCCACTCGCTGACGGTTGCCGGCGAGGCCGCCGGCTCGGTACCGGTGGCGCCCGAGGTCAACCACGACATCGTCTCGGCCGGACTGCGTCGCGTCGACGCTGACGTCCTGGTCGCCGTCGTGATGGCCGGTGAGGACGGGCGGCAGCGGCTGGCCGTCGGGCGGAGCGGCGGCGTGGTGGAAACCCTCACCACCGGTCCCAGCAGGTACGCCGAGATGAGCCGCCCGGTCTGGATTCGCAGCGACGGCGCCCGCCCGACCGGCCTGGTGGTCGCCGACGGCCGGCTCTACCGCTTCGACGACCAGGCGGCGACGCGGCAGGTGCAGCTCAGCCTGCCGGGCCGGGTCACCGCGGTGGCCCCAGCCCTGGACGGGCACCGGCTGGCGCTGATCGTCGACGGCACGCTGCACGTCGCCGCGATCAACTGGGAGGGCGGCGTACCCACAGTGGGCCCGGCCCGACGGCTGGTCAGCTCGCTTACCGACGCCACCGCAGTGGACTGGTCGGCGGCGAACCGCCTGCTGGTGGCGGGCTCGGCGGGTCGCCCGGCGATCTACGACGTGACCGTCGACGGTGCCCTGGAGACCCCGCTGCGGGAGGACACCGGCAGCCAGGTCGACCACCTCGCCGCGTACCCGGCCACCGCCGAGCGGTCCCCGCTGGCCGGCTCGTTCATGTACGAGGCGAACGGGGTGGCGTACCGCAGCAACCCGTTCGACCGGATCAACCGCGACCAGGTCCAGGACGTGACACCGCCGCCGGCGGGGGTGCGTCCGGGCAACCCCACCGCCCCCGTCTTCCTCTACTGAGCAGGCCGTGACGGGCGGGCTCTGGGCGGACCTGGCCGACCTGGTGCTGCCCACCGAGTGCGCCGGCTGTCGGGAACGCCGTCCCGGCCTGCGGCACGGGGTCTGCCCCGACTGCGTCACCGTCCTGCGGGCGCTGCGCCCGGGGCCGGTGCGACCTGTCCCGGCCCCGCCGGGTCTGCCGCCCTGTCACGCCCTGGGTGCGTACGGCGGGCCGCTGCGGGAGACGCTGCTGGCGTACAAGGAACACGGCCGGCACGGTCTTGCCCGGCCACTCGGTGCGCTGCTCGCCGAGGTCGTCGCTGCGGCGGTCGGTTCGGTGGGGCCGGTGCTGCTGGTGCCGGTGCCGGACACCCCGGCGGCGGCCCGGGCCCGCTACGGCGATCACCTGAGCCGGTTGACCCGGCACTGCGCCCGCCGGCTGCGGGCGGCAGGCTGGCCGGTCCGGGTGCACAACGCGGTACGTGCCGCACCTCGACCGGACTCGGTGACGCTGGACAGCGCCGGGCGGGCGGCGGCGGCCACGGCTGCCTTCCGGGCCCGTTCGAGCCGCGATCCGGCCATCGCGGGGGCGAGGGTGGTCCTGCTGGACGACATCGTCACCACCGGGGCGACCCTCGCGGCGGTCAGCCGGGTACTGACCGTGCGCGGGTTGTCGCCGTACGGGGCGGCGGTGCTGGCCGCGACACGGAAAAGGCACCAACAGTGACCGATCGTGTTTCCGTTTCACCCCTTCGTGTATGAGGTGTGGAAATTCTCCGGGCGGTCTTGGCGACCGGGGGTGACTGTCGGGCTAACAGGAGTTAGCGTTTGGCTGTCGGGGGTAGGAAGGCCATCCCACCCGCTCCCGGCGGTGAGAGGAGGCGTAGCCGTATTGACCGGTCGACGCCGAATGGGGCCGTCCCCCGGGCGCGACCGGAGTTCCGGATCGAAGACCGTCCGAACGAGGGAGGTCACGTGGACATCGTGGTCAAGGGCCGTAACGTCGAAGTGCCGGACCATTACCGGGTGCACGTAGCAGACAAGCTTGCGAAGATCGAACGCTACGACCACAAGCTCATTCGTGTCGATGTCGAACTGTTCCACGAGCGCAATCCGCGCCAGGCCGATCACTGCCAGCGGGTGGAGATCACCTGCTATTCACGTGGCCCGGTGATTCGGGCCGAGGCCTGCACCAGCGACTTCTACAGCGCTCTGGACTCGGCGATCGCCAAGCTCGACTCCCGGCTGCGTCGCGCGGCCGACCGGCGTCGGGTACACCGGGGCCGGCACGCGCCGCTGTCGGTCGCGGCCGCGACCGCCGGCCTGCCGGTGACCGACCTTCCCGCGCTGTCCGCCCCCGCGGAGACCAGCAGCGCCGCCGCGGAGACCAGCACCGCCACCGCGCTGGCCGAGCGGCCCGAGGAGGAGTACGCCGACGACCAGCCGTGGCACATCGCCCGGGAGAAGGTGCACCCCGCCGAGCCGATGACCATCGACGACGCCCTGTTCCAGATGGAACTGGTGGGCCACGACTTCTATCTCTTCCAGGACAAGGAATCCGGCCGCCCGAGCGTGGTCTACCGGCGGCACGCCTACGACTACGGCATCATCTCGCTGGACATCTGACCGTGACGGCGGCCCGGGTCGGTACCCACCCGACCCGGGCGCCGTCGCGGACCTGGGCCCGTCGGGTCCCCGGATCAGCCCAACGGATCCGTCGTCAGCAGGCCGTAGACCGTCGAGTCGGCCCGGCTACCCGCCGCGCCGGGTAGCCGACCGCGCAACAGCCCCTCTCGCCGGAATCCGGCCTTCTGCAGCACCCGCTGGGAGGCGGCGTTCTCCGGCAGAGTGCCGGCCCACAGCCGGGACAGGCCGACGTGGTCGAACCCCCACCGGGCGAGTAGCCGTACCGCGCGGGTGGCGTAGCCGCGTCCGCGCCATCCCGGCAGCAGGCTGTAACCGAGCATCGCCTGGCCGCTGGCGGGCTGGTCGGGCAGGAGCATGCAGCTGCCGGCGAACTCCCCGGAGGCGGCGTCGAGGATGGTCATCGCCGCGGCGGTGCCGACCAGCCACTGGCTCTCCGCACCGTGGCAGCGTCGCTCGATCTCATCCCGGGTCGGCGCCTCCGGGGGCACCCGACTGGCCACCACCTCCGGGTCGCTGTGCAGGCGGTACATCTGCTCGTTGTCGTCCGGTCCGAGCCGACGCAGCACGACCAGCCCGTCGGTGAGTCGACCGTCGGGCAGGTCCGGCAGCGGGCGCTCCGCCGGTCCGGGCGGGTCGTCGGCGAGCCGTACCCACACCATCCGGTCCCGCCGGCCGCCGCCTCGAACTGCCAACGCGGCTCGGCGTACCCCCTCGGGACGGAAGCCGGCGGCCAGCGCGACCCGTTGGCTGGCCGTGTTCTCCACCCGGGTGAGCAACTCCAACCGGGCGGTGCCGGTGGCGAACGCGTGCTCGGAGAGGGCCCGGGTGGCGGCGGTGGCCACCCCTCGGCCGCGCGCCCACGGTGCCACCCAGTAGCCGATCTCGGCCTGGCCCCGCTGCGGCACCACATGGCTCAGACCCACGGTGCCGAGCAGCCGGTCGGTCGTCGGGTCGGCGACGGCGTAAGCGGCGCCGCCACCGGCGAAGGCGGCGGGCGCGCCCTCCGTGATCCACAGGCGCGCATCGGCCTCGGTGTACGGATCGGGCAGGCCGTCGAGGAAGTGCTGGGTGAGCGGGTCGGCGCAACCGGCCGCGACGTCCTCGACGTCGTCGAGGCGGAACGGCCGAAGCCGCACCCCGTACGCCTCGATCCGCTGCGTGCTGCGGTGCGGCGCGGTCATCACAGGTCCTCGGCGAGGAGTGCACCGACCCAGGCGTCGACCCGGGTGCCACGGTGGTGGAGGGCTCCGCGCGCGGTGCCCTCCACCGCGAAACCGGCTTTCTCGGCGGCTCGCCGGGAGGCGACGTTGCCTACGTTGGCCCGCCATTCGATCCGGGCCAGCCCCAGGGTGGTGAAGCCCCAGGTGCACAGGGCCGCCAACGCAGCCGGCTGGTACCCCCGTCCGCGGGCGTGCGGCGCGGTCATGAAGCCGACGTCGGCCAGCAGCGGGTCGGTGGCCGACAGCCGCAGGTCGATGGAGCCGGCGTACCGGTCCGCAGCGTCGGTGAAGACGAAGTTGACGCTGGTGCCGGCGGCCCAGGTGGCTCGCACGAACCGTAGGAAATCCTCGGCGTCCGTCCGCGTGTAACCCTCCGGCACGGTCGTCCAGCGCAGCGTATCCGGGTCCTGGCAGGTGGTGACGATCGCGTCGAGGTCGCGCTCGTCCATGGGACGCAGGCTCAGCTCGTGTGTGCCGGTGGTGGCGAACAGGGTCGGTTGGGGCCGGCCGAAGACGGCCGCGCGTCGGGCGTCCAGGGTGCCCGGACCGGCCGGGCCGACCTCGCCGGGTGCCGGTACGTCACCGGGCAGCAACGTGCCGAACCACTCGTGGGTGCCGCCGGCCGGGTCGGCGGCCCGTAGCCGTCCCTCGATCCGGATGCCGGACCGCAGGGCGACCAGCCGGGAGGCGTGGTTGCCCACCTCGGCTCCCCAGAGCAGTCGGCGCAGTTTCAGCTCGTCGAAGGACCACCGGGCGACGGCCCGGACGGCGCGGACGGCGACCCGCTGGCCCCGCGCCCACGGCGCGGTCCAGTACCCGATCTCGCTGAGTTCGTGGTTGCGGTCGATGGTGTTGAGCCCGCAGGCACCGAGCACCTCGCCGCTGGCGGCGTCGCAGACCGCGAAGGCCGCGCCGGTGCCGAGTTCCCACTGGCGGGCCCGGTCCGCGACGAAGCTCTGCGCGTGTTCGTGCCGGTACGGGCGAGGTACGGTGGTCCAGCGCTGGATGTCCGGATCCTGGCAGGCGCGGTAGACGGCGTCGGCGTCGGTCGCCTGCCATGGCCGCAGCAGCAGGCCGTCCTCGGTGATCTCCACGGGCTCCACCGGGCCATCGTGCCGGATCGTTCGCGCACGGCGTAACCGGATAACCGGGACGCGGACGGGAGCGGGGAGTGTTATGTCGGTTTCGCGGCGGCCGACCACCGCCACCAGTGACCATCGGCCCGATGGAACGCCTACGATGGTTCGAGACTGTCTAGGGGAGCGTTGATCCGTGTCGATTCTGGAAAAGGTCCTCCGTGCGGGCGAGGGGCGCATGGTGCGCCGCCTCAAGGCGATCGCCGCCGCCGTCAACTCGATCGAGGACGACTACGTCAACCTCACCGATGATGAGCTGCGCGACATGACCGAGCAGTTCAGGGAACGTCTCGCCGACGGCGAGACCCTGGACGACCTGCTGCCCGAGGCGTTCGCGGTCTGCCGGGAGGCGGCGGCCCGGGTGCTCGGCCAGCGGCCGTACGACGTGCAGGTGATGGGCGGCGCGGCGTTGCACTTCGGCAACATCGCCGAGATGAAGACCGGTGAGGGCAAGACCCTGACCTCGGTGATGCCGGTCTATCTCAACGCGCTCTCCGGCAAGGGCGTGCACGTGGTCACGGTCAACGACTACCTGGCCCAGCGGGACGCCGCCTGGATGGGGCGGGTGCACGAGTTCCTCGGTCTGACCGTCGGTGTGGTGCTGCCCAACCGGCCGGCGACCGAGCACCGCGCGGCGTACGAGTGCGACATCACCTACGGCACGAACAACGAGTTCGGTTTCGACTACCTGCGCGACAACATGGCCTGGTCGAAGGACGAGCTGGTCCAGCGCGGCCACAACTTCGCCGTGGTCGACGAGGTCGACTCCATCCTGATCGACGAGGCCCGGACCCCGTTGATCATCTCCGGTCCGGCCGAGCACTCCGCCCGCTGGTACGGCGAGTTCGCCGCCGTGGTGGCGCGTCTCCAGTCGGGCAAGGACGGCGAGGGCGACTACGAGGTCGACTACGCCAAGCGCACCATCGCGGTCACCGAGCGGGGTGTGGCGAAGGTCGAGGACCGGCTCGGCATCGACAACCTCTACGAATCGGTGAACACTCCGCTGGTCGGCTACCTGAACAACGCGATCAAGGCCAAGGAGCTGTACAAGCGCGACAAGGACTACATCGTCAGCGACGGCGAGGTCCTGATCGTCGACGAGTTCACCGGCCGCATCCTGCACGGTCGCCGCTACAACGAGGGCATGCACCAGGCGATCGAGGCCAAGGAGGGGGTGGAGATCAAGCAGGAGAACCAGACCCTGGCCACCATCACCCTGCAGAACTACTTCCGCCTCTACGACAAGCTCGCCGGCATGACCGGTACCGCCCAGACCGAGGCGGGCGAGTTCAACAAGGTCTACAAGGTCGGCGTGGTGACCATCCCGACCCACCGGCCAATGATCCGCGAGGACCGGGCCGACGTCATCTACAAGACCGAGCAGGCCAAGTTCAACGCGGTGATCGAGGACATCGCCGAGCGGCACCAGGCAGGTCAGCCGGTGCTGGTCGGCACGGTCTCGGTGGAGAATTCCGAGATCCTGTCCCAGCTGCTGCGCCGCCGGGGCATCCCGCACTCGGTGCTGAACGCGAAGTTCCACGCCCGGGAGGCGGAGATCGTCGCCCAGGCCGGTCGCAAGGGCGCGGTCACGGTGGCCACCAACATGGCCGGCCGGGGCACCGACATCCTGCTCGGCGGCAACCCCGAGTTCCTCGCGGCCAACGAGCTACGCCAGCGCGGGCTGGACCCACTGGAGAACGCCGAGGAGTACGACAAGGCCCTCGAAGAGGTCCTGCCGAAGTGGAAGCAGGCCTGCGACGCGGAGGCCGAGGAGGTCGCCTCCGCCGGTGGGCTCTACGTGCTCGGCACCGAGCGGCACGAGTCCCGGCGGATCGACAACCAGCTGCGTGGCCGGTCCGGCCGGCAGGGCGACCCGGGCGAGTCGCGGTTCTACCTGTCCCTGCAGGACGAGCTGATGAAGCGGTTCCGCTCCGGTGCGGTGGAGGCGGTCATGGACCGCTTCAACATCCCGGAGGACGTGCCCATCGAGTCGAAGATGGTCACCCGCCAGATCAAGAGCGCCCAGGCTCAGATCGAGGGGCAGAACGCCGAGATCCGCAAGAACGTCCTCAAGTACGACGAGGTCATGAACAAGCAGCGCCAGGTGATCTACGCCGAGCGGCTGCGCGTACTCAACGGCGAGGATCTCTCCGACCAGGTACGCAACATGATCAACGACACCATCGAGGCGTATGTCCGGGGGGCCACCTCGGACGGCTACGCCGAGGACTGGGATCTCGAGCAGTTGTGGTCCAGCCTCAAGCAGCTCTACCCGGTGGGCATCACCATCGAGGAGTTGGAGGAAGAGGCTGGCGGGTCCCGGGCCAGCATCGACGCCGACTTCCTGCTCGCCCGGCTCAAGGATGACGCGAACGCCGCGTACGACAGGCGTGAGGAGCAACTCGGCGCCGAGGGCACCCGGCAGCTGGAACGGATGGTGCTGCTCCAGGTCATCGACCGCAAGTGGCGTGAGCACCTCTACGAGATGGACTACCTCCAGGAGGGCATCTCGCTGCGGGCGTACGCCCAGCGCGACCCCGTGGTGGAGTACCAGCGCGAGGGCTTCGACATGTTCGCCACCATGATGGACGGCATCAAGGAGGAGACTGTCGGTTTCCTCTACAACCTTGAGGTGCAGGTCAACGAGCCGGAGCCGGAGGCCGAGGAGGTCCAGCTGCTGGAGAAGCCGGTGGAGATCCGGGCCAAGGGCCTGGGTCGTGCGCCGCAGCAGCAGGGGCTTCAGTACTCCGCGCCCACCATCGACGGTGAGGCCGGCGCCGGTGGCGTCGCCGTGCAGCGTGAGGAGCAGCGGGCTCCCGCGCTCGGCATCGGCCGTCCGGACCAGGCCGCCCCGGCAGCGCCGGGGCGGACGGCACCGACCGCGCCGCAGCGTCCTGCCGGTGGCCTGCGCGGTCCGGCGGTACCGGTCGGCAACTCCCGCCAGCCAGCACCGGGGCAGGCGACCGCCAGCAACGGACCGTCCCGCAACGCGCCGTGCCCCTGCGGCTCGGGTCGTAAGTACAAGCGCTGCCACGGCGCGCCCGGCGGCACCTCGGCCGGCTAGGAATCCATCCGACTCCGGAAGATCGCGCCCGATCCTTGACCGAGTGGCCTCGCACCGCGGACACGGCCACTCGCTCGGGAATCGGGCGCGTTCTCGTCCGGCCTCCCGTCCGCGACGGTCAGGTCGCGGGGCGGGTCGTTCAGAGCACCCGCAGGTCGGTGCAGAGCCAGTTGCCGCGCCGCTGCTCCAGGCGCAGCGCCATCGCCCAACTGCGACCACCGGCGCCGGTGAGCACGGCGGCGGCCTCGATGGCGCTGGAGCGGGGCTCGCAGACGCGCAGTCGACGCAGCCGTATCCCGGGTCGCGCGGAACGCCGTCGGGCCGGTGCCCCGTGAGCGGTGGCCCGGGCCAGCTCGGGCAGCAGCACGGCGACCCGAGCCGGGTCAAGCTGACGCCGTAGCTGCACCGGCGGCCGGAAGCCGTTGAACACCTCCAGGCAGGTGGCGACGAAGCGGTGGGCGACCCGGGTGGCTGCCGGGGTGGCTGTGGTCAGGGCCCCGGCCGGCAGGTGCCGGACCGACGCGGGGCCGGGCCCGGCCGGCCCGGATCCGGTGGGCCGGGCGGGCTCAGCCGACCACGGCACCCCCGGCGCGACCGGCCGGCTGCCGGAGCGCGAGGCTGCCCACGGCAGTGGTGGCCGGTCCGGGCCACGGCCACCGGGCCAGTGCCGGGTGGCGGCGAAGAGGTCGAGTGCCAGTTGGCCGTCGGTCGGTCGGGGCCAACCGGTGGTGTCCTCGTCGACGGAGGGCGGCTCGAAGGCGGGCGCCGGCCGCAGCCGCACGGGTGGGCGCGCCGGCCCGGGTCGCCGGAGGTCGGTCATCGCGCTGCCCCCTGCCATGAAAGCTTGCGTTTGCCTTCGTTTGCCTTCGACAGCTTCGATTGTCGGGCACGGCAGAGCCGGCGGTCAATGCCGTGCTGTGTCCTACCGTTCGTCGGGGTCACGTTCCGCCAACGGGTTGTCGCGTACCCACTCGGCGGTCTCGGCGTACTTGCGCTGGATGTACTCCTCCAGCCGGACCCGCTCCACCCGCCACTGCCCCCGGCCGCCGATCTTGATCGCGGGCAGCTCGCCGCTGCGTACCATGTGGTAGACCTGCGAGTCCGACACGTTCAGCTCGGTGGCCACGTCGGACAGGAGCAGGAACCTCGGTTCCACCGAAACTCCCCGGGTTGACGTCGTTCGCCTCAGTTTGCCACCGGTAGCCGCCTCCCGACCAATCCGCCCGGCGGCCCGGCGGGACACACCGGCCGGTCGACGGAACTTCCACGAAGGCGATACGGGGTGTATGACGGTCAGGGCGGACGGGCAGGGCCGGACGCCGGGCCCGGCGTGTCGTCGTCGGGCGGAGCAGAGCGGGGGAGACCACAGTGACCGACGAGCTTGTCCGGGTCTACGTGCCGGCGACCGTGCCGATGCTGGCCAGGCTGCCGGAGCACGGCCTCGCCGCGACGCAGGCGCACGCGGTGACCCCGACGCTACGCGAGTGGTATGCGGAAGGCGACGAGGAGGAGTTGGAGTACGTCGCCTTCACCCGTGCCGCCCAGGACGCCCTGCAACTGATCCGGCACGACCCGGCCGCACCCCGTCGACGGGTGGTCGTCTCGGCGGACCTGCCCGCGACGGCGATCGGCCGGGGCGACGGGGAACTTGGCTCCAGCGTGGTCGAGCTGCGGGCCCCGGTGCCGGTCGCGGCCGTCGCGGCCGTGCACGTGGACGGGGTGGACGCCGCCACCGACGTCGCCGCCGCCGTCCAGGTGGTGCTGGAGGCGTTGGCCGGGGACCCCGACGCCCAGTTCACCGTCGACGGTGCCGAGGACCATGAACTGGAGTGGTACGACCCCAGCGAACTGGAGTCGCTGCTGCGCGCCACCGCCGCGGAAGGCTGACCGCTGTCCGGGGCGCCCGGCCCCGGCTACGCCTCGTCGTCGGCCGGCGCGCCGAGCGTACGGCCGAAACTGACCACGGCGGTCAGCGCGCCGACGAACAACACCCAGATGGCGTTGTCCACCCGTGAGGTGCCGAGTGAGGTCTGCGCGACCGCGTCCGCCTCGCTGAGCGCGGCGGCCAGGTCGATCAGCGACCGTCCACCGATCCGGATGATCACTTCGCTGAGCAGGAGCAGGAGACCCGGTCCCGCACCCGCCACCAGGTACGCCGGCCAGCGCGGTCCCGCCGCACCGCCGTCGCGTACGACTCGTCGCCGGGCCCAGGTGAGGTAGCCGAAGGCCAGTCCACCGGCGATGAGCCCGGCCAGCAGGGACTCGGTCCGGGAGACCCAGCTGGCCGCGTTGACCAGCGACTGTTGGCTGTCGCCGGCGCCGAAGAGGTTGAACAGCGGATCCCGGGCCACGCTGAAGGCCACCACGAAGATCAGGGTGCCCAGCGCGGCGGCGGCCACGGCACCCACCACGGCACCGTTACGGGCCCCGGCGAGCGCGCCGCCGATGACGGCCGCGGCGGCCGTGGTGCCGGCGATCGTGCGGGTGGTGACGTCACCCGCGTAGCTGAGATCGATCGCGAGCGCGGCGAGCAGGCCGACGAGCAGGCCGGCGCCGATCGCCACCGCGAAGCGCAGCGTCACCCGTTCGGTCCGGCGGGCAACCGGCTCCCCGGCCGCCAATCCGACGGCGGCGCCGGCCACCAACGCGGCCGAGATCACGCCGGGCAGCGCGAAGGCGGAGAGACTGACCGCGGTGACCCCGGCCGTCGCCGAACTGATCGCCTCCCGGGTCGACCAGAGCATCGCGGCCAGCCAACCGGTCGCCAACAGCGCCAGCGCCGTCGTCGCCGGTGCGGGTGCCGGGCGGCCGGCATCGAGGTGGTCGCCGGCAGCTCCGGACTGGTCGTCCGCGTCGGGGCCGGTGGCCTCGGACCGGTCGTCCGCGCCCGGGTCGACGGCGTCGGACTGGTCGGGCTGCGCGGCGGTCGGCCCACCGGGCTCGTTGCTCATGGTCTCCCTCTCGCCGCCGGGCCCGACCGGGCCGGAACGTCACGGCAACCCAGCGTACGCGGCCGGAACAGGCGTGCGCCCGAAGCCTGCGCGGCCTGCATTTCTTCGGTCAGGAATGCCGTTCGGGTACGAATCGGTGCCGGTGGACGTGAAATGCCTCCTGATCATTGGCCTGCGGGTGGCCGGGGTGTGCTCGACCGATGCTGGGCGTGGGAGGATTGGCGCAGGTCCCGCCACCCCGGGGCCGGTTTCGCCACCGCCGTCGAGATCGCCAGGAGCCCTGATGGACGCCGTGTTCTCCGTACCCGAGCCACGTAACGAGCCGGTGCGCGGCTACGAGCCGGGCAGCACCGATCGTGAACGTCTTCAGCGCAGGCTCACCGAACTGGCCGCCGAGCGCATCGACCTGCCGATGACCATCGCGGGCGAGCAGCGGATGGCCGGTGGTGACCCGATCCAGGTGGTGCAGCCGCATCGGCACGCGCACGTGCTCGGGGTAACCGGGCACGCCACCCACGACGACGCGCGGGCGGCCGTCAAGGCCGCCAAGGACGCCGCGCCGGGCTGGCGCACGCTGCCCTTCGAGGAGCGTGCCGCGATCTTCCTCCGCGCCGCCGAACTGCTCTCCGGACCGTGGCGGGACACCCTGAACGCGGCCACCATGCTCGGCCAGTCGAAGACCGCCGTGCAGGCCGAGATCGACTCGGCCTGCGAGTTCATCGACTTCCTGCGCTTCAACGTGCACTTCGCCCGCAAGCTGCTGGCCGAGCAGCCGATGTCGTCGCCCGGCGTGTGGAACCGCTTCGACCACCGGCCGCTTGAGGGTTTCGTCTACGCGGTCACCCCGTTCAACTTCACCGCCATCGCCGGAAACCTGCCCTCGGCGCCGGCCCTGCTGGGCAACACGGTGGTCTGGAAGCCGGGCCCGACCCAGCAGTTCGCCGCACACTTCACAATGCGCCTGTTCGAGGCGGCCGGCCTACCGCCCGGCGTGATCAACATGGTGACCGGCCGGGGCGAAGAGGTCTCCGACGTGGTGCTGGCCGACCCCGACCTGGCCGGTATCCACTTCACCGGGTCCACCAAGGTCTTCCAGCAGCTCTGGCGCACGGTCGGGGAGAACATCGCCGGCTACCGGGGCTACCCCAGGCTGGTCGGCGAGACCGGCGGCAAGGACTTCGTGGTCGCGCACACCAGCGCCGACGTCGACGCGCTGCACACGGCGCTGATCCGGGGTGCCTTCGAGTACCAGGGGCAGAAGTGCTCGGCGGCCTCCCGCGCGTACGTCCCGCGCTCGCTCTGGGAGGGGGGCCTGCGTGACCGGCTCGCCGCGACCGCCGAAGGGCTGGCCTACGGCGACGTCACCGACTTCCGCAACTTCGGCGGCGCGGTCATCGACGACAAGGCGTACGCCCGGCACACCGCCGCACTGGAGCTGATCTCCTCCGACGACAGCTGCCGGATCATCGCCGGTGGCACCGCCGACGACTCGGTCGGCTGGTTCGTCCGCCCGACCATCTTCGAGTGCGGCGACCCGGCACACGAGACGTTCACCACCGAGTACTTCGGCCCGATCCTCGGCGTGCACGTCTTCGACGACGTCCGCTTCGACGAGGTGGTCACACAGGCCGAGGCCATCGCTCCGTACGCACTCACCGGGTCGATCTTCGCCACCGACCGGCGGGTGGTCGACGCGGTGGCCGAGAAGATGCGGTACGCGGCCGGCAACTTCTACATCAACGACAAGCCGACCGGTGCCGTCGTCGGTCAGCAGCCGTTCGGCGGCGCCCGGGCCAGCGGCACCAACGACAAGGCCGGCTCCTGGCACAACCTGGTCCGCTGGATGTCCCCCCGGACGATCAAGGAAACCTTCGTCCCCCCGACCGACCACACCTACCCCCACATGGGCTGAAGATGTAACGGAAGGGTCCCCTCCCGACGCCTCGTGGGTAGGAGGGGGCCCCTTCTGCCGCCTGGCGGACAGGAGGGGATCCTTCCTTGCGCTCCGGCAGGTGGGTGGCTTCGGTGGACCGTCGCGCGCCGACAGTGCACATAGGAAACCTCGATCGGTGGCGAAAAGGGGAAATCCTGGACGCCGGCCCGGCAAAGTGGCAGCGTAAGGGGCATGGCGGAATCCGGAGTGAACCCCACGGCGGCGGCCCTGCTCGGGCTGCTCCACGAGGGTCCCATGACAGGTGGCCAGTTGATGGCCGCCGCCGAGCGCCGACTGGCGCCGTACTGGTCGATGACCCGAAGCCAGGTCTACCGGGAGTTGCCGGTGCTGGCCGAGCGAGGTTTCGTCCGGTTGGGTAAGCCCGGGCCGCGGATGAGTCAGCCGTACGCGATCACGGCAGCCGGGAAACGGACATTTTCCCGCTGGTTGGCCGAGGATCCGGGGCGGGACACCATCCGCAACCCGATCGCCCTGCGCATCGCCTTCGGGAACCTGCACTCCCCGAGCCAGCTGAAGAACCTCCAGGCAGCAGCCAACGAGTACCACACCGACGCGTTGGCCCGGGTCCGCGAGCAGGTCAAGAACGCCAAGAAGGAAGGCGACACGTACGACGCGAGCGCGCTGGAGTTCGCCGTGGCGTACCACCGGGCCGCCCTGTCCTGGCTCAAGAGCGCCGCCACCGGCTGACCCTGGGCCGGTCCGAGCTGGGTTTGTTTGGCTCGGACTGCGGGGCTCGCAAGCTCACTCCTCGTCCGAGCAGTACCCTTGTCTGTCGTGACCGCTGCCGACTTCGCCGAACAGCTCAAGGAACTCGACGCCACCCTGCGCAACATCGAGGCGGTGCTCGACCTCGACCGTCTCCGCGCGGACAAGGCCCGCCTGGAGCAGGAGGCGTCCGCCCCGGATCTCTGGGACGACCAGGCCCGCGCCCAACAGGTGACCTCGCAGCTGTCGTACGTCAACGGCGAGATCGACAAGCTCGGCAGCCTGCGCTCGCGGCTGGACGACGCGCACGTGCTGCTGGAACTGGCCGAGGCGGAGTCCGACTCGGGGGTGCTCACCGAGGTCGAGACCGAGATCGCCGGGTTGACCAAGGCCATCCAGGAGATGGAGGTCCGCACGCTCCTGTCCGGCGAGTACGACTCCCGGGAGGCGCTGGTGGCCATCCGGGCCGGTGCCGGCGGCGTGGACGCGGCCGACTTCGCCGAGATGCTGCTGCGGATGTACCTGCGCTGGGCGGAGCGGCACGGCTACCCGACCGAGGTCTACGAGACCTCGTACGCCGAGGAGGCCGGCCTGAAGTCGGCCACCTTCACGGTCAAGGTCCCGTACGCGTACGGCACGCTCAGCGTGGAATCCGGCACCCACCGGCTGGTGCGGATCAGCCCGTTCGACAACCAGGGGCGGCGGCAGACCAGCTTCGCCGGGGTCGAGGTGCTGCCGGTGGTGGAGCAGACCGACCACATCGACATCCCCGAGAACGAGATGCGGGTCGACGTCTACCGCTCCTCGGGCCCGGGCGGGCAGAGCGTCAACACCACCGACTCGGCGGTACGGATCACCCACATTCCGACCGGCATCGTGGTGACCTGCCAGAACGAGAAGTCGCAGTTGCAGAACAAGGCCTCCGCGCTGCGGGTGCTCCAGGCCCGGCTGCTGGAGCGCAAGCGCCAGGAGGAGCAGGCCAAGCTCCAGGGGCTCAAGACGGACGCCGCCGGGTCCTGGGGCGACCAGATGCGTTCGTACGTGCTGCACCCCTATCAGATGGTGAAGGATCTGCGGACCGAGCAGGAGACCGGCAACCCGTCGTCCGTCTTCGACGGTGACCTGGACTCCTTCATCGAGGCGGGCATCCGGTGGCGCAAGCAGCAGCAACTGGCCGGCGACCGTGCGTGATCGATCGTGGGCGGAGTGCGCCGTCGATCTCCACCTGACGTGCTGATTTGATGACTTGCCGCGCAACGGCGGGGCGTGGGACTTGGCACGACAGTTACACGGCGTAGACTCACCACCCGTGATTCAGCTTGAGCAAGTGACGAAGACGTACCCGAAGGCGTCGCGGCCTTCGCTCGACAACGTGTCCGTGTCGATCGACAAGGGCGAGTTCGTCTTCTTCATCGGCCCATCCGGCTCCGGCAAGTCGACAATCGTCAAGATGCTGCTGCACGAGGTGGTCCCCAACAAGGGACGCGTCGTCGTCAACGGCAAGGACGTCACGTCGATGCGGTCCTGGAAGCGCCCGCACTTCCGCCGCTCGATCGGCTGTGTCTTCCAGGACTTCCGGCTGCTGCCCAACCGCACCGCGTACGAGAACGTGGCCTTCGCGCTGGAGGTGATCGGCAAGACCAAGGCGGTGGCCCGCCGGGTCGTGCCGGAGGTGCTGGAACTGGTCGGCCTCGGTGGCAAGGAGCACCGCTACCCGCACGAGCTCTCCGGTGGTGAGCAGCAGCGCGTCGCGGTGGCCCGGGCGTTCGTGAACCGTCCGCTGATCCTGCTGGCGGACGAGCCGACCGGAAACCTGGACCCGGACACCTCCATCGAGATCATGCGCCTGCTGGACCGGATCAACCGCACCGGCACCACCGTCGTGATGGTCACGCACGACTCCAACATCGTGAACCAGATGCGCCGCCGCGTCATCGAGATCGAGAGCGGCCGTATCGTTCGCGACCAGGCCCGCGGCGTCTACGGGTGACGGTACCTACCCATCGCACCCCGATCTGACGACGAACACCTCACGCCGGAGAGCCGGAGGAAATCCCGATGCGGATGAAATACGTCATGTCCGAGGTACTGGTCGGACTGTGGCGCAACGTGACCATGACCATCGCGATGATCATCACGATGGCGGTCTCGCTGACCATGCTCGGTGCCAGCGGCCTGATCTACACCAAGGTCGCCGACATGAAGCAGCTGTACTTCGAGAACATCGAGGTCTCGATCTTCCTGGACGCCGAGGTGACGGACGAGCAGCGCAGCGCGCTCGCCACGCAGTTGGAGTCCGATCCGCTGGTCTCGCAGGTCACGTACGTCAACAAGGACGAGGCCTTCCAGCGCTTCCAGGAGATGTTCCGGGACTCGCCGGACCTGCTCAGCGCGGTCAAGGCGGACCAGCTGCCGGAGTCGTACCGGCTCAAGCTGGTGAACCCGGAGGAGTACAAGACCATCTCCGACCAGTACACCTCGGTCGAGGGGGTCGACCAGGTCGTCGACCAGAGTCAGGTGCTCGACAAGATCTTCAACCTCTTCACCGCCGGGCAGAACATCGCGCTGGTCGCCGCGGTCGCGATGGCGATCGCCGCGCTGCTGCTGGTCGCCAACACCATCCAGGTCGCCGCGTACAGCAAGCGGCGTGAGGTCGCGGTCATGAAGCTGGTCGGCGCGTCGAACTGGTTCATCCAGGCGCCGTTCGTGCTGGAGGCGGTGGTCGCCGGCCTGATCGGCTCGATCCTGGGCCTCGGCGCGCTGATCGCGCTCAAGATATTCCTCTTCGACGGTGCGCTCAGCGCCCTACAGGGTCTCTTCGCGCCGGTCAGTTGGGGCGAGGTGTTCCTGACCTTCCCGGTGATGGCCGGCGTCGGCGGTCTGATCAGCGCGGTCACCGCCTGGGTCACGCTCCGCTTCTACCTGCGGGTCTAGCTCGTCGGGCAGGGGCCCTTCCACGCCGGAATAAACGGCGCGGAAGGGCCCTTGTCGTTCGGGTAGCATGATCTCCGCTCGGCGGCCGGCCAGGTCCGCCACGGGCGGCAAGGAAAGGAGGTGGCGCGGCGATGCCACGGGAAAAGGGGCGCAAGGTCGTCGCCTCCAACAAGAAGGCGCGTCACGACTACGCCATCCTCGACACGTACGAGGCGGGCATGGCGCTGACCGGCACCGAAGTGAAGTCGCTGCGGGCCGGGCGGGCCTCGCTCGTCGACGCGTTCGCGCAGGAGCGGGACGGCGAACTCTACCTGCACAGCATGCACATCCCCGAGTACGTGCAGGGCACCTGGACCAACCATGAGCCCCGGCGTACCCGGAAACTGCTGCTCAAGCGGCTGGAGATCGACCGGCTGATCGGCAAGCTCCGGGAGAGCGGGCTGACCCTGGTGCCGCTCCAGGTCTACTTCTCCGACGGCTGGGCCAAGGTGGAAATCGGCCTCGCCAAGGGTAAGAAGGCG
Organism: Micromonospora sediminimaris; assembly: GCF_016863575.1. NCBI lineage: Bacteria > Bacillati > Actinomycetota > Actinomycetes > Micromonosporales > Micromonosporaceae > Micromonospora > Micromonospora sediminimaris. The sequence continues at coordinate 181,395 of NZ_BOPD01000012.1, forward strand.
TACGACAAGCGTCAGGACCTCGCCAAGCGGGACGCCGACCGGGAGATTCAACGGGCGGTGGGTCGGCGAGGTAAGGGGATGAACGACTGATTTATCCCAGATCGTCCCATCCGGCGCGTCGCTCCGGGCTCGGGATGAATCCGATTGCGGCAGGCGTTAGTCTTGTCAGAGCCGCCGGAGATCGGTGGCCTGCCGAGGGGGTGACTGGTTTCGACTTCGTACGTTGCGGCAGGGGAAGCGAGCCGAGGAAGCCGACGTCGTCTCGAGAATCGTTCGTCGGAAACCAATAAGCGCCAAGAACAATCGCGCTGACTTCGCTCTCGCCGCCTGAGGCGAGTAGCAAGTCTGTCGGCCTGGGAGCGCCTTCGACCCAGTTAGCCGGCATCAGCTAGAAGGCTGGCCAACCGGACCCGGTCGCGGGGTCCGTGCGGCGAGATCAATCAGCGACTGGGCCCGTCACACCGACTCGCTCGCGTGATCGGAGGGGCCGAGTAGAGGCACAGCGAGCTGCGCTCGGAGAAGCCCTGACAAGGCGGCGAAGGACCCGGGTTCGATTCCCGGCACCTCCACCACCTGACTGCGCGCCCCGGTCACTCGACCGGGGCGCGCAGTCGTTGTGCCCGACCTGGGAACCAGCCGGGGGACAACGCCGTCAAATCGGTATGCGTCGTGTTCTCGCCCTGTTGGGTCTGCCACTGCTGATGATGGCCGGTTGTGCCGAGGCGGGCACCGAGCCGACCGGCCCGGGTCTACCGACCGACCATCACGAGGTGTTCGAGCAGCGCGCCACGGCGGTCGCGCAGGCATGGCGCCCGAGCGCGGCGTGGAGCACCGGCTACGTGCCGCTTCAGGAGCCCACGGTGCTCGTCGGCGACCCTGAATTCACCGACGAGACCAAGCTCGCCTTCAATGCCGGCTGGTACCGGGAACAGGTGCCGTTGCCACCCCGGCGGCCAGCCGACGGCACCATCCGCTTCCCCGATGACGAACTGCGGGTACCACTGATCACCGCGGCCGACGCGTACCGGCAGCTCGACCAGGGCGACCCGCCGCCCTGCGCCGGGCGGCCGAAGGACCCGGGTACGCCGCCTCCGGCCAACCCGCCGGACGGGCCGGACGCCCCGGTGAGCAGCGAGCCGCAGGCCGCCTGCATCCCACTCACCGTCACCAACGTCGAACTGGGTTCCGCGCCGGTGCACACCAGCCGGGGTGAGGCGCAGGTGCCAGCGTGGCTGTTCACCGTCGAGGAGATCGACGCCGTGGTGGCCCGGGTCGCGGTCGCACCCGAGGCCGTCGGTGCGCTGCCCGAGCCGGTAGCGCCGTCCGCGCCCGCGCCGCAGGACCTGGTCAGCGCGCAGGACATCGAATCGGTCGACGGTACGACGCTGAACTTCCGGCTCGGTGTCGGTAGCTGCGACACCGGGATCACCCCGCTGGTGCAGGAACACGATCACGTGGTCGTGGTCGGCGGCACGGTGGTGCGGAGCACCGGCGTCTGCGACGACATGCTCAGGCTGGAACCGGTCGCGGTGACGCTGCGAGCGCCACTGGGCGCCCGTCCGGTCCTCGACGTGGTCAGCGCGACGCCGCTGCGCTTCGCCGCTGGCTGACCGTGCCGGCCGACGCCGTCCGGTCCCGGGACGGCGTCGGCTTACGCTGTCTCGTCTCTCACCCGGGTTCAGAGGATCGGCGGCACGTCGGTGCGGATCGGCACCGGCAGCACCGTCGGCCCGTCGGCCCGGAGCGCGATGGCCAGCGCCTCGCCGAGCTGATCGGGACTGTCGACCACGGTGGTGGCGCACCCGTAACCGCGGGCTATCGCCGTGACGTCGATGCCGGGCAGATCCAGCCCGGGTACCCCCGGCGTCTGCTTGAGTTCGGCGAACGCCTTGAGGATCGCGTACTGCTGGTTGACCGGTACGACTACCACCAGCGGCAACCGCAACTGGCTGGCGGTCCAGAGCGCCTGGACCGAGTAGTGGAACGAGCCGTCGCCGATCACCGCGATCACCGGCCGGTGCCGGCCGGTGTCCCGCTGCGCCAAGGCGATGCCGACGGCCGCCGGCAGGCCGTAGCCGAGACCTCCGCTGGCCATCGTGAAGTACGACCCGGGGGTGTCGAACCGCAGCCGGCGACGCAACGCCGACAGGTTGGACGGAGACTCCTGCACCAGCACGCCGTCCGTAGGCCAGTGCCGGGCCAGTGCGGCGAAGAGTGCGTCGGCGCTGAGCGGAACCGAATCCTCCACCGGCGACGGTGCTGCCCGGGCGGGCGGTGGCGGCCGGTCCGCCGGTGGCATGAGCTCGGTCAGCGCGGCCAGGGTGAGGCCGGCATCGCCGAGGAGGCTGTCGCCGATCGGTGCCCGGGCCGCCTCCTCGGGATCGTCGGTGACGTGCAGCAGCCGGGCACCGTCCGGCAAGGTCTCACCGGGCACGTGCGGGTAGTACCGGAACACCGGGGCACCGACCACCAGTACGGTGTCGTGCCCCCGGAGCTGCTCGGCCAACGGGCCGATCGCGAAGGGCAGCACCCCCTGGAAATGCGGATGGTTCTCGGGAAAGGCGGTCCGCTCGGGTGCGGGCGCCGACCAGACCGGGGCGACCAGCCGCTCCGCGAGCGCAACCCCGGCCGCCCAGGCGCCGGCCCGGTCCACGGCGGCCCCGAACACCAGGGCCGGTGATCGGCTCGTCGCCAGTGCCGCGGCGAATTCGCGCAGCCGCTCCGGGTCGGGAGCGAACCGGGTGGCCACCGTGCGGGCCTGCGGAGGCGGATCGGCGGGCTGTGCCCAGTCGTCCAGCGGAAGCGAGAGGAAGACGGGCCCGGTCGGCGGCTGGATCGCGGTCGCGTACGCCCGCATGAGCGCCGCCGGGACGTCCTGGGCCCGGACCGGCTCGTGGGCCCACTTGACGTAGGGCTGGGGAAGCTCGGTGGGATGGCGGGCGGTGAGTCGGGGTTCGAGCAGCAGCATCTCCCGGGTCTGCTGGCCGGCGGTGACGATCAGTGGGGTCCGGTTGTGCCAGGCGGTGACGATGTTGCCCATGGCATTGCCGGTGCCCGGTGCCGTGTGCAGGTTGACGTGCGCCGGCGCCCCGGTGACCTGCGCGTACCCGTCGGCCATGCCCACCGCCGACGCCTCGTGCAGCGCGAGCACGTAGTGGAAGTCGTCGGGAAAGGCGTGCAGGAACGGCTCCTCGGTGGAGCCGGGGTTGCCGAAGACGGTGGTCATGCCCAGGGCCCGGAGCAGGTCGTAGGTGGTGTCGCGGACCGTTGCCATCGCTTCTGAATGTATCGGGGCAACTCGGGAGTAAAGAGCGTTTCGCCGCTGCTGCGACGTCAGCTTCCTGGCGGCGCCGGCTGTCGTCGCGCCGGTGGTGACGGGTCGCCCGGCCCAGCCGACCGTCTGTCGATCACCCGACTGTCAGACCTTCGCCTGGATCGGGGGCGCAAGCTATGGTGCCAGGCATGGCGATGACAGCGCAGATGTCACCGGTTGGTCCCACCGTCGACGAGTGTCACCGGTTCCGCCTTTCCGTGCACGACTGACGGGTGCGTGTGATGCAGGGAGAGGGGCAGGCGATCGGCGGGCGGGCGACGGAGTCGATGACCGGGAAGCTGCTGGTGGCGACACCGGCGCTGAAAGACCCGAACTTCGACCGTACCGTCGTGCTGCTGGTCGCGCACGAGCCCGGCGGCGCGCTCGGTGTGGTGCTCAACCGGGCCACCGAGGTACCGGTGGCCGACGTGCTGCGCGACTGGGGTGACCTGGCGCGCCACCCGGCGGTGCTGTTCGAGGGCGGCCCCGTGCAGCCCGACTCCGCGATCTGCCTGGCCCGCATGCGGCCGCCGGTGCGCCGCCTCAAGGGCTTCCACCAGGTCTCCGGCGCGGTGGGCACGCTCGACCTGTCGGTCGACCCGCAGCGGCTACGGGAGAACGTGCAGAGCATCCGGGTCTTCGCCGGGTACGCGGGCTGGGGCACTGGCCAACTGGAACAGGAGATCGAGGACGGGTCCTGGTTCGTGCTGGACGCGCTGCCCGGTGACGCGTTCGTCGACAGACCTGATGATCTGTGGCCGATGGTGCTGCGCCGACAGGGCGGCATGATGGCTGCGGTCGCGCACTTCCCGCCGGACGTGGCGCTGAACTGACCGGCCGTTGCGGGCACCCCCGCGAGATGACCATGCCGGCGGGCGTGTGTATAGTTCTCCCAGTGCCCGGGCGACCGGGTGCGACAGCAAGGGGCCGTGGCGCAGCTGGTAGCGCACCACACTGGCAGTGTGGGGGTCAGGGGTTCGAGTCCCCTCGGCTCCACTCTTGTTTACGCAGGTTAATCGGCATTGGTCATCGACCAGTGCCGATTTTCTGATCATCGTGCTCACACGATCGCCCCACACTACTGCTCGATGATGGGCGGCAGGTCGTGCCTGGCAACGACCTTCAGCAGGCATTTCGCTGTGATCTTGGCGGCCGGCGCGATCGAGGTGAAGTGTGGGGCGTCCGAAACGGTGTGGGCCGGTGGTGCCGCGCCGTGCCGAGTTGCACGACGGGGCCGACGATGCGCTCGATGTGGAGCGCGCCCGCACCGAGGCGTGGATCAGCGCGTTTCACCTGGCCGAGGAGCGTAAGCGTCTCGGGCTGGCCCAGCGGCAGGTTGCCGAGCTGACGGGGGTCACGCCCGGCCGGGTCAGTCAGATCGAGAACGGCGATCTGGAGGCCAATGAGGTCGCGAGCCTGAGCCGGTACGCGCGAGCACTGGGCGCCGGCATCCACCGTCGCGGGAAATGACCGGCCCGACGGCGTAGGGTGGGCGTAACGGCCGCCCTGGTCCCTGGTGGTGCCCCAGCCGCAGGCGCACCACCAGGAGCATCGGATGCCTGTTTCCCCTGTACTGGCCGCCCCCGGTCCAGAGTCCTTTGACGACCTCGTCAAGCGGGTCGCCGACCGTGACCGGGCCGCCTTCGGTCGCCTCTACCGCCGTCTCGTCCGCGTTGTCTTCATCCAGGTGGGTGAGATTGTCGGCCGCCCGGCGGTCGCCGTCGCGGTGACCCGGGCCGTGTTCGTCGAGGTGTGGCAGCTTGCGCCGCAGTGCGTCGAAGGTCAGGTCGATGGTCTCGCGTGGGTGACGGCCATCGCCGATCGCCGGGCAGCGGAACGGCTTCGCGAGATCGATGGCGGCACCTAGCCCTTCGGCCTGGGATACGACAAGTTCGTCGGTCGCGAACTGATCGCCGCATTGGACGGTGAGCCGCCGGCACTGCTCGGCACGTCGGCGTCACCCACTACCGGCTGACCCTCGGCCGACGGCGGCGTCCGCCCGGGACCGGCACCACCAGCTAGTCGGCCTGGACGTCGCGGCCTGTGCTGGCGAACGGCGGTGCGGGGATCGTGGTGGCTGGTCGCGTGGTGATGGACAGGGCTCATTCGTCCCGATTCTCGGGGCGCGGCGACAGTGGGACGCTGGCGATGCCGGTTGTCGGTGGGGAAGTCGGGTCGGGCCCGGGCCGTCCGCCCGGCTGTGGGACGGGACGGCGGTCGAGCATCCTGAGCTGCACGATCCGGGCGGTGCCGGGCAGGGCGACGAGCAGGACCCCGAAGACGGCGGCCAGCAGCAGCGCCACCCCCATCGGCAGGGTGCCGTGTGCGCCGAGGAACGACACCTCGGCACGTTGTCCGTTCTGGAGTACGAAGATCAGGAGCAGCAGGAGCACGAACGCGAACACCACGGCAGCGACCCACACGCCTCCGATCCGTGAGCGCTTCACCGACGGCCGCCTGGGCATCGCACGAGGAGCATCGGTGCCGCCGCGGCCGTCTGGCGGAAAGAATCGAACATGATTGTTCCGGGGTGCGGTCATCACGAACCGCCGCCTTTCGATGAAATAGGGCGCGCCTGGATGAGGGTGGGCCTGCGGCGGGCTGTCGCGGTCCGGCGTGCCGGTGCTAGGGAGATGCCTGGCCAGGAATGCGACGGAGATCCGGCGACCTGACCGGCGGATGTGGTGTGGCGGGTGGCCAACACGGTGACCTCGATCGGTGGGGTGCGTCCGCCAGCGGCGAACTGTCAGCCACCGGGGTCCCGAGCGACACCGCAAGCGTACGCCTCCGCGACCGGATCGGCAGCCGCTGGCGCCGGCGCGGTCGGTGGGCCGCCGGTCGCGCGGTGGCGTCACGCGGGAGTACGGTGTGACCGTCGCCCGAGACTTCGGCGCCGTACGGCAGCGCGTCCGTTCGACTGATCCGGGTCGGAGTCAGCAGTGGACAGGAACAACCCGGGGCGTGGCGATCCGATGACCGCCGATCGCCGACGGCGGCTGTGGGCCGTTGTCGTCGATGCCGCCCGGGGTGGCGCCGTCGCGGTCGATCATGTCTGCGCGGCGGCGGTATCGGTCGCCGGTGTCGATTCGGGGGCTGTCGCGGTGATCCTCGACGCCACGCCGCGCGAACTGGTGTGTGCCACGGACCGGACGGCGTTGGAGCTGGAAGACCTGACCCTGACCCTCGGTGAGGGGCCGTGCGTGGACGCGACCACCGGTGGACCTGTCCTGGTCGGCGATCTGACCGTGCCGGAGTGCCGGAACCGCTGGCCGGTGTTCGCGCCAGCCGCGGTGCTCGCCGGAACCGGCGCGGTGTTCGCGTTGCCGTTACGGGTGGGCGGGATCCGCCTCGGTGTCCTGGACCTCTACCGGGCCTGCGCCGGTGACCTCGGGGCGGAGCAACTGGCCGACGCGCTGGTCCTGGCCGACACGGCATGCGCGGTGCTGCTGGACGACGCGACGCGCCACGGGGCGGACCGGGACGATCAGTGGCCCGAGCGGACCGGCCTGCACCACCCCGAGGTGCACCAGGCAACCGGAATGATCACGGTCCAGTTGGGAGTTTCCGCGGCGGTGGCGCTCATCCGGTTGCGCGCTTACGCGTACGCCCAGGACCGGCGCCTGCGGGATGTGGCAGCGGACGTCGTCGCCCGGCGCCTGCGTCTCGGACCGGCCGGGACAGCTGATGACCGACATGGGTGAACAAGCGATCGGCGCCGGGTCGGCGCGTTACGGACCACCGTCGGGCGACCGGCGGTACCACTGATTGACGAGGTGACTGACATGGCCGAGACCCCGCTGGCCGACGTTTTCGTGGAGATGGCCGACACTCTCATCGACGACTTTGACGTGATCGAGTTCCTGCACGTGCTGACCGAGAGATGTGTCGAGCTGCTGGGTGTGTCGGCGGCCGGGCTGCTCCTGACCGATCAACGCGACACGCTGCAGGTGGTAGCCGCCTCCTCCGAACGCACCCGACTGCTGGAGCTGTTCCAGCTCCAGACCGACCAGGGGCCCTGCCTCGACTGCTTCCATACCGGGCAACCGGTGTCGGTCGCTGACCTGACCCTGACCACTGCCCGATGGCCGAGGTTCACCGCCGCCGCGGCCGAGGTCGGCTTCGCCGCGGTGCATGCCCTGCCCATGCGCCTGCGCTCCGAGGTGATCGGCGCGCTGAACCTCTTCGACGTCCAGCCAGGGGCCATCGACGGGGACAAGCTCCGCATCGGTCAGGCGCTCGCCGACGTGGCCACCATCGGACTGCTGCAACACCGCGCCATCCATCAGCGCGACATCCTCACCGAACAGCTGCAGACCGCCCTGAACAGCCGGGTCCTGATCGAGCAGGCCAAGGGGATCCTTGCCGAACGCCTACAGGTGGACGTGGGCCAAGCCTTCGCGATACTGCGCGACGGCGCCCGCAGCCGCAACCGGCGACTGTCCGAACTGTCCCAGGCGATCGTCGACGGCTCCGAGCAGTTCGCGTCGGTACCGGTCACCAACCGGCCCGGCTGACGACCAGCGCCACCGCCGAGTCGGTTCCCGAAGGCTTCAGGGGTGTCGGTCGGGGAGATGAAGGCGTACGGTGGCGGTGTCGCCCGGGTCCCCGGTGGCCGCCAGTCTCGCCGCCACCAGCCCGTTAGGGGCGTAGAACAATGGTCACCACCATCGTGACACCCACGGCTGTTTTGTTTCCTCCGACGCTGAGCCCGGCCACGGGGGCCAGCGAACAAATGTTGCGTCTACGTGCAGCCCTGAACGTCGACGATCCCGAGCGTGCCCGGCTGCGAACCCGGATCATCGAGGCGAACCTGCCGATGGCCGGTCGACTGGCCCGCCGCTACGCCGGCCGCGGAGAGTCCTACGAGGACCTAGCTCAGGTTGGTGCGCTCGGCCTGATCAAAGCCGTCGATGGGTACGACGCCAACCGGGGCGTGCCGTTCGCCAGCTACGCCATCCCGACCATCCTCGGCAGCATCCGACGGCACTTCCGCGATTCGGCCTGGACGATCCGGGTGCCGCGAGCGGCGCAGGAACTGGGCGCCCGGGTGCCCGAGGCCCGGGGCAAGCTCGGGCAGCAGCACCGTCGCGAACCGACTGACGGAGAACTCGCCGACCACCTGGAGGTGACCGTCGCCCAGCTCATGGCCGCCGTCGCCGCCTCCGATGTCTACCGGCCGCGGTCGTTGAACGAGCCACGGCCCGGGGGCAACGGCATCGAGCGGCACGCGCACATCGGCACCGCCGATCCGGGATACGCGGCGGTGGACGACCACCTCACCCTCCGACTGCTCCTCGCGGCGCTTCCGCCACGTGAGCGTCGGATCCTGACCATGCGGTTCTACGGCGACCTGACCCAGGCGCAGATCGCCACCCGGGTCGGGCTGTCCCAGATGCACGTCTCCCGGCTGCTGAAACGCTCGCTGACCCAACTGAGAGCCGGGATGCTCCGCTGACCTGTAGTCGACCGGGACCAGCCCGTTTCGCAGTGGCCGGTAGCACGACTCTTCCGGACGGCCTTACCAGGGAGCATCCGATGAACATCGCCAGGCAGAAGACGTATTCTTCGCCAACGCGGCCAGCAGGTCAGGGCCGACCGGGTCGAGCGCGAGCTACCGGAGCGGGTGGACCCCGAAGAGCACGCTGGGCTGCTCGCCATCCTGCAGCTGGATCCGGCCGATCTCGCGGACGAGCCGTCCCCGTGAGGCGCGCTCCGCTCGGACCCTTCGCCAGGCCCACACCTCCTACCGCAGCGCCCCCGTGCTCCGGCGCTATTGAACCAATCCGCTGCGACGGGTTGGTCGAATGACGAAAATTAGAGGTGAAGAGGCGTCGGAGCCGGCCGCCTCGGGCTCGGCCACGGAGGAAGCGTGCGGCCTGGTGCGGCGTGCCCGCCGGAGCCCGGTCCTGCGGCGGATGCCTCAACAGCTCATGGCCCGTCTGACCGGATGGTCGAGCCGCCGGTGGGACAGGCAGACGGAGAAGGACCAGCGGGAGCAGCCATCATGAGCGATACCAGCCTCGGCACCGACGGTCAGCGGGGCAGCGACTACGCGAATTTGTCCCGGCTGGTCCGAGCGGCGGGTCTGCTCGGGCGACGGCGGGGCTACTACGCAGTGCGGATCGGCCTCGTCGTCGGTTCCTTCGCCGGATTGTGCGCCTTGTTCGTCCGATTGGGTGAATCGTGGTGGCAGCTCGGCATCGCGGTGGCTCTGGCGGTGGTCTTCGCGCAGGCCGGGTTCATCGGCCACGATGCGGGGCACCGGCAGATCGCCAGCTCGCGGCGCGGGAACGACCTGATCGGCATCGTGCACGGCAACCTCCTGACCGGGCTCAGCTACGGCTGGTGGGTGGACAAGCACAATCGGCACCACGCACACCCCAACACCGAGGGCAAGGACCCCGACATCACCGTGGCGCCCCTGGCCTTCACCGCCGACCAGGCCCACCATCAACGTGGACTCCGTGCGCTGCTCGTGCGCTACCAGGCATATCTGTTCTTCCCGTTGCTTCTGTTGGAAGGCCTGCACCTGCACCTCAACAGCGTGAAGGCGGTCCTCGGTCCGCGCCGCATCGCCCGCCGACCCGTCGAAGCCGGACTGCTGGCCCTGCACCTGGGCGGCTACCTGACTGCCGTGTTCCTGGTCCTGAACCCGGTACAGGCGGTCGCGTTCATCCTCGTCAACCAGGGCGTGCTCGGCCTCTATCTCGGCTGCTCCTTTGCCCCGAACCACAAGGGCATGCCCATCCTCGACGCCGACGACAACCTCGACTACCTCCGGCGGCAGGTTCTCACCTCCCGCAACGTCCGCGGCGGGCGGTTCCTCGACATCATGCTCGGCGGCCTGAACTACCAGATCGAACACCATCTGTTTCCGAGCATGCCGTGCCCCAACCTGCGCCGCGCCCAACCCTTGATCAGGCGGTTCTGCGCCGAGCACGACATCGACTACAGCGAAACCACCCTTGGCCGCTCCTGGGCCGAGGTACTGCGCCACCTGAACGAGATCGGATCTCCCGCACCTCCGGTCGCCACGCGTTGAGCTGCCGTGCGACCCGGGCGGGAGCTGAGGCGCCCTCCTGAGCCTGTTTGTCCGGATCGGTAGATCCGACATCTCGGGCGTACCGATCAGCCACTCGGAGAGTATGCTGAGGATGTCGTCCTGGACCCCGGCGGCTCCGGTTCGCGTACTTCGCGCACCACCGTCGAGATGGGGTTCACAATGTCTAGGTTCACCGGCTCCGCCCGCTCCACCAACGTGCAGCCGGGCCCGCAGATCAACGACCGGCCCCGTCCTGTGCCGCGTGTCCGCGCCGGGGGTTCGCTTGTCGCGTTCGCAGCGTCCGCCGTGGTGCTGCTCCTGCTATTGATCTTCATCCTACAGAACGGTCAACGCACGGAGGTGCACTTCTTCGGCGCGCAGGGGCAACTGCAGATGGGAGTCGCGTTGCTGCTCGCTGCGGTGTTCGGTGTGCTGCTGGTGACCGTGCAAGCCACCGTGCGGCGCATCATCCAACTGCGGCTGTTGACCAGCAGGCACCGCACCACCTCCTACACCACCAACACCCGTCCGGACCCCGCCGACACCGACCCGGGCACCGACGTACCGGAGGGGCGGAACTGATGGTCCGCTCTGCCGAGGACCGCATGACGTGGGTCTGCACCGGTGAGCCGCCTACGGCACGCCTGCGGATGACCGACTCGCCGTCCAGCCGCGCGATGCTCGACGGCGGTTGGTGGCCCACCTCACGCGACCCGGTCGTCGAATTGTGCAGCCTGGTCACGGCGCTGACCGCACGGCGTGGTGGCGTGATCGAACGCATCATGCTGCAGCCGGCGGCCTGGGAAAGGCATCCGTGCCGCATCGGCGTCGGCGGCGCCGTGGTGCGAGTGGGCTGGTTCGCCACCCTCGGTGCCGAGTTGGTGATCATCACAGGCCGGCGGGATCTGCGGATCGACCTGGCCGTGATAGCACCCGAGACCACGTACGCCGCGGCGACGGCGGCCATGCTCGCGGCTTCCCGCCCCGCCAACACCACCCGCCCCGCCGACATTCTGTCCGTACCGCCCAGCCCTCGCTCACGACCGTTGGTCCCAGACGCCGACGATGTCGCCGTCTGGGAGACCGAAGGCGGCCATTTTCAACCCGATCGACACCCCACAGCGCCGGCCCGGGCCTGAACGCTCCAATCGGCCGGGTCGGCAGGCGCGGGGTCCGGGATCTCGGTTCGAGATCCCGGACCCCGAAGCCATCACCGACCAGACCGACAGCCGGCCGCCGACTGAAGGTCCGAGGAGCGGAGCAATCGCATGGAGTTCGACGTCACCATCGAGATTCCCAAGGGAACGCGTAACAAATTCGAGATGGATCGCCGAACCGGCCGGATCCGACTGGACCGCACCCTGTTCACCGCTACCCAGTACCCGGCCGACTACGGCTTCATCGAACACACCCTCGGCGAAGACACCGACCCCTTGACGCGCTGGTACTGGTACAGGAACCGACCTTTCCCGGCTGCCTCATCCGATGCCGGGCCATCGGCATGTTCCGCATGCGGGACGAGAAGGGGCCCGACCCGAAGGTGCTATGCGTGCCCACGGCTGACCCCCGCCTCGCGCACCTCGGCGACATCGCGGATCTGGAGCACTTCTACAAGCTGGAGATCCAACACTTCTTCGACGTGTACAAGGACCTCGAACCCGGCAAGAGCGTCGACACCGAACGCGGGATCTGGGCCGGCCGGACCGAAGCCGAGGCGGAGATCAAAGACTCACAGGAACGCGCCCGCCAGTCCACCCCCGCCAGATGACCATTACCACGCCAGGCCGAGCCAGGGAGCATTCGATGAGCATCGCCAGGGACCGGATCGTCAATGTCCTTCGGGCCCGCGGCCAGCAGGTCAGGGCTGACTGGGTCGAGCGGGAACTGCCGGTGCGGGTGGACCTTCATGAGCACGTGGGGCTGCTCGCCACTCTGCGTCTTGATCCGGCCGAGCTTGCCGACGCATCGTCCCCGTGAGGGTTGCCCTGCTCGGTCCGGTCACCTGGCGGACGCCCCCGCACCACTACGGCCCCTGGGAGCAGGTGACCGGCCTGCTCGCCGAAGGACTTGTCACCCGGGGCGTGGACGTGACCCTGTTCGCGACGCTGGACTCCGTCACCTCCGCCACCCTTGACGGTGTGTGCCCCCGTGGGTACGCCGACGACGCGGCCATGGACGGCCGCGTGTGGGAGGCGATGCACGTCTCCCACGCGATGGCCCGCTCCGAGCAGTTCGACCTGGTGCACAGCCACCTCGACTGGCTGCCGCTGGCCTTCGCCGAACACTGCCGCGCGCCGCTGCTCACCACCGTGCACGGCTTCTCCGGTACGGGGATCCTCCCGGCGTACGCCCGGGCCCGCTCGTCCTACGTGTCGATCTCCGACGCCGACCGGAGCGCCGAACTCGACTACGTCGCGACGGTGCACCACGGCGTCGACCTCACCGGACTGCCGTTCACCCGCGACGCCGGCCCCGGACTGGTCGCCTTCGGCCGGATCCACCCCGACAAGGGCATCCACACGGCCATCGAGATCGCCCGTTGCGCCGGCCGCCCGCTGACCATCTGCGGCATCGTGCAGGACGAGCGTTACTTCGCCGAACAGGTGGCCCCGCACATCGACGGCGACCAGGTCGTCTTCCTCGGCTCGGTCGGCCCGAGACGGCGTGCGGAGGTGCTGGGCGCGAGCACCGCCCTGCTGCACCCGATCGCCTTCGACGAGCCGTTCGGACTGTCGGTCGTGGAGTCGATGGTCTGCGGCACGCCGGTCGTCGCGTACGCGCGAGGGTCGATGCCGGAGATCGTCGACGAGGGGGTGACGGGGTTCCTCGTGCACACCATCGAGCAGGCCGTCGACGCGGTCACCCGGGCCGGCGGGCTGGACCGGGCCGGCTGCCGGGCCCGGGCCCGGCAGCGCTTCGGCGTGGACCGGATGGTCACCGACTACCTGTCCGTCTACGACCACCTCACGCATCGACCGCACCGCTGAACCCGGCCACCGCCAACGAATCCGTTCCGCCGGCCACACACGCTGGCCGGCGGACGCCGTCACCGCGTGAGGCCGCCCCTGCAGTCAGGTGGCGGCCGACAAACCGGAAGGCCCGAACCCATGCCCAGCTATGGATTCCTCAGCACGCACCCACCGACGCGGTGCGGACTGGCAACCTTCAACTCCGCCCTCGCCGCCCACCTGACCGCTGACGGCACGCGCGGCGGCATCGTCCGGGTCACCGACCGCAGCGACGACCTGCGGGCCGAATCCGGGGTCGTGCACACCTGGTCGACGCGTGCCCAGGTCGGATGGCGGGACGCCGCCGCCGTCCTGAACACCTTCGACGTGGCCGTCGTGCAACACGAGTACGGCATCTACCCCGGCGTCGACGGCGAGGACGTCCTGCCGCTGCTGCGCCGACTCACCGTGCCGAGCATCGTGGTGCTGCACACCGTGCTCCGCCGGCCCTCGGCCCGGCAGAGGTCGCTGCTGGAGCAGATCGTCACCGCCGCCGGAGCGGTCGTCACGATGACCGACACGGCTCGCAACCGACTGGTCGTCGGCTACACCGTACGCCCAGGCAAGGTCACGGTCATCCCGCACGGCGCCGCCGACCATGTCCGGGTCCCTGCCGACCGCCGTACCCGCCCGCACCTGCTTACCTGGGGACTGCTCGGCCCCGGCAAGGGCGTCGAGTGGGCGTTGCGGGCCCTCGCGCGATTGCAGGATCTCGACCCGACACCCACCTACACCGTCGCGGGCCGGACCCATCCGAAGGTGGCCGCGCGTCAGGGGGAGGCGTACCGGGCGGGACTGCACCGGCTCGGCGCGCAGCTGGGCGTCGCCCATGCCGTGGACTACCAGGACGTATACCGCGACCAACCCACGCTCGCCGGTTTGATCCGCTCCGCTCACGTGGTCGTGCTGCCCTATGACTCCCGGGAACAGGTCACCTCCGGGGTGCTCATCGAGGCGGTGGCCGCCGGGGTACCCGTCGTGGCCACGGCGTTCCCGCACGCCGTCGAGCTGCTCACCGGCGGTCCCGGTCTGGTCGTACCCCATCAGGATCCGGCGGCGCTGGCCGCCGCCATCCGGCGGATCCTCAACGAACCGGGCCTGGCGGCTCGGCTGGCCAGCCGCGCTCGGCCGCTCGCTGCGGACCTGCGTTGGCCGGCGGTGGCGGTCCGGTACGGCACCCTCGCCGAACGGCTCGTCGCCGCCCACCCGCCCGTGGTCAGCGCGGCATCGGCGTGACCACGACCGCCAGCCGCCCCAGCACGCCGGACCGCGGTCCCCGGCGGACCGCGCCCGCGCCGAGCTTCGCGCACCTGATCCGGCTGAGCGACGACACCGGCCTGTTCGAACACGCCCGGCACGCCATCGTCCGCCGCGAGCACGGCTACTGCACCGACGACGTCGCGCGCGGCCTGGTCGTCGCCAGCCGCGAGCCGGAACCGACCGAAGAGGTGCTCCGGCTCGCCGAGCGCTACCTGACCTTCCTGACCCACGCCCAGGACCACGGCGGCGCCTTCCACAACCGGCTCGGTCATGACCGCCGTTGGACCGACGAGCCCGGGCTCGGCGACTGGTGGGGCCGGGCGCTGTGGGGGCTGGGTACCGCCGCTGCCCGCAGTCCCGCCTCGTGGATCCGGGAAGAGGCACTTGTCGCCTTCAGCCGCGGTGCCGCCCGGCGCTCCCCGGCGCCACACGCGATGGCCTTCGCCGGGCTCGGCGCCGTCGAGGTGCTGCGCCGCCACCCGACCCACACCGCTTCGGCCACGCTACTGGCGGATGCGGCCGCTGCGGTCGGCCGCCCCGGATCCGACCCACGGTGGCCCTGGCCGCAGCAAGGGCTCAGCTACGCCAGCGCGGCTCTCGCGGAGGTCGTCATCGCCGCCAGCCAACTGCGGCACGACGGGCCACCCCTCGACGACGGTCTGCGAATGCTGGCCTGGTTGCGCGACATCCAGCTCCGTGACGGGCACCTGTCGGTCGTACCCGCCGGCGGGTGGCGGCGCGGCGCGGCACGGCTGCCCCACGACCAGCAACCGATCGAGGTCGCCGCCTTCGCCGACGCCTGCGCCACCGCCGCCACGGTCACCGGCGACCCCGGCTGGGAGGCCGGAGTACGGCAGGCGGTCGGCTGGTTCCTCGGTGACAACGACGTCGGCATGCGGATGTGGGATCCGTCGACCGGCGGCGGCTACGACGGGCTGACCCCGCACGGACCGAACCTCAACCAGGGCGCCGAATCCACCCTCGCCCTGATCTCCACCCTGCAGCATGCCCGGCGCTGGTCGTGACCGGCACCACGATCCGCCAACCGGATTACCCGTTCTAGGAGTATATCTCGCGATACTGACACGTCCCGATTAATGCCTTTCGGGCTATTTGCCGTTTTGAAGCGATTTTGCGTGGATACACTCCGACCGACGCTTTGGGGGCGCTCGTCGCAAGCGTCAGTACAACTTTCGCATTCTGGAATCTGCCCGCTGGCGGGCTCTTGGTTGGTGGGGGCATCCCGTGTCGAGATCTGCTTGGCTCGCGTATCGCGTGCGCCGTCGTTCTGCTGCAATGTTGATGGCGGGGGCTGTCGCCGCTACGACGATCCTTGTCGGCGTCGTGGGGACACCGGCCTGGGCCCAGTCCCCGGTGCCGTTGGGGGTTGCCGAGACCTACGGGGTGTTGGCCGGTCAGGCGGTCACCGACGTTCCGCCCCCCGTCGGTCCTTCGGTCATCAACGGGGACCTGGGTGTTTGGCCGGGTACGTCGGTCACCGGGGATCCCGTGGTGAACGGCGAAACGCACGTCGGTGACACAGAGGCGATGCAGGCCCAGGCCGATCTGACCACCGCGTACAACTTCGCCGCGGCTGAGCCCACGACCAGTACGGTCGGTGAACTCGGCGGCCAAACCCTGGTCGCCGGGGTGTACACGTCGCCTGCCACCATGTCTCTGACCGGCACCGTCACGCTGGACGGGCAGAACGATCCCAACTCGGTGTTCATCTTTCAGGCAGGATCCGATCTGATCACCGCGGTCGACAGCCGGGTCAGCCTGGTCAACGGCGCTCAGGCGTGCAATGTGTTCTGGCAGGTCAGCAGCTCGGCGACCCTGAACACTCGGACCGTCTTCGTCGGAAGCATCTTGGCGCTGCAGTCGGCGACCCTGGGTGAGGGAGCTACCGTCGCTGGACGGGTGTTGGCCCGCAACGGTGCCGTCACGTTGATTAGCAATACGATCACGCGACCGTTCTGCGCCGCGTCCATCGCGCCACCGACCATCTCGAAGGCTTTCGGGGATGCGACGATCCCGTTGGACGGGACGACGTCGCTGAGTTTCACTCTCAGCAACCCCAACGTGGGTACGGCGTTGACCGGTGTCACCTTCAGCGATGCGCTACCCGCCGGGCTGGA